>DFYU01000048.1 GCA_002383415.1 Geobacter sp. UBA4074
CTGGCAGGTCAGACAGCCGATGCACTTCTTGATGTTCATCATGACGATGCCGTGGGTTTTGTCCTTGTAGGTGGCCTTGGTTGGGCAGACACGAACGCACTGCGGCAGGTTGCACTGGTTGCAGAGTACCGGGATAAATTCACGCTTGCCGCCAATGGCGTCAGGAGTCTCCTTTTCAAGGATGGTGGTGCGGTAGTTGCCATGGCGTCTGGGCACGTTGTTGGTAACCACGCAGGCCTCCATACAGCGCTCACAGTCGATGCAGCGATCCTGCTGCATGACCATGCTGTAATGGGGCTTGTAGGGGTACTTTTTAGCGAAATCAGAGGCATGGGCGCGGTTGAAGGTGGAGATGGCCGAAAAAAGGGTGCCTCCGGCAAACACGCCGGTGATGGCCAGGCCCATCTTGAAAAAATCCCGTCGCTCCTGGTTCGAAACGTTCTCGAGCCCTTCGTTCTTCAGATTGTTCAGATCTATATGCTTGTTCATGTGTTGGTATCCTCGTTATCGGTTGCTATGTCAGTGGATTAGTGGTGTTCAACCTTGTGGCCGTCGAATACTTTTTCGCCAACCAGAAAGAGTAGTGCGGTCAGACCAAAGCCGCCAGCGGCGATGATCCATTCATAGACCGAGGGGAAATAGCTGAGCATATCCTTGAACTCATTCACGCCCAGGCTGTAATAGACCGGCAGCGATTGGCCGAGGAAGACCAGGTTGTAGCGCATCACGAAGATGCCGATGATCATCGAGAGCGAGGCGACCAACATCATCTTCAGGTTGCGGCCCTTGGAGAGGATAAACAGTACCAGCGGACCAACCATGCCCAGCAGGATTTCAAAGAACCAGAAGATGAAGGCGTGGTGGCCGACAACCTCGGAATGGACGATCGGATAGGCGCCGCCGGGTTGACCGGCTGCACCGGCAATCAACTTCCAGGTGGTGAAGAACAGGATCACGGTGATCAGCAGGATGCCGATCTTGGTGGTGACCTCCAGGGCACGCTCCATGTCGGGGGCCATCTGTTCACGGTTAACCTTGTAGCCCAGGATATGGAACAGGATGATCACCGCGCAACCGGTCATCATGGCCGAGGCGATGAAGTAGATCGGCATGTAGGGACCTTGCCAGTATTCACGGCCCATCAGCAGACCGAATACGGCGCCCAGGTTGGAGTGGGCGGCGATGCCGGCCACGGAGCCGCCGAAGCCGCAGATCACCGCCAGGTTATGCTTGTTGATCAACAGAAAGATATACTCGGCGAACATGAAAGCCAGGTAGACGCCGTAGAGGGTGCCCATCCACCAGATGTTGGAGGTCAGGTTGGGGGAGATCACGTTGTAGATCGCCATCCGCCAGGGAATCTTGATCTCGAAGGCGATTACGAAGAAACCGGACAGGATGGTGGCAATGGACAGGAAGACCGAGCGCTTGGCAATCGGCATGAAATCCTGCACACCAAAGACGTGGCCGATGGAGGAGACCAGACACAGTCCGGTTGAGGTCACCACGAAAAAGACGTAGGCCGCAATCAGGATGCCCCACGGTACCTCGCGGTAGACATTGTAGTAGGCTTCATGGCCCTTGAACATGGTCATCAGGCCGAGCCCTGTGGCGGCCAATACCAGGCACAGAGAGATAAAAACCATCAGGTAGAAGCCGGTCCCGGCTGTCTTGAGCCGGTTTGCGACGCCGCTTACCAGCTCGTTCAGTGTTGGTGTGCTGTGATTGGTCATACGTGCTAGGTCCCCTTTACTCTGGTGTGTGATGGTAAATCAAAGCAATAGAACAGTATTGTTGCATTTGCAACACTTTGGTTTCTAAACGCTTTTTTCTAGCATAGGCGATGGTGAAATGCAATCCCATAAAAATACAGCACTAATCGATGAGTCTTGGTGTTGCGCTGTTGCAAAATGGTCTGTTGCAATCTGCCCGAACATGCAACGTCGCCGGTGCGGGCGGCTGCCTTGACTTCGGCGGGGGCATCTGCTAGGCTGCACGAACTGGTTAACCTATCTAATTAACGGAGATTTTTCTGATGGCCAAGAAGCTGTTCATCCCCGGTCCGGTAAATGTGGCCCCTGAAATTTTCGCTGCCATGTCGCAGCCGATGATTGGGCACCGTATGAAGGAATATGCCGAGCTGCACGCGAGGGTCACCACCAATCTGAAACGAATGATGGAGACCGACGATCGCACCTTCCTGGCCACCAGCAGCGCCTTCGGTGTGATGGAGGGGGCAGTGCGCAATCTGGTCAAGGGGCGCTGCGTCAACTTCTGTAACGGCGCATTTTCAGACAAGTGGCACGAGGTGACCCTGCGCTGCGGCAAGCAGGCCGATGCGGTCAAGGTGCCCTGGGGACAGCCGATTACCGCCGAGCTGGTGGATCAGGCCCTGGCCAGCGGCATGTACGACAGCTTTACGCTGATCAACAATGAAAGTTCCACTGGTGTCTTCTCGCCGTTGGAGGAGATCGCCCAGGTGCTGAAGAAGTACCCCGACGTGGTCAGCATCGTTGATACGGTCTCCTCGATGAGCGCCTCGCGGCTGCCGGTCAAGGAACTGGGGATCGATTGCTGTATCTTTGGGGTGCAGAAGGCGCTGGCCCTGCCGCCGGGACTGGCGATCTTTACCGCTAGCGAGAAGGCGATTCAGCGGGCCAAGACGGTGGAAAACCGTGGTTACTACTTTGATTTCATGGAATTTGTGACCAATGACGACAAGCACAACACGCCGTCCACCCCGTGTATTTCGCTGATCTACGGTCTGGATTGCCAGTTGCAGCGGATCTTTAACGAGGGGCTTGAAGTGCGCTGGGGCCGCCACCTGCAGATGGCGGAGCGGACCCGGGCCTGGGCCGTGGAGCGAGGTTTTGAGCTGTTTGCGCCGCAGGGGGCCCGTTCGGTGACCCTAACCTGTGTGGCCAACAACCGTGGTGTTGATCTGGCCGGGGTCAAGCAGCGGCTGGGTGAGCGTGGCTACGCCTTTGACGACGGCTATGGCAAGATCAAGGGGCAGACCTTCCGGGTGGCGCACATGGGGGATATGCAGCCGACTGAACTGGAGGAGTTTCTGGGACTGCTGGATGAGGAGTTAGCGAGATAGAAACAAGACGGGGCGACCCTGCGGCCGCCCCGTCTTTGTAGCGCTTGAAATGGAAACAGAACTATTCTTCTTCGAAGACGTCCTTGCCGGCGCCGCACAGCGGGCAGCACCAATCGTCCGGCAGGTCTTCAAAGGCGGTGCCGGGGGCGATGCCGTGGTCCGGATCACCCACAGCAGGGTCGTAGACGTACTGGCAGAGCGAACAGACATACTTTGACATGGCAGTGGTTCCTTTCGTGGAAGATGCTGGCGCTACTGCCAGCTGATGGCCTGCACCGGACAGCCGTCAATGGCGGCCTGGATGGCTGCCTCGTCGGCGCCGGTCGGGTCGTAGCACTCGGATTTGCCGGCGCTGTTGAAACGAAAGACAGCAGGGCAGGAGCTGACGCACAGTCCGCAACTGATGCAGGCGTCCTGGTCAACAACCGGTTGTTTCGTCATGGGTGTCTCCTTACGGGGTGATCATGTGGGCAAACCATACCACCAATCCCTGCGAGGGGCAAGCAGGCTGCCGCAATACTGCCTAAGGAGTTGATATGACATTCGATGTTGTGGTGGTTGGTCCCTTGGGGGTCAATTGTTTCGTGTTGGGCTGCGAGGCCACCGGCCAAGGGGTGGTGGTGGACCCGGGCGGCGATGTTGAGCAGATTCTGGCGACGATCCAGAAACGGGGGCTGGCGGTGGTCAGCATCATCAACACCCACGGCCACTTCGACCACGTGGGGGGCAATCGACAGTTGAAGTCGGCCACCAGCGCAGAGTTGCTGATCCACCCGGCCGATGAGCCGATGCTGGCCAGGGTTGCCAGCGTGGCTGGCATGTACGGCCTGCAGGCGGAAAATTCGCCGGGGCCGGACCGGCTGCTTGAGGATGGCATGCTGCTCTCTTTTGGCAACCAGCAGTTGCTGGTGATCCACACCCCCGGTCACACGCCGGGTGGCTGTTGCCTGTATCTGGAGTCTGAGCAGAAGCTGATCAGCGGTGACACCCTGTTTGCCGACGGTGTCGGCCGCACCGACCTGCCGGGTGGCTCCCACGCTCAACTGGTAGACTCCATTCGCACCCGCCTTTTCACACTGCCGCCGCAGGTGCAGGTCTGGCCCGGCCATGGCCCGGCCACCACCATCGGCCACGAACAGCAGCATAACCCGTATCTGGATTAACGCCTATGAACCTGCAAGCAAAAACCATTGTGTTGGGGGTGACCGGTGGGATTGCCGTCTACAAGGCGGTGGAACTGCTGCGTCTGTTGACGAAGGCCGGTGCCACGGTACACGTGATCATGACCCGGGCCGCCACCGAGTTTGTGACGCCGCTCACCTTTCAGACCCTGTCCGGCAACCCGGTGCACACCGAGTTGTTTAACCTGATCCAGGAACAGGAGATCGGCCATATCTCACTGGCGGACCGGGCCGATGCTTTGGTGATCGCCCCGGCCACTGCCAACTGCATCGGCAAACTGGCCAACGGCATCGCCGACGACCTGCTGACCACCACCGCCATGGCCACCAAGGCACCACTGCTGGTGGCGCCGGCCATGAACGTCAATATGTATGAGCATCCGACCTATCAGGAAAATGAACAGAAACTGCGGCGGCTGGGCTGCCGGCTGGTTGATCCGGAGCCGGGTTTCTTGGCCTGTGGCTGGCAGGGCAAGGGACGGCTGGCCCCGCCTGAGCAGATCTTTGCTGAACTCTGCCGCTTGCTAACCCCCCAGGATCTGGCTGGACAGACGGTGCTGGTGACTGCCGGTCCGACCCGCGAAGAGCTGGACCCGATCCGTTTTATCAGTAATCATTCCTCCGGCCGGATGGGCTATGCCTTGGCGCAGGCCGCACGCCAGCGTGGCGCGCGGGTGATCCTGATCAGCGGCCCGGTGGCCCTGCCGGCACCGGTTGGCGTTGAGCTGGTGGCGGTGGAGAGTGCCTGTCAAATGCGTCAGGCGGTGATGGAGCGGGTCGCTGACAGTACGGTGGTGATTAAGGCTGCTGCCGTGGCCGATTACCGACCTGTGCTGCGCAACGATCAGAAGATCAAGAAGCAGGGTGAGCGGCTGACGATCGAACTGGAGCGCAACCCGGACATCCTGGCTGAACTGGGCCGGTTGGAAAAACGTCCGCTCTTGGTGGGCTTTGCCGCTGAGACTACGGAGCTGCAGGCCCACGCCGCCACCAAGTTGACCGCCAAAAACCTGGACATGATTGTGGCCAACGATGTGACCCAGGAGGGGGCCGGCTTCAATGTCAGCACTAACGTCTGTCAGCTCTTGTTCCGTGATGGCCGCGTTGAGCCGCTAGCGCTGATGGACAAGCAGGAACTGGCCCACCTGATTCTGGACAGGGTGTTGACCCTGCTACAGCACAGGGGCTGATTCAACCACCGGTTGGCAGCACAAACGGCGAGCTCTGCTCGTGGCTGGCGGTGCGCAGGATCTCCAGTAATTCCGGCTGGTGCATGGCCCGCCGCAGGGTTGGTTTGATGAATTCGGCCCGCTCAATCCCCCCCGAACGGGAAATAAGTCCTGATTTGTAGAGAAAACGCAGGTGGCGTCGCAGTTCCTGGGCGGCAGTCAGGGCGGTTTCGCCGGTGGGATCGGTCATCCAGCAGAAACTGTCATCACCATGCTGCAAGAGATCCATCACGGCATCCATGGTGATGGCCAGATATTCCTGGTAATCTTCCTCACTCAGCAGGTGGTCCGAGCGTTGCGACAGGGTGCGCATCAACAGCTGCCAACGCTCCAGCCTCGAAAGCAGCAAGATCGAGTTGAAGATCCGTTTGCTGTTGCCGAAGGAGAACAGGGTGGGGGCCATCACCCGCCGCAGCAGGCTGTCGTCCAGACTGCGGCCGTTCTGGCAAACTGAGCGTGCCCGCTCCCAGGTGGCCGGTTTTACAAAGGCCTCAAAACGCATCTCCCAGTAGGTATGGCGTAGCGCAATGGTGGAGAAGGAACGAATGATCTTGTAGGGCACGAAATAGTTGTGGGCCACCATGTCAGCAGCCAGGTGGCAGAGGTAGCCCCAGGCGCAGGCCCGCTGCGAATCGGTGCTGGCCGCCTGTAACAGCCGGCTGCCCACCCGCCAGCGGTGGCAGTTCAGCAGGTAGTGGGTGTATTTTTTGCCCACGATGATGTCGGCTGCCATGCAGCCATAGAGGAAATCGTCGCTGGCGCCGGCCAGCAGGGCGGCCAGGTTGGGCGGCAGCTGCGGGAGTCGTTGCAGCACCTCCAGGCCAATAGTCAGGTGGGTGCCGCCACCCCAGGCCAGGGCCTGATCAGGCAGCAGCAGGCAGCAACAACACAGTAGTGCAAGACGAATCATCATGATCATGCAGGTAGCTTACTGCGGGTCGTCAGGAAATGCAAACCAGGAGCACGCGCAATGCCACACAGACTCACGCCCGGCGCCATGTATGCCTCAGTACACAGCTATCTGCAGGAGCTTGAGGAGAGCGGCGTGGACGGGGTGCCGCATGACGAACCTGCTGCGACTGAAGCGGCAGTTGGCTCAGGTTCTGGTGTTTCCTTGCAGGTTGAACCGCAGACCCTGGCAGAGGTGCGTCAACTGATGGGCGATTGCCAGCGCTGCGGTCTGGCCGCCACCCGTACCAAGCTGGTGTTTGGCGCCGGTAATCCCCAAGCGCGGCTACTGTTTGTGGGTGAGGCGCCCGGTGCCGACGAGGATCGGCGTGGCGAGCCATTCGTGGGTGAGGCCGGCGCTGTCCTGACCAGGATCATCGAGGCCATGGGGCTCAAGCGGGAGCAGGTTTACATCACCAGTCTGCTCAAGTGCCGACCGCCGGCCAACCGTCACCCCCACAAGGACGAGATCGAGCAGTGCGCACCGTTTTTGGCCCAGCAGATCCGCGTGATTGGCCCTGAGATGATTGTGGCCCTGGGCACCAGCGCCGCCCAAACCCTGCTGCAGAGCAGGGAGCCGATCTCCCAGTTGCGGGGACAGTTTCACACCTATCACGGCATACCGGTCATGCCGACCTTCCATCCTTCATTTTTACTGCACCACAAAGACAATAAGCAGCATTACTGGGATGTCTGGAACGACATGGTCTTGGTGCTGGGCCGGCTGGGGCTGGCGGTGCCGGAGAAAAAGAAGAAGTAGCATCAATCAGCTAATGGCAACCAGCGTCTGATCACGAACAGTTGCTGCTTGCCGTGTTGTTTTGGCCAGCTATCCACGCCTTGCCGAGTTGTCATGATCTCCCGCAGTCGCTGGCGCAACGGCGTCAGACGTACCCCTCCATTGCCTGCCTGACCACATACGAGCAGGCTTTCAATGGCCTGTTCTCCATCGGCAACGATGACTACGTGCCCCTTCCAGACAAGCAGATCCAACGGTTTCAATCGTTTCAGCAACTGCGCGGGCGTGAGCCCTGCCACCGGCACTGCCCGGCCGTAGCTGACCAGATCAGCGGTGTTGCGTGGTGTGGCACCATCTGTGGCCTCGTACAGCAGGCCGGAACAGTCCAGGCCGGCAAAATGACGAGTCTGCCCGAACTGCACACCCTGGCGCAGGTTGCCGCCCCAGACATAGGGCAGGCCGATTGCGGAGCGCAGGAGCTGCAGTAGTTCTTCGGCAGAGCGGGGTGCCGGAATGGGCAGCGGCGGCAGCGAGGCGCGCCGCTCGAGTCCGCTGGCAGCAACAAATAAGCGCACACTCGGTGGCGGACGGTAGGATGGGCTGGTGACCTCAAGCACCGACTGCCGGTTAAGAATTATTTCCGCCACAACCGTGAAAGGGGTGCCCGCAAAGGCGATCCATTCAAGTTGACGTACCTGGCCACAGTGGTCGGTGGGTGGCGGTGCGCTGCTGGCAGCAGCCTGTGGGCTGTTGTAGACCGGAGTTGGTACGCTGGCCACGGCGTAGGGTAACGGTTGGGCAACGGCTGTCACCGGCAGCACCAGACAGTTCAAAATCAGCAGCAACCGTTTCATCAATGCTCTCCCAGATACTGTTTGATGCAGGCCCGCTGCTGTGTGGTCAGGCGTGGCGAGTGGCCCAGCTCCTTGACGACACCACGTTTAAGGCGTGGCAGCCAGAGGGTGTACCAGATCAGCGGCGTGCGCGGATGCTTGAGGATTGCCAGCCGTAGGTTGGGGCGGTGCTGCCAGTGGGCGTGGCGGGCCACCTGCGAAATGGTTTCGGCACTGGCGGCCCCGGAGCTGAGGAACTGGTGCAGGGCTCCCTCCTTGAGGCGCGGGTTGTCCAGGCAGACGGCCACCACCTGCGGCAGCCCCTCCTTGAGCAGCGCCTCGACAATGGCGGCGCTGCCCTGGCGGGCCAGGGTCAGTTTGTTGCCCAGGGGCTGGGTGGGCAGACGCTGGATGATCAGGCGTTCCGCTGCCATCCGCTGGTCCGGTGTGGCCTGGGGGTGACGGCTGAGCTCGGCCAGATCGAACAGGTACAGGCGGGGCAGAAGACCTAGGGCGATCTGGGGTGGCGTTTCGGGATGCCGCGCCAGCGCCTTGGCAAGTTGATAGCTGTTGCCAGCCTCGTCTACGTAGTGCTGGATGATTTCAAACAGGGCGCTGGTCAAGCCGCGCTGCTTGAGCAGGGTCAGCAGGTGATGTTCGTCCAGGGCCGGGTTGCGTAGCAGCACCCGTAGCAGGTCAGGGGACGGCTGCTCAAGCAGGGAATAGATGGCCTGCTTGTCGGCCGTGAGTGCGTGATGCAGCCGTTTGAGATCAAGCTCCTGAGGGGCTATTTCCAGTGTCTGCATCGCGGTGCCCTGGCGCTAAGCCGTAGCCTGGGTAGCCAATGCGGCTGCGTCTTTTATAAAGGCCTCGATTTCGTCCCTGGTGGTGGCCCAGGAGCACATCAGCCGGGCACCGCCGGCGCCGATAAAGCTGTAAAAACGCCAGCCCAACGCCTGCAGCCCTTGCAGCACCTCGGGCGGCATCCGTACAAAGACCGAATTGGCCTGGCGGGGAAACATCAGTTCGACCCCCGGAAGCTGACGCAAGCGTTCCTCCAGCAGGGCCGCACTGCGGTTGGCATGCCGTGCCCGCTCCAACCAACTGCCCGATTGCAGCATGCCGATCCAGGGGGCGGCCAGAAAGCGCATCTTTGAGGCCAGTTGCCCGGCCTGTTTGCAGCGGTAGTCGAACTCCTCCGCCAGCTGCTGATTGAAAAAAACCACCGCCTCACCCAGTGCCATGCCGTTCTTGGCCCCACCCAAGCAGAGCACGTCAACACCTGCCCGCCAACTGATATCGGCCGGGTGGCAGCCAAGGCTGGCCACCGCATTGGCAAAACGGGCACCATCCATATGCAGCTGCAGACCGTAGCGGCGGGCCAGGTCACCGGCGGCCTGCAGCTCATTCGGATTGTAAACCGTACCCAGCTCGGTGGCCTGGGTCAGCGACAGAACCCGTGGCTTGGGGTAGTGAATATCGCTGCGTTTGGTAATCAATTGTTCCACTGCCGTAAGGTCGATCTTGCCGTGGTGACCTCCGGCCAGCAGCAGCTTGGTGCCGTTGGAGAAAAATTCCGGAGCACCGCATTCGTCGGTCTCGATATGGGCGAATTCCTGGCAGATGATGCTGTGGTAGGACTGACAGAGCGAGGCCAGGGCCAATGAGTTGGCGGCGGTACCGTTAAAGACGAAAAAGACCTGGCAGTCGGTTTCGAACAGTTCCCGAATCAGGCTGCAGGCCTGCTCTGTGGAGCGGTCGTCGCCGTAGGAGGCGGCATAGCCGTTGTTGGCCTGTTGCAAAGCCTGCATGGCCTCGGGGCAGATGCCGGCATAGTTGTCGCTGGCAAAGGCCAATCGGTAGGTGCTGTGGGTGGTCATGGCAACTCCGTGTGGTGGTGATCAGAAAAGTGGCACTAGCTGGTGGCTATCTAGGCACTGATGGTAACGGCTCGAATGTTTTTTCACCATCATCCAGTCGTGTGTTCAGCCATTTTGTCGGCTAACCACACGGAAATCAAGCTGTTTTTGTTGTCTGTCAGTTTGGTCGGCCTGGTTGGCACGGTTACTGATGAACAGGGAGGCAAGGCTCGTTACCATTCTCGTCGTCAGACCAACCTAAAGGAGGAATCAGTATGAAACTCGTCGCACGTACCCTGTTGGCCGCAGCGTTGACCCTCTCCATGAGCAGTGCCGCCATGGCAACCTATTCGGGGCAGATCTGGATCCCGTCCACCGATGCCAAAGGTTTTGGTGAGGTGAACATCAGCATCGACAATTACCTTCGTTTTTCAAGTGCTGATAATGCAGGTGTCAATACCTTCGACGCCGGCGTTACCGTGGGTGTGCTGCCGTTCGAAAAACTCAAACTGGAGGTGGGGGTCGACTACCTGACCGATGGTCTGCAGAGCGAAGATTCAGCCATGAGTGACCACCCGGCCTATTTCAACGTCAAGGCTGCCATGCCTGAAGATGCCGCCTTCAAAGGTATGCCGGCCCTGGCCGTCGGCATGTTTGGCATGAATACCGCCGACACGGCCCTTTCCGCCAATATCCTCTATGGCCTGGTTGCCAAGACCCTGCCGGTGGTGGGACGGATCTCGGCGGGCGGTTACCACGGGGCTGAGCAGAGTCTTGGCAGCAACAATAATGGCCTGATGCTCTCCTGGGACCGCAGCATGCCCGAGATTTCTGATAAGCTCTGGATGGCGGTGGATTACATGAGCGGCAACAACGCCTTTGGTGCCTTGTCGGCCGGCGCTGCCTGGGCCTTTACCCCCAATGTATCGTTGCTGGTGGGTGTGAACGCCTATAACCCGTATCAAAGTGAGAAGGCTGGCGGGAAGCCGACCTTCACCACCCAGCTGGATATCAACTTCTAGGTTTTTTCAGGGAACGAAGCACAACAAAGCGGGGGACAGCATGCTGTCCCCCGCTTTGTTGTATGTGCAGGTTCAATCAGGGGAAGGGTGGCAGGGTGATGTTGGCCAACGGCTTGCCATAACCATCGCTCAAGGTCTGCATAAAGGCTACGATGGCCGCCACCTCACTCTTGGTCAGTTTCAGGTTGCCCATCTCCTCGCGGTTCACGTTCTGAGGCACTTCCGGCGCGGGCCATCTGCCCCGCAGGCCGGCCGTGTTGTAGAAATCGACGATCTCTGTCAGGGTGGCAAAGTAGCCGTTATGGCCGTAGGGGGCGGTAAGGGCGATGTTGCGCAGGGTCGGCACCTTGAATTTCCCCTTCTGCAATCCCTTGGGGTCAAGAGCGGCGATCTCTGGTCGACCGCCCAGGCCGAGGTCGGTGGGCGCTTGGGCAATGGCCGGGTTGCTGCTGCGGGGTATGCCCAGGTTATCGTAGGTGAAATCGGTAAACAGCGGCGGGATCATGCTGCCGTCAGGACCCTTGAACGGCGTCGAGATGTGGCATTTGTTGCAGAGTCCCTTGCCGTTGAACAGCTGCAGCCCCAGGCGCTCCTGTGCGGTCAGTTTGGCCTTGCCGGCCAGCACGTAATCGTATTTCGAGCTGAACTGGTTCAGCTCTCGCGATTTTTCGTAGGCAGCGATGGCGTCGGCGGCCATGTCGTACAACATCTCCGCCACCAACGAGTCAGCCAGGTTGACGTTGTGCAGCGAGACCTTGTAGACCTGCTCAAAAAGTTGGCGGTAGTTGGGCAACAGCGGGTTGTCCGGGTGACGCACCGCCTCCTTCACCGAGCGGGGGCTGATCATCGCCATCTCCACCGGGTTGAGGAATGGTCCCTTGGCCTGGGCCTTCAGCGTCGGTTCTCGTCCATCCCAGAATTGTCCCCCCACATATAGGCCATCCTCGCCATTCCAGTGGAAATGGGGGCTGAAGGCGGCGTAGGCGGCGCTGGGCGTGTTGCGGGTGCCCAGCTTGCCCGGCACCGAGCCCTTGGACACGACACTCTGCTTGGGATTGGCAACGTTCTCTGGGTCGGCAAAACCGGGCGGCATATGGCAGGTGGAGCAGGACTGGTTTTTCTGCAGCGAGAGTTGCGGGTCGAAGTAGAGCAGCTTGCCCAGCTCTTCCTTGGGGGTAAGCTGAATTGCTGCTGCCGGCAGGGCTGATAGCAACAGGCAAAGGACAATAAGCACGCTGTGCATGGTGGTTCAACCTCCTGGAATTGCATAGACTGCATCAGATGGTGGAGTGCTGGTTCATGAGGATTTTATAAGGTAGTCCCCGCTTGTCAAGCCGCAATTGCCACAACCTGCGGTCGTGGTATACTTTGCTCAAACTCGCAGATGCTCTATCGCTTGCATGACTTTTGCGTACAGTGCAGCCAGGCTGGCAGCCTCGTGTTGAGGAGAAAAACGGGTGGTGACAAGCATCTTGGCCGCTGCCCCCGGCTCTTTCAGGAGCTCGGGGTGAGCCAGCAGGTGCTGTAGCAGTTGGCGCAACTGCTGCTGATCCTGGAACAGCCAGCCGGTTTCGCCCTGTTGGATGAGGGAGCGGTTGCCGGCCACATCACGGGCGATGACCGGTCTGGCGGATGCCATCGCTTCCAGCAGGGTGTTGGCCATACCGCCCTCGAAGCGGGAGTAGTTTAACACCAGGTCGCAGGCGGCAAACAGGTCCCCCATCAGCTGGTGGGGAACCTCCCCCATCAGCTGCACCCACGGCAATGCGGCTGCCTGCTGTCGCACCTGGGCCGCATAGTCTGCATCAAGGTCACCACCGGCAACCCACAGCTGTAGTTGGGGGTTCTGATCGGCCAGGGGGGCAAGGGCGGTAAAGGCCTCGAGAACACCTTTAACGGGGCGGATGGCGGCCGGCAGCAGGATGATGAAGCTGCCGGACTGACGTGGGAACGGCTCAGATGCAGCCAGAGGGGTGACTCCCTGCGGGATGACCTGCACCCGTGCCCTCAGTTCGGGATGGCGTCTGGTGAGCTGCTCGGCTGCCAGTGGGTCAAAGCAGGTGATGGCTGCGGCATCCTGCAGCGCCAGTAACGTGTCGGGATGGTTGTAAAAGTTGGGGTCGTACAGATCGCTGCCGGTCATGGTGATCAGATAGGGGCGTCTGTTGCGCAGGGCGAGCAGGCGGGCGGCTGGCCCGCTATGGTAGGCATGGAAAGCATGCAATAGCTCGGGCTGAAAACGGTTGATCAACTGCTGGGCTTGGTCCAGGCTGGTGGTGTCCAGCCCGATAGTCGTGCTTTCGCAGTCAACGGCTGGCAGGTGGTGTGCAATGCGCTGCACGGTGATCATATTACCCCGCAAGGGGCCGTTGGTGAAGGGGCTGAAGAGGGCTATACGCATGTCGCCATTATCGGTTGCCGATGGTTTTGATGCAAGGCAAAAGGGGAAATGCACCTTGCCCGTCGGGGTTCGCTTCTGGTATTCTGCGCTTCCCTATGAAGATCATCGTGCTTGGGAGCGGCACCTCAACCGGCGTGCCGATGGTGGGTTGCGACTGCCCGGTCTGTCGCTCGGCAGACCCGCGTGATCAGCGTACGCGTGCATCGCTGCTGATCCAGTCTGGCGGCCGGAATATCCTGGTTGACACTTGCCCCGATCTGCGGCAGCAGATGTTGCGTGAGCGGATAACCCAGGTCGATGCCGTGCTGTTTACCCATGCCCATGCCGACCATGCCAACGGTATCGACGATCTGCGCGGTTTTCATTTTCGCCATCGTTCCGTAGTGCCCGCTTACGCCAGCCCTGCGGTATTGGAAAAGCTGCTGGGCGGATTTCGCTACATATTTGAACGTGGTGTGCAGGATACGCATCCAGCGCTCTTGCAGCCGGTCAGCATTGACGGTCCCTTTGAACTGTTCGGATTGAGCGTGGTGCCGATTAAGCTGGTGCATGGCCCCGGCTTTTCCTGCGGCTACCGGATCGGCAGTTTTGCCTACCTGACCGACTGCAGTGCAATACCGGACAGCTCGTTAGCGCTGCTACAGGGGGTGGAGACCGTGGTGATCGATGGCCTGCGCTGGTCGTCCCATCCGTTCCATTTTAATATTCAAGGTGCGATAGCCGTGGCGCAAACATTGGGCGCAGCCCGCATAATCCTGACACACCTGACCCATGAGGTGGCCTATGCCGAATCGGCACAGCTACCGGCAGGGGTTGAGTTCGCCTACGATGGCTTGACGCTGCAGTTGGGGGAAGAGTGATGCAGAAGGATATACGCCTCCATGGCCATCTGGGAAACGGTATTGAGTATTTTGTGCTGGTGGCAGGCACCGAGGCCTATCAGCGCTACTTCTTCAATATTGTGCAGGAGCATGGCGAGCTGCGCATCTTTTCGCCAGGCAACGAGTTTATTCTTGGCTCCCACGGTGTTGCCTACGAAGGCAATGGCGGATACTTCTGTGAATACATGTTCGGTGTTGAGCAGCCGCCCACCGATCTCTCCAAACCGGATATCATCAATCGGCTGGTGATGTACGGCGCCCGCACCGACGCTGAGCGGGGGGCGGTGCGCTTCAGCGAGCGAACCACCGGCAAGGAATCCTACGACACCATCTTTTTTGAAGGCAACGCGGTCTGTAATTACTTCTTTTTCGTCCATTCGCAGAAGCTGCCCCGCCGGCTGAAGGAACAACAGGAAGAACTGGTCCGGCTGCTGGGCAAGACCCTCAAGCGGTCGCCAAACGTCGGTGAAGAGCGCGACGACCAGCTGGTGGCCGAACTGTACCCGTTGTTACAGGACCCGGCGGCCCAGCTGTTTATGGTCAAGCTGATCAATACGCACCATAAGGACTACCGCGATCTGTTCCGCAGCCTCTATTTCCGATCCAAAAAGATCGCCGATGACGATTTTGCGCGGCTGGTGAACCTGGCCACCACCCACCGGATTGACCGCTACCAGCAGGAACGGATGCGAATCGATGTCATGTACCGTCATCCGTTGAACCGCCGTATTGTTGATGAGTACTGCAGCATTCTGGTGGCCTGTAACGCCCGCAATGAGATCAACCCGCTGGATAACGCCCGGCTGAACCGCTTGAAGACCCTGTCGGTGCGCAACAAGATTCCGGGGGCGCTGTTCGCCACCCTTGACGAACTGTTGAAAAAAGGGCGCGGCCTGAAGCAGGCTACGGCTGAAGAGGATTATGTCGCCGAGACCCGCGAGATTCTGCAGGGCTTCTTCCTGCATGGCCGCGAGATCGACAGCTCGGTGGACCGGATTGATATGCTGACCCTGCTGCGCTCAAAGAAACGGGCAGTCACCACCCGGGACCAGCATTTCGATCGTTTGATGCTTGATTTCAGCCGGGATTGTGATGAAAAGATCCGTGACGGCGCCGACCCGGCCTTGATGGAGGGCTTTTCATACATCATTACCTATCTGGACCGTTTGGACAGCACCATGTCCCTGATCGGGCAGCTGGCCTTCATGGAAAACGTGCGGATCAGCGAGGAGTTGCTGCAGGGGCTGGTGGAGCACAAGGCCGCCTTTGATAACCTGGGTGCCGGCTGCTTTGACGAACTGTTCCTGCGCGACCTGTTCAGCAATCCCTATCTGGGGCGGTATGGGCGACTCAAGATGACGACCCTGCTGGAGGGGATTGACCAGGTCCAGCGTGAACAGCAAACGGTCCATCAGCTGTATCTGCGGTTGAACGCCATTGACCAGGAGGAGCGGCTCTACCTGCTGCTGCTGGAACAGGTGCAGCGCCGGGTGCGCAACTTCTACTCGAGTTTCGCCACCAAGGCTGATCAGGATGCCCTACGGCGCGAGGTGGTGGAAGAGCTGAAGTCCAGTAAGCGGATCAAGGGGGATGTGCCGGAAGAGGTCTTCCAGCAGGTGATCCAGACCCTGCAGAAAGAGGCCACCTATCTGCAGACCCTGTTGCCGAAGATCGTTGCCACCAAGGATGCTGCTGCCCGTGAGCAGTTCCTGGCCAGCTCCGGACTTGATCGTTTTTATGTTGAGGAATTGGAGCGCGAGTATTACGAAAATAACGGCCTTGATCTGGAAGAGCTGTATCAGATCCGCCAGGGTCTGAGTTAGCAGACGTCTGCACAGCCTGTCGGCAGCCGTTCTGCCCCGCCCGTTTTGCCCCCGCAGCACACCTGCACCGGTTATCGAGTTGACGCCCTGACAAGAGGTGGTTTACACTGCCGTGTATTTTTTTCACACAGTGGGAGCGGCCATCATGGAACAGATAGAGAACGCGCTACAGGAGTTGCGCAGCAAGGTCGCCTCCTATGGCAAGGAGAATCAGACCGAGCTGCTGTATGTGCTGGCTGAAGGGGTGCGCCTGGCCTCGGGTCATGACCGTGTCAGGGTGTACCTTGAAGACCTGGTGGACGGCTCACTGGCCTGTGTTGCGGCGACCGGCGCCGATAGCGCTGCGCTGCGCACGGTGGCCTTCCCGATCATTGCCCAGGACGCCATGGTTTCTCGGGTCTTTGCCAGCCAATATCCGGCCGAGTTGCGGCGTGACGATACTCCCTCCGCCTCGCTGGATCGCGGTTTTTGTGACCGGTTCGACATCCATGCCAGTACCGGACTGCCATTGGTCAGCCGGGGCAAGTCGATTGGGGTGCTTTGTATTGATCGCGGTCCCTCGGAGGCCGAACCTGGCGGTAGAGTCAAGAGTCAGCTGGCCGATTTTATCGCTGCCGTTGCTGATCAGCTGGATGACGCCCGTGGTTACCACCAGCAGTTGCAGCTGGGACGTCGGCTGGAAGAATCAAAAAAACGCGAGGCAGCCGGCCTGATGGTCCGTTCGGCCGTGCGTCTGGTGAGCAAGGTGGCCCTGGCCTCGGTGTTGACCCCGGTGGTGGCCGCCGATGGCAGTGCCGCGCTGGAGGTGCTGGCCAGCTTTTCGGAAGAAGATGCGCTGCGTGAGCAGTACAACCGTTTGGGGGCGATTCAGCTGGAGCCCGGCGCGTCGTTGATCTCGCGCTACGTTGACGAACAGGCGGTCATCAGCGACGACCGTCTGTTGAAACCGCTGTTTATCGCCGATCTGGCCCGTCACAGCCTGCAGAAAAAGGCCCTGACCGAGCAGATGTCGCTGCGTTCGCTGTATGTGGTACCCCGTTTTGATCCCCGTACCCGCCGTGTGATCTGCCTGGTTAATTATTTCTGCCGTGATGAATACCGTTTTTCTGAGTTCGAGATGGGACTCCTGCAGGGGCACGCCCAGATGGTGGAGAGTGTGCTCAGTGGTGTTGGCGGCGGCGAGCATCTGGAAATTCAGGTGCTGTCGGAAATTACGGACCTGCTCAACGACAGTGGCGGTGCCCTGCAGCCGTTTCTTACCAAGGTGCTGGCCAAGGCCACCGAGTTGATCGGTGCCGACACCGGTAGCATCGCCCTGGTGGAGGAGCGTGAAGGTAGGCGTTGGCTGGTGGTGGAGGATGAGCAGGGCACCATCGTTGGCGCCAAAAACAAGGAATGGCTCAAACGCTACATCCCTCCCTTCCCGGTGGGAGGACATGAGCTGCCGCCCGAGGAACGCAGCCTGACCGGCTACGTGGCCTGGTGCCAGCAGCCCAAGATCATTCGCAGCGTTGAAGAGGAGCGGGGAACAGAGGGTTTTCACCGCTCGATGAGTGAACTGCTCAAGAGCGAGATCGCCGTACCGATTGTCTGCGACGGCGAGGTGATTGCCGTGATCTGCCTCAACTCGCTGCGTTACGGCTACTTCAGCGAGGAACACCGCCGTATCCTGCAGATCATCGGCTCGCTCACCGCCCGTCACATCTCAGATCTGCAGCGGATCGAGCGCCTGCAGGGCGAGGTACAGCGGTTGACCACCGATGTGGGCTACAAGGATCCCCACATCTCCTCCTACCGGCTGGGCAACATCATCGGCTTGGCACCCACCACCCAGGCGGTGGTGGATTTCATCACCACCGTATCCGGTCCACTCTTCAACCGGATCGTCTTCTGGCACAAGAACGTGATCCAGGAGGCCACCATCGGCCTGCCGTCGATCCTGGTCACCGGTCCCACCGGTTCCGGCAAGGAATTTTTCTTCAACAACTTCTACAACAGCCTCAATTCGCTCTATCGGGAACAGTTTGGTGCTGGTGGAGAGCTGGCGGTCAAAAAGACCAACATCGCCGCCTACAGTGGTGAACTGACCTATTCCGAGCTGTTCGGCCACAAGAAAGGGGCCTTTACCGGCGCCTACAGTGACCGGCGCGGTATTCTGGAAGAATGCATGGGGGGGGTGGTCTTCCTGGACGAGATTGGCGACGCCGACCCCAAGACCCAGGTGCAGTTGCTCCGTTTTCTGGATAACGGCGGATTTGTGCGATTAGGCGAAAACACGGAGCGTTACAGCCGTGTGCTGTTGGTGGCTGCCACCAACAAGGATCTGCCGGCAGAGATTGCTGCCGGCCGTTTTCGTGAAGACCTCTACCACCGTCTGGCCGAGCTCTCGATCAGGCTGCCATCGCTCAATGAACGGCGTGAAGATATCCCTGACCTGGCGGTACACTTTCTGGGCAAGTTGTATCGTACTTATCGCGGGGCCAAGGATGCCGATGATCCGCCAATGCTGAGCGAAGAGGCCAAGGTGGCCCTGGTACAGCACCACTACGAAGGTAATATCCGTGAGTTGCGTTCGATCCTGTTGCGGGCACTGTTTTTCAGGCGGTCAGGGGTTATTTCCGGCGCCGCAATCAGACAGGCCATTGCCAGCGCCGGCCTGGGGGGCGGGCAGGTGGTTGATGCCAGTCGACGCAGTCTGACGGAACAGCTCTCGGCCGAGATCATGGATCGCATCCGACAGGGTGGGGATTTCTGGCAGGATGTCTATGAGCCGTTTTCCCGTAATGATATCTCCCGTGACGTGGTACGGATGGTGGTTGAACAGTCACGGTCGGTGGCAGGTCGTCCGTTGCCCGGCGTTGCCCGCTATCTGCGGGCCGTTACCGACGGTGCTACGGACGATGAACAGCGTAAACTGCTTTACAGGTTCAAGAACTTTCTCTACAAGACGGTCAAGATCTGAGGGCGGGAAACCAGACGGGGCGGCTTTTGGGCCGCCCCGTCTGGTCGACAGAGGGATGTTAGACTGCGTCAGTCAGGCGTTTCTGTTTGCTGTGCAGGCGGTTTAAAGCGTGAATGTAGGCCTTGGCCGAGGCCACGATGATATCGGTGGATGAGCCTTTGCCCACCACGGTCTGGCCGCCTTCCTCTACCCGCACCGTCACTTCACCCTGGGCGTCGGTGCCGCCGGTGATGGAGCCGACGTTGTACTGGGTCAGCTTGGCCTTGGATTTGGTCAGCTTCTTGATCGCCTTGAAGGCCGAGTCCACCGGGCCGTCCCCCAGCTCGGCGGTGCGTACCGGCGTGCCGTTGATCTCCATCTGCACCGTGGCGGTGGCCACCGCAAAGGAGCCACAGGTTACGGTGATATGCTCCAGCTTGTACTTGTCTTCACCCCGCGCCTCGTCGGTCACAATGGCGTCCAGGTCCTCGTCAAAGACCTCTTTCTTCAGATCTGCCAACGCCTTGAAGCGCTCAAAAGCCCGATTCAGCATCTCCTCATTCAGTTCATGCCCCAGCTCCTCCAGCCGCTTTTTGAAGGCGTGGCGACCGGAGTGCTTGCCCAGCACCAGGGCGCTGGCGGTCAGGCCCACCGACTCGGGGGTCATGATCTCGTAGGTGGATTTGTCCATCAGCATACCGTGCTGGTGGATGCCGGACTCATGGGCGAAGGCGTTGGCCCCTACTACGGCCTTGTTGGGCTGTACGGCGATGCCGGTGATGCTTGACAGCAGGCGGCTGGCCGGGGTCAGCTGCTCGGTNNTCGGTTGCGATGTTGGTGGCAAACGGCAGGATGTCACGACGGGTCCGCAGGACCATCACGAACTCTTCCAGCGAACAGTTGCCGGCCCGCTCGCCGATGCCGTTGATGGTGCATTCAACCTGGCCGGCCCCGGCCTGCACCGCAGCGATCGAGTTGGCCACCGACAGGCCCAGATCGTTGTGGCAGTGTACCGAGATGATCGCCTTCTCAATGTTGGGTACGTTGTCTTTGAGGTATTTGATGATGTTGAAGTACTCAAACGGAATCGTGTAGCCCACCGTGTCCGGTATGTTGACCGTGGTGGCGCCGGCATCGATCACCGCCTCCACTACCTGGGCCAGGAACGGCAGACGGGTCCGAACCGCATCCTCACAGGAGAACTCGACATTGGGGGTGTAGCCGGCAGCACGCTTAACCGCCTTGACGGCATTTTCAAGCACCCGCTCTGGCTCCATCTTCAGCTTGTACTTCATGTGGATGTCCGAGGTAGCGATGAAGGTATGGATACGCCCCTTCTCACCGGCGTACTTCAACGCCTCCCAGGCTCGGTCGATATCCTTTTCGCTGGAACGGCAGAGGCCGGCGATCTCGGGCCCCTTGATGCTCTGGGCCACCTTCTTGACCGCCTCGAAATCCCCTTCCGAGGCGATCGGAAAACCTGCCTCGATCACGTCAATGTTCAGTTTTTGCAGCTGCTTGGCCACCCGCAGCTTCTCTTCGATATTCATGCTGTTGCCGGGGGCCTGCTCGCCGTCCCGCAGCGTGGTGTCAAAAATCTTGATAACGCGCGTATCGTCCTTTGGTGCTGCCTTTGCCTTGGCCATGCCGCAACCTCCTGTGTGGTGTCTGAAAAGAGAAAACGCCTCCGCCCCGTTGCAGGGACGGAGGCGCTAGAGCTTCCGTGGTACCACCCTACTTTGTTCGCTGATGACAGCGAACCTTCATTGATCCGTTACGTGGACAAGACGTCTCCGACTACTGGTTGGTTCACCGGAGCGGCTCCGAGGCGAGTTCGCAGGCTCAATCCACCGGTTCGCACCACCCACCGGCTCTCTCAAAGGATCTACCTCTGTTACTACTCCTCTTCCCTGCCTTTTTGCAAATGTTGCATCATCATAAAAAGAGCTGATCAGTCCGTCAACTGTTTTGTTTTTCAGGGGTTAGGTTTGTAAATATCAAACATCGGGCAGCTCCTGCGGGAAGAGCGTAAAGCCTTCAATGCGGGCCGCATCTCGTAACCGTTTGTCTAGGCAAACAAAACCAAGGTCATCCGGTTTGTTCTCGGCCCACACCAGAGCAGCAGCCAATTGCATGGAGTCAGCAGCCCGCAACGGGTGGCGAAGCAACAATCGACGGGCTGTTGCGCGGACTTCTTCGGAAGGAGAAATCTCAGTGCCGCTCTGGATGAGCTGATCAACGAGATGACGAAGCTGCTGTTCATCATCAACAGATATGCCGCCTTCGCGTCGTAATCGTGCAAACGAGGAACTGCATTCCACAGGGGTGCCCCACCAGAAGGCCAGTTCTCCATCGTCACGCACAAGCTGGCGAGAGGTATCTGAATGAGGTTCTTCAAGGCACAGTGGTATAATTGCCGAGCTATCCCAG
Organism: Geobacter sp. UBA4074; assembly: GCA_002383415.1. Taxonomy (GTDB): domain Bacteria; phylum Desulfobacterota; class Desulfuromonadia; order Geobacterales; family Pseudopelobacteraceae; genus Trichlorobacter. Next base: position 21,391 of record DFYU01000048.1, read on the forward strand.
AACTTCATCGCTCTTCTTCCCGTTCAGCGAGTAGTGCCGCCAGCGCAGCTCCCCGGCTATCCTGGGGTCGTGGCTCAGTCCAGAAATTATCTGGAATGTTGCCGCTCCCTCTGCGGATCATGCCGGCTCGTTCAAGATGCATCATGCGGGCGGTCAGCGCATCGCCAGTGCGGCGAAGAGGGATGATTTTTGCAATCGGCAGACCTCTGTCGGTTATCAGAATCTCTTCTCCTGATTTAACCTTTGCAAGGTATTCGCTTGTAGAGGCCTTTAGTTCTGAAACAGCTGCAGTTTGCATACGATTATCTCCATATGACCAATATGGTCATATTGCAATGATCTGTCAATCTGGTTCTGTTGGGCATGGTCCGATTATTAGCTTAAGTTCTCGCCCAACCCCTCCTCCAGAAACTCCCGTGAATAACGCACATAATTATCGGCCGATTTCTTGAGCCAGGCGATCTCGTCCGGGGTCAGATCACGTTTGTACTTGGCCGGCGCGCCGATCCAGAGCGTGTGGGGCGGGATGACCGTCCCTTCGGTGACCAGGGCCCGGGCACCCACCAGGGCCCCTTCACCCACCACCGCCTTGTCCATCACCATGGCCTGCATGCCGATGAAACAGCCGTTCTGTAGGGTGCAACCGTGCAGGGTCACGCTGTGGCCGATGGTGACGTCGTCGCCGATCACAAGCGGCGCGCCGGGATCATCAGCATGTTTTTTGTGGGTCACGTGCAGCATGGTCATGTCCTGCACGTTGCTGCGGGCACCGATGGTGATGCTGTTGACGTCTCCGCGGGCCACCACGTTGTACCACAGACTGGCTTCAGGGCCGATGGTGACCTCGCCGATCACCACGGCGGTTTCGGCGATGAAGGCGGAAGTGGCGATCTGGGGCTGCATCCCTTTAAAAGGTTTGATCATGGTGTTTTCTCCTGGGGTTGAGCTGGAGAAGGTAGTATACCCGTAATCGTCAGACAGCGTCCATGATTTCGTCTTGTTGGCCTGCCCTGATTCTGATAGTTTTAATAACCTAGATTACGAACCGCGACGGAGGAAGAAGTAATGAAATTCACCAAGATGCACGGTGCCGGCAATGATTATGTCTATGTAAACTGTTTCGAGGAGCAGGTGGTCAATCCGGCCGAGGTGGCCATTAAGGTCAGTAACCGCAATTTCGGCATCGGCTCCGACGGCCTGATTCTGATCATGCCCAGCGACAAGGCCGATGTGCGGATGCGGATGTTCAACGCCGACGGCAGCGAGGCCGAAATGTGCGGCAACGGTATCCGCTGCGTGGCCAAGTATGCCTACGATCACGGCATCGTGTCAAAGAAGGAGATAACCGCCGAGACCGGCGCGGGAATCCTGACGCTTCAGCTGTTCACCAACAGCCATGACAAGGTGGAAAAGGTGCGCGTCAACATGGGAGAGCCGCGCCTCATCCGCGCGGAGATCCCCATGACCGGAGACGGGGCCTCGCGGGTGGTGGACGAGCCCCTCAACATCCTCCATTCCACCTTTCGCATCACCTGCGTCTCCATGGGCAATCCCCACTGCGTCATCTTCGTGGACGATGTGGAGAAGTTCCCGGTGGAAAAATACGGTCCGCTCATAGAAAACCACGAGATGTTCCCTCGCCGCACCAACGTGGAATTCGTGCAGGTCATTTCCGGAAACGAGGTGCGGCAGCGGACCTGGGAGCGGGGCGCGGGAGAGACCCTGGCCTGCGGCACCGGCGCCAGCGCCGTGACCGTGGCCTGCGTGCTGAACGGACTTACCGGGCGCGCCATCGTAAACCACCTGTCGGGCGGCGACCTGGAGATGGAGTGGCCCGATGGCGGACCGGTGTTCATGACCGGACCGGCGATGGAGGTCTTTACCGGCGAAATCCATGTCTGACAGACCCGTGAAGGAAAACCCCGCCCACTGGCTGGGCGCCCACATGTCAATCGCGGGGGGGCTGCCCAAGGCCGTGGAGCGCGGCAGGGCCGCCGGATGCGGTGTGCTCCAGGTGTTCACCCAGAACTCCAACCAGTGGCGCGGAAAACGCATCACCGATTCGGACGCCTCCCTGTTCCGGGAAAAATGGGCGGAATCAGGCATAAAGGAGATTGTTTCTCACGATATCTACCTCATCAACCTGGCGGCCGCCCCGGGCGAGACGCGTGACAAGAGCATGGCCGGCTTCCTGGAGGAGATGGAACGCTGCGCCCGGCTCGGCATCGACAAGATCGTCATGCACCCCGGCGCCCACCTGGGCGATGGGGAAGAGACCGGCGTCAGCCGTATCGTCGAGGCCTTTGACATTCTTTTCCAGCAGGCCCGGGATTTCACCGGGACCGTGCTGCTGGAAACCACCGCGGGCCAGGGGACGAACATAGGCTATCGCTTCGAGCACCTGCGGGAGATCCGGGACCGCTCCGACTTTCCGGACCGCTTCGGTGTCTGCTTCGACACCTGCCACACCTTCGCCGCCGGCTACGACATCACCACCAGAGAGGGATACGACTCGGTTTTCGGGGAGTTCGACCGGGTTCTGGGCCTGGAAAACCTGCGGGTGTTTCACTTCAATGACTCGAAAAAGGGGTTGAACTGCCGGGTGGACCGCCATGAGCACATCGGCCGTGGCGCCATGGGGCTGGAAGGCTTCCGTTTCCTCATGAACGACCAGCGGTTCAGCAGCATACCCAAGATACTGGAAACCCCCAAGGGGGACAACGACGAGATGGATGCAACCAACCTGAAGACGCTGCGCGATCTGGTGGAGTAAACCTCGCGCCGCTGCAAGGAGGTCGTCCATGAAAGAGAAGATCGGGATTATTCAGGGGGACATCACCAGGCTGGAGGTGGACGCCATCGTCAACGCCGCCAACAACACCCTGCTGGGAGGAGGAGGGGTGGACGGGGCCATCCACAGGGCGGCCGGTCCCAGGCTGGTGGCCGAGTGCGCCACCCTCGGAGGCTGCCGCACCGGCGACGCAAAAATAACCGGCGGCTACAAACTCCCTGCCCGCCACGTCATCCACACCGTGGGACCGGTATGGCACGGAGGCGGCAGGGGAGAGCCGGACCTGCTGCGAAGCGCCTACCGCCGCTGCTTCCAGGTGGCCCATGAAAACGGCATTGCTTCCATCGCCTTTCCCGCCATCAGCGCCGGGGTATATGGCTACCCCATGGACCAGGCATGCGAGATCGCCATGTCCGAGGCCAGGGCGGCGCTGGAGAAATATCCGGAACTGGAGCGGGTTGTCTTCGTCCCCTTCAGCGCCAGCGCCCTTCGCATCTACCAGGAAACCTTCGTCAGGATATTTCCCTGACCGGAAGCGGGACTGACCGGCCGTTGACGGTACTCATCCCTAACTTCCATGGTCCGTCGCCCCTTTTTTTCATACGGCGCTCGCTTTTCTTGACAGTCGCGCCGCGCCCTGATATGTTTTGTTCACGGAGATTAAAATATGACCGGTTATATTTTATTCAAAATAAAATCAGTCTCGTCAGTCGTCGTAGTCGTCACCCCGTGACGGCTCGCCGCCTGACCGAAACCCTCAGTTTACGGGTTCAACGGAGAGCGCGGGCCGGTTGCCGCGCTCTCTTTTCATATGAAGGAAAGAGAAGAAAGGCCGCGGCAATGGAAACCGCGGCCTTTTTTTATCCTTGAAACGACAGTTGGAGTTATCCGCAGAGAACGAAGGATGTCTTCAACTGTCAAAATCAGGTTTATCAATCAAGAAGGGAGTCTTTTTCTGAAAGGAGAATAACGCCATGAAGAGCGGAGCCCAGATACTTCTCGAATGCCTCAAGCGGGAGGGGGTGGATACCATTTTCGGCTATCCCGGCGCGCGCAGCCTCCTGGTCCACGATGCCCTGCTGGACGAACCGGACATCCGCCACATCCTGGTGCGACACGAACAGGCCGCGGCCCATGCCGCGGACGGCTACGCCCGTACAACCGGCAAGGTGGGCGTCTGCCTCACCACCTCCGGACCGGGCGCCACCAACCTGGTCACCGGAATAGCCACCGCCTATATGGACTCCATCCCGATGGTCGCCCTCACCTGCCAGGTAACCAGCGACACCATCGGCATCGACGCCTTCCAGGAGGCGGACATGACCGGCATCACCCGCCCCATTACCAAACACAACTACCTGGTAACAGACACCAGGGACCTGGCCCGCAAGTTGCGGGAGTCGTTTCTGGTGGCCCGGACCCTCCGGCCGGGTCCCGTGCTGGTGGACCTCCCCAGCGACGTCCTTGGAAAAAGGGTGCGGGCCGTCATCCCAGAAAAAGCCGCCCGCCGGGGCTACCGGGAAAAGGTTGTCGTCAACCAGAAACAACTGCGAAAAGCGGCGGATATCATCAACAAATCGAAGATGCCGCTCATCTATGCCGGCGGCGGCATCGTGCTTTCCGAAGGAAGCGCCCAACTGCGCGCCCTGGCGGAGAAGGGAAATATTCCGGTAACCAACACCCTGATGGCGGTAGGCGTCATGGACCCGGCCTCTCCCCTCGCCCTGGGCATGCTGGGCATGTACGGGGCATGGCATTGCAACATGGCCGCCCATGAATGCGACTGCCTCATCGCCATCGGCGCCCGTTTCGACGACCGTGTCACGGGAAAGGTGGACGGATTCGCCAGGAACGCCCGCATCATCCATATCGACATCGATCCGGCGAGCATCCGCAAGGTGGTAAACGTGGAGCTGCCCATCGTGGGGGATGCGAGGGAGGCGATGNNGTCGCGGATACGGGAATGGGAAAAATCGGCGCCCCTTCCCCGGCCCATGCGTGAGCTTACGGCGCCCCACGAGATCATGGAGGCCATCGGCGCCGTCGCCGGGCCGGCGCCCATTGTCGCGTCGGACGTGGGACTTTCCCAGATGTGGACGGCCAATTACCTCCCCTTTTCCACACCCCGTAGCTACATAACCAGCGGCGGCCTGGGGACCATGGGTTACGCCCTTCCCGCCGCGCTGGGGGCCGCGGCAGGCAACCCCGGACATCCGGCGTTCGCCATCTGCGGCGACGGCGCATTTCAGATGAATATCCAGGAACTGGCGACCTGCTCTTATTACAATATCCCGGTCAAGACGGTTGTGCTGAACAACGGCAAGCTGGGCATGGTCCGGCAATTCCAGAAGATTTTCATGAAGGAAAGGTTCGCCTCCACTGATCTGGGCAAACATGTGGATTTCTGTACCGTTGCGCGGGGGTTCGGGGTGGAGGCCATTCGGGTTCAGAGGAAGGAAGAGCTGGGAGACGCCATGAATAAGGCCGTGTCGCTGCCCGGCCCCGTGGTCATTGATGTGGAGATCGACGCGGACACCTACTGTTTTCCCATGGTGCCGCCGGGCAAGAAGTCGGTGGAGGCTATCTTTGCTCCCGAAGAGTGGAAAGGATGAAGAGAGAGGAAGGGCGCTTGCAGCGGCAAGCGCCCTTTATATTGTTCGGCGTGATGTTCCCTGTCCCTTCTCCCGGCGGGAAAAGGTGGCCGGAGGCCGGATGAGGGAGATGCGGCGTCAGCCCGCAGACTACAGGATTTCCACCATTTCCAGTTCAAAGGTGACATCCTCCCCCGCCAGGGGATGATTGGCGTCAAAGGTGATCTCTTCGTCATTCACCTCCACCACCATTACCTCTATTTCCTCATCGTTTTCGTTCACGAGCACAATCTCGTCGTCCACTTCCGGGTTCAGGTCCTCCGGCAGGTCAGCGCGAGGGATGGAGAACACTTTCTCCACATCATATTCACCGAAGGCGTCCTCAGCCGGGATTATCACCTTTTTCTTCTCGCCTTCAGCCATGCCCACCAGAGCCTCCTCCAGCGGGAGGAGGAATTCTCCTTCCCCGAGCGTTATCTCCCTTGGTCCGCCCCCGCAGCCGCACTCATCGGAACCGCATTCCTCGTGTTCAAGGGTTGAATCGAAGATCGTCCCGTCTTCGAGCATGCCTGTGTAGTTGATTCTTACCTTGTCGCCTTTTTTTGCCTGTGCCATTCCTTGATAACCTTTCATTTTCCGCTGATTGTGTCGGTCCGGTCAGGACCGTTATTGGCGCATAGGGTACGGGCGGGAGGGGAGGATAGTCAACCAAAATCGTAACATCTCAGATAATCACACTATTTTGACATTTTCGCACCGAGCGGGACCAAGCCGGCAACGGAAGCGCGGGCATTCCTTTCCGGAATGTCGCCGGTTGGAAACGGGGCTTATAAAATAATGCCTTTATTTGTTGCAGGCGACCCCTTTTTCTGCGATAGTGTGGCCGCTTTTTTGCGCGGAAACGCGATTATACCCCCGTAAGGAGTCACGAATGCCACGACGAGACGATCTGAAAAAGGTTCTGATTATCGGTTCCGGGCCGATTGTAATCGNNGGCCTGCGAGTTCGACTATTCCGGCACACAGGCCTGCAAGGCCCTGCGCGGCCTGGGCTATGAAATCCTGCTGGTAAACTCCAACCCGGCCACCATCATGACCGATCCAGGCATGGCCGATACCACCTATATCGAACCTCTCACCGTGGAATCCCTGACCGAGATAATCAAAAAGGAGCGCCCCGACGCCCTGCTCCCCAACCTGGGAGGACAGACCGGGCTGAATCTCTCCATCTCCCTCGCCAAGGCGGGCGTACTGGACGAGTACGGAGTGCGGGTCATCGGGATCAATCTGGAGGCCATCGAGCGGGGGGAAGACCGGCAGACATTCAAGGATACCATGACCCGCCTGGGCATCGAAACGGCGCGCAGCGCCATCGCCAACAGCATGGAGGAGGCCAGGGCGGCCATCCGAGAAATCGGCTTTCCCGTGGTGATACGGCCAGCCTATACCATGGGTGGCGCCGGAGGCGGATTCGCCTACAACATGGATGAATTCGACGCCCTGGTAAATCGGGGGATGTCCGCGAGCATGGTCGGTCAGGTGCTGGTGGAAGAATCGGTGCTGGGATGGGAGGAACTGGAACTGGAGGTGGTCCGGGACGCCAAGGGGCAGAAAATCACGGTCTGCTTCATCGAAAACGTGGACGCCATGGGTGTCCACACCGGCGACTCCTACTGCACCGCGCCCATGCTCACCATCTCAGGGGAACTCCAGGACCGCCTGCGGCGATACTCCTACGACATCGTGGACGCCATCGAGGTCATCGGCGGCACCAACGTCCAGTTCGCCCATGACCCGAAGACCGGCCGGGTGGTGGTCATCGAGATCAACCCCCGCACCTCCCGTTCCTCGGCCCTGGCCTCCAAGGCAACCGGTTTTCCCATCGCCCTTGTTTCGGCCATGCTCGCCGCCGGCCTCACCCTGGACGAGATCCCCTACTGGCGCGACGGAACCCTGGAAAAGTACACCCCTTCCGGCGACTATGTGGTGGTGAAGTTCGCCCGCTGGGCCTTCGAGANNGCCGTGGGCGAGGTGATGAGCATCGGAAAGAATTACAAGGAGGCCCTGCAGAAGGCCATCCGTTCCCTGGAGATCGGCCGCAGCGGACTCGGTTTTGCCCGCGACTTCCATGACCGCTCCCTTCCGGAACTGCTTGAGATGCTTGCTGAACCCACCAGTGAACGGCAGTTCATCCTCTACGAGGCCCTGCGCAAGGGCGCCGACATCGACGCGCTGTATCGCCTCACCCACATCAAGCCCTGGTTCCTGGAACAGATGAAGGAACTGGTGGACCTGGAAAAAGAGATCCTCGCCCATCGCGGGAACCTCCCCCCGGACGACCTCCTGGCAAGGGCGAAAAAGGACGGCTTCGCCGACAAATACCTTTCCTCGCTCCTGGATATCCCGGAAAAGACCGTCCGGGAGCGGCGCACCACCCTCGGCGTGGTGGAGGCATGGGAGCCGGTACCGGTGAGCGGGGTGGAGAACGCCGCCTACTACTATTCCACATACAATGCCCCGGACATGGTCCCGGTGAGCAGCGGCAGAAAGATCATGGTTCTGGGCGGCGGACCGAACCGCATCGGCCAGGGGATCGAGTTCGACTACTGCTGCGTCGATGCGGCGATGGCCATCCGCGAGGCCGGGCTCGAGTCGATCATGGTCAACTGCAATCC
>DFYU01000128.1 GCA_002383415.1 Geobacter sp. UBA4074
GGTGGTCTTGCCGGCGTCCGGGTGGCTGATGATGGCGAAGGTGCGACGCTTGTCGACTTCGGTCTGGTTGTGCAGGCTGCTCACGTTACTGCTCCTTGAAGCAAACGGCGGGTAGCGCCCGCCGTAAGTATTATCCCTTGAAGATCAGGCGGTCAACACACCACCGGCCACCGCCGGCAATGGTAAGATAGAGGGCCATTCCCAGCAGGGCCAGGGTGAACTCGATGCCGTGGCCGCGCCCCGGCAGGCAGGAGCTGTTCATAAAAAAGCCGTGGGCCCAGTGAACCTTGTAGATGGCCACCGCCATCACCGAGGCGATGCCGGCTGCAGAAAAGCGGGTCAGAAAGCCGGTCAGCACGCCGATGCCGCCGCCGAATTCGGCGATGATCGCCAACAGGGTGAAGATCGGCGGGATACCCAGTCTCTGTTCAAAGCTGGCAAAGGTGCTGGTCAGGCCGCTGCCGCCAAACAGGCCGAACAGCTTTTGCGAGCCGTGGGCCATAAAGATCAAGCCCAGGGGGATACGGATTAACAGCGGCGCTATGGCGTCGGACAACTCAATGCCACCTCGGGCCATGGTATACCTCCGACATGAGTTAAATAAAAAGGGGACCAATGGTCCCCTGAGTGCCGATTTGGCGGGCGGCAGGAGANNCCAACGCTCTATCCAACTGAGCTAACCGCCCGCGAACGATAACTTTTACACGAACGGTCTCGACAACTCAAGGGAAAAATCCTGTTCATCCGGCCAGCGCTTTGCTACTATCCTGACACTATGAAGATCATCGGCCTGACCGGCGGCATAGCCACGGGGAAAACAACCGTGGCCCGATTTTTGGAGGAACTGGGGGCGGTGGTGATTGACGCCGACCAGCTTGCCCGCGATGTCGTGGCGCCCGGATCGCCCGCTCTGGCCAAGATTGTGGAACTGTTTGGTTCTGCAGTGCTGGCACCGGATGGTAGCATTGATCGTCAGGCCGTACGTGGGCTGGTGTTTGGCGATCCGCTCAAGCGGAAACAGCTGGAGGCGATTATGCATCCGGCCATCAAGGTGGTATCGGAACAACGATTGGCAGCGGTCAAGGCACGTGGAGCCGCAGTGGCGGTCTATATGGCGCCGCTGCTGATCGAGGCGGGGGCTACCGATCGGGTGGATGAGATCTGGGTGGTGACGTTGCGGCCCGAAGTGCAGCTGGCACGATTGATGGCCCGTGACAACTGCAGCCGGGAACAGGCCGGTCAGATCATCGCCGCCCAGATGCCGCTGACGGAAAAGGAAGGTTACGGCGTGGTGGTGATCGATAACAGCGGCAGCCTTGAGACAACCCGTGAGCAGGTACGGGCAGCCTGGCAGCAAAGGATAGCAGTATGAGTGAAACATCTACCGTGATACGGCGTAAAGGCGCAGCCGCTGTGGCGGCCAGCCGTCCACTGGCGCTGTTTGCCACCGTTGCGTTGGGGGTTGAGGAGTTGACGGCTGGCGAATTGCAGCGTCTGGGAGCATCCGAGATCCAGGTTGTTCGGGGCGGGGTCAGCTTCAGCGGCGACCGTCGCACCCTGTACCGCAGTCTGCTGCGGCTGCGGACCGCCAGCCGGGTGCTGGTGCAGCTTGGCAGCTTTCCCTGTGCTTCGCCGCAGGAACTGTATGACGGCATCCGTGCGCTGCCCTGGACGGAACTGCTAACCACGGCTATGACCTTGGCGGTGGATTGCACCCTGCGGGATTCCGCCATCACGCACTCCCATTTTGCCGCCCTCAAGGCCAAGGATGCCATCGTCGACCTGCTGCGGGATACGACCGGCAGTCGTCCCAACATCGAGACCAAGGCGCCCGATCTGCGGGTCAATCTGCATATCGCCAAAAACAGGGCCACCGTGTCGCTGGACGCCAGCGGTGCACCGCTGGACCGTCGTGGCTGGCGGTTGGACCGCAACGACGCGCCGTTGCGGGAGACCCTGGCGGCGGCCATCATGTTGCATACCGGCTGGGACGGCTCGGTGCCGCTCCTGGACCCGATGTGCGGTTCTGGTACGTTACTCCTGGAAGGGGCCGCCATGGCGTTGGGACAGCCTGCCGGGGGCGGCCGGGAGTTTGGTCTGATGCGTTGGCGGGATTTCGACCGTCGCTTGTGGGAACGGTTGCTGCAGGAAGAACAGGCCGCCGCAGCCAGCAGTCTGACCGTGCCGGTGCTGGGCTTTGACCGGGATCCCAAGTCGATCATCGCCTGCCGTGAGAACGCCCGCCGGGCTGGCCTGGAGTATGCCATCTCCTTCGATCGGCGGCCATTTGAAGACACCGAGCCCTGTGGCCATCAAGGGGTGCTGGTGATGAACCCGCCCTACGGCGTGCGGATGGGAGACAAGTCAGAACTGGAAGGACTCTACCGCAAGATCGGTGAAGTCTTTAAGCGGCGCTTCACCGGCTGGACCGCCTATCTGTTGGCCGGCGATCTCGAACTGGCCCGGCTGGTGGGACTCAAACCCGCCCGGCGTTTTGTGCTGTTCAACGGACCGCTGGAGTGTCGTTTGCTGAAGTACGAACTGTACTAGATCCGTCGCCGTGCCGTGCAGAGGTTGCGCAACTGAAAACCGTCCAGTTTGGGCGGTTTTTTTTGTTTGTGCCGTTCAGCTTAATCCACCGCTAAACTTGTCAACCCGGCTTTGAGCGGTATAGTTGTGCTAACAACTCTTCGGGAGGGCGCCATGAAAAAGGTAAGCATGATGGTACTGGTGTTGTTGTCAGCCGCCGGTATGGCCTGGGGGTTTGATGCCGGGTCCAGTTGCGTTGGCTGTCACAGCGACCGTGCCAAGCTGAAGGAGCTGGGTGCCGAGGCGATGTACCTCGATCCGGCTCAGGTGGATCGTGAGGTGGGGATGCAGGGCAAACCGACCTGCATCGATTGCCACCTGGGTGACCCCAAGGCCACTGACAAGGCCGCAGCCCACAAAGGGATGCTGGCGCCGTTCCTGGTGGCTGCCGGTAAGAACCATAAAGGGCAGGCCGTATCCCGTGAGGCTGTTGGCGCCCTGCAGCCGTTGGTACCGAAGGGTAGCGGGATGACCAGCATGGTCCCCAAGGGTGATCCCAAGAAACTGGAGGCGGCTGGCATTAAAAAGGTCGTTGGCATTCATTGGCATGACCGTGACCAAGAGACCTTGGCCTATGCCCCCAAGATAGCCCAGCAGACCTGTGGCCGTTGCCATGACAAGGCAGTTAAAGAGTACAACAGTTCAGCCAAGGGCTTGACCAAGAACCAGCGTGCCTTCCGCGACTGGTCAGAAAAACAGCCCGGCCCGCAGAACTGCGGTATGTGGCCCGGCCAGAATGAAGAGGGTATCCGGAGTCAAACCAGTGTGCCGTACAGCAAGGCGATGCATGGCGCCATGGAGCGCTCTTGCAACATGTGCCACGCATCCTGCAATGATTGTCACTACAAGCCGGTGGCCAACAAGGGCAGCCACTCCTTCGGCAAGCCGGACACCCCCAGCTGCTACGGCGGTGGCCGCGCCAGCATCTGTCATGCCGGTCCGATGGACCGTCGGCGTGGTGCAGGCTTTATGCGGGGCGAATACGCCTTCCCGGCCAATATGCCGCAGGGAGCCCATGTCAAGGCCGGTCTGGAGTGTCTGGACTGCCACAAACCGGTCAATCATCAATTTGGGCACCTGGCGGCTGATGATGCCCGCAAGGCCTGCGTGAATTGCCACGGCCAGATTGTGAAGGCGGTGCAGGGCTCGGCTCACGGCAAGGTTGATTGCGCTTCCTGCCATGTCACCGTATCCGGCGCCTATCAGTACACCTTCTGGGGGCAGGGGCACTACTACGGCGTGGAAACCCCCTATGGCAAGCATAAAGAATATTACGGCACCCGCGACCTGCCGACCATCATCAAAAATGCCGCTGGCCGCTATATCCCGGTCAAGCCGTACCCGATGGCGGTGCTGAACCAGACCAGGGAGCTGGGCCCCACCGGACTGCTGTTCCGGGCGATACCACAACGGACCGTGCCGGGTAATCCGCGCATCGGTGAACCGGTCACCTTTGAGGTGGCGCGATCCGCCACCGATGTCAACGATGCCCTGATTGTCGTTGGTACCCGCAATGACCTGCCCAGCGGCAACAAGGCGATCCTCTGGATCCAGATGGACAAGCTGAGCCACGCCATGGGCAAGCCGCGCACCTGTGGCACCTGTCATGACACCAAGGCCCAGGTCGGTAAGTCGGTGTGGCGTTTCTTTGAGGATCGTGATGTGACCAAGCCATTTGCGGGTAGCTACACGCTGACGGCCGACAAGAATGGCATCCGTTTCAGCAACGTGGCCTGGGAACAGCCGTCACTGGCGGTCAACCGCAAGTTGGAGGATATCGCCCCCTTTGCGGTGCTGCCCACCACGGCCTGGGATGTGAAGGGGATCAACTTTGAGTTGCCGTACAACAAGAAGCGGACCGATGCTGCCCGTAAGGATCTGGAGCGCTTCCTGGCAGATCTGGACAAGCGTAAGGACGATCCGCGTGCAGCGGAGATTCGTGCCGTGGCCTACCACAACCTGGCCATGGCCAAGCAGATGCTGAAGACGAAAAAGTAGTCTTTGGGCTACCAGAACAGCAAAAACGGCCACCCTGTTTTCAGGGTGGCCGTTTTGCTGGGTGACGAGGTCTAAGAACGGTCTATTTGACCAGCTTGTGGCAGAACAGGCAGCGATGCTTGGGCGGGTGGTTGGGTGGCAGCTCAACACCGTACTGTTGGTGGCAGGGCTCGCAAAGCTGTTCGGCGTCCTTCTTGGCTGGCTTGAAAAAGGCCTTCTTGAAGATTGAGGCGTCGGGGCCGGGGGCGTTTTTATAGGCCTCCTGGTAGACCGGGTTATGGATCGGGTTATTGGGCACCGGCGTGGTCTTTTCCTTGCCTGAAATGGCGATGAAGGTGCCCACCACCACCACGATCAGGGCGATAAACAGCCAGTCCCGTTTTTCAATCTTCATGGATTAATCCTTTATAAAGCTGAAGTAGACGATCACGCCGCCGATGCCCAGACCGAAGCCGACAAAAGGCAGGATGGTTTTCATGGTCAGCTCTTCATCGGGTGCCGGCATGGCAAAACGCACCATCACAATCAGCGCCAGCAGGAAAAAGACCGTCAGTAGCACGGTCTTGGAACGCTTGTAGATGCCGAAAAAGATCAGGCCGAAGGTGATCAGCAGAAAGGCCCAGTTGCTGAAGATCTGCTCCAGGGTCAGGTTCTGGATGGTGTTCATCAGATTTTGCGTCTCAAAGGGCTGCAGCACTTCGGTGGTCTTTTCCAGCAATTCCTGCTTTTCCATGGCGCCTCCCGTTGAAAAGAATCGTGCCATGCTAGATCAAAACCGCTGATCCGGCAAGGGGAGATCAGCTAGCTGATGAAATCCATCACCTTGTCCAGAAACGACTTTTTCATCGGATGGGCGTCTTCGCCGCTGATCTTGGCGAACTCCTCCAACAGATCCTTCTGTTTTTTGTTCAGATTGGTGGGAGTTTCCACCTTGACAATCACCAACTGGTCGCCGCGGCCGTAGCCCTGCAGGGAGGGGATCCCCTTGCCACGCAGGCGGTAGATCTTGCCGGACTGAGTGCCGTCGGGGATCTTCATCGCCACCTTGCCGTCCAGGGTCGGCACCTCGATCTCGCAGCCCAGGGCTGCCTGGGCAAAGCTGATCGG
>DFYU01000006.1 GCA_002383415.1 Geobacter sp. UBA4074
AAACACGAGAGGACTGGCAGACCACTTGGACATGAGGAGTTTGTTGAGCGGCTGGAGGGGATGCAAGACAGACCGCTCAGACCACAAAAACCTGGACCGAAACTGAAAACAAAATAAATATACTGTCCCCGAAATTGGTCCCCGAAATTGAAAATAAATATACTGTCCCCGAAATTGCGGGGCGACGTGGATACCGGCCTGGTGTTCTGCGGCACCAACGCCTGGAAGGCCGACAAGATCACCACCGTGCAGGCCATCTTCGACGAACTGTTTGGTGAGCAGCAGCAACTGCAACAGGCGGCCTGACCTCCGCACCACGTAACACACACCAGCCGGGGCCCCCAATAACGGGATGCCCCGGCTTGCTTTTTTATGCCTGCCATAGTACAACCTGTTGCCATATACCAATGCATATAAAGGAGTTATCGATGAGTGACTACGTCGTAGCCGACCTCTCCCTGGCCGAGTGGGGCCGCAAAGAGATCAAGATAGCCGAAACCGAGATGCCGGGCCTGATGGCGATCCGCGAGGAGTACGCCGCCAGCCAGCCACTGAAAGGGGCCCGCATCACCGGCTCACTGCATATGACCATCCAGACCGCGGTGCTGATCGAGACCCTGACCGCCCTGGGGGCCGAGGTGCGCTGGGCCTCCTGCAATATCTTCTCCACCCAGGACCACGCCGCCGCCGCCATTGCCAAGGCCGGGGTGCCGGTCTTCGCCGTGAAGGGTGAGACCCTGGCGGACTACTGGGACTATACCCACCGGATCTTCGAATGGCCCGACGGCGGTTTCTCCAACATGATCCTGGACGACGGCGGCGACGCGACACTTCTGCTGCACCTGGGGGCCAAGGCCGAAAAGGACCAGAGCGTGCTGACCAACCCCGGCTCGGAAGAAGAAACGATCCTGTTCGCCGCCATTAAAAAGAAGCTAACTACCGACCCCAGCTGGTACTCCATCCGTCTGGCCCAGATCAAGGGCGTGACCGAGGAGACCACCACCGGCGTACACCGCCTGTACCAGATGCACGAGCGGGGCGAGCTGGCCTTCCCGGCCATCAACGTCAACGACTCGGTCACCAAGTCCAAGTTCGACAACCTGTACGGCTGCCGCGAATCGCTGGTGGACGGCATCAAGCGGGCCACCGACGTGATGGTGGCCGGCAAGGTGGCCGTGGTCTGCGGCTACGGCGATGTGGGCAAGGGCTCGGCTCAGGCGCTGCGCGCCCTGTCGGCCCAGGTCTGGGTGACCGAGGTCGATCCGATCTGCGCCCTGCAGGCCGCCATGGAAGGCTACCGGGTGGTGACCATGGACTACGCCGCCGACAAGGCCGACATCTTCGTGACCTGCACCGGCAACTACCATGTCATCACTCACGAGCATCTGATCAAGATGAAGGACCAGGCCATTGTCTGCAACATCGGCCACTTCGACAACGAGATCGAGGTTGCCGCCCTGGAGAAGTACCAGTGGGAGGAGATCAAGCCCCAGGTGGACCACATCATCCTGCCCTCCGGCAACCGGATCATCCTGCTGGCCAAGGGCCGGCTGGTGAATCTGGGCTGCGCCACCGGCCACCCCAGCTACGTGATGTCCTCCTCCTTTGCCAACCAGACCATCGCCCAGATCGAGATCTTCTGCAATCCGGGCAAGTATCCGGTGGGGGTCTACACCCTGCCCAAGCATCTGGACGAGAAGGTGGCCCGGCTGCAACTCCGCAAGCTGAACGTGCAACTGACCACCCTGACCAAGCAGCAGGCCGACTACATCGGTGTGCCGGTGGAAGGCCCCTACAAGGCCGAACACTACCGCTACTAGCCACTCGGCACGAACAAAACTCAAACGGGACGGTATCTGACGATGCCGTCCCGTTTGCATTCAGGGCAGAGTCCGTTTACAACTGTCTACACCATTAGATCACTTTGACATCTGGCTATTCCACGCTAGTATGTACACCATTACCATGACAGAACACGATGCCAACGCCCGCATAGAGCAGTTACGCACCGAGCTTGCCGCTTCGCAGGAACGTGAACGGGCATCGTTTGCCTATATCCGCCAAAAGATCAACCAGCTGCTCAGCCTGATGGGGACGCTGCCGCTCAAGCCGGAAGAACTGGATGACCAGCACCTGATCACCATCGATCCGATCGGCATCGTAGCCGAATCGTTCCGGCAGGTGCTGGACAATCTGCACACGACCAACACCGACCTGCGGCTGGCCAACGATGAGATCAAGGCGATCTTCGATTCGGCAGGGGCCGGCATCCTGGTGCTGGATGTCAACCTGAACGCCCTGGCCTACAACAGCCGCCTACAGGAGATGCTCAACATCAGCGAGCCCTCCAACGGCCAGCCGCAAGTCTGCCGCACAGTGGTCGGCTGCCCGGAATGTCCGATGCCGGGGTGCGTCGCCTCGTGCATCCTGGAGACCGGCGAATCAATCCACCAGGTTGATCGCGTGCTGCGGGACCGCCACTATTCCATCGCCGGTGCGCCGATCTACAACGATGAAGGCGCTATCCACCGCATCATCCTGCTCTACTCCGACATCACCGACCGCAAACAGGCCGAATTGGCGATCCACCAGCTGGCCTACTACGACACCCTGACCAACCTGCCCAACCGTGCCCTGCTGCAGGACCGTCTGACCCAGCTGATCAACCAGGCCGACCGTGAGCGCAGCAAGGTGGCGGTGCTGTTCCTTGACCTGGACCACTTCAAGTCGATCAACGATTCCCTGGGCCATGCCGCCGGTGATGAGCTGCTGCAGGAGGTCGCCCGCCGCCTGAGCGATCTGATGCGCACCTCTGACACCATCTCGCGGCTGGGGGGCGATGAATTCGTTATCCTGTTGCCCGGCATCCGCCACGAGGAGTATGTGGCCGATATCGCTACCAAGCTGCTGGAGACCCTGACCCGGCCGGTGCAGGTGGCACATCACGAGCTTATCTGCAGCGGCAGCATCGGCATCGCCCTCTACCCAAGTGACGGAGACAGCAGCGCGCTGCTGCTGAAGCATGCCGATCTGGCCATGTACCAGGCCAAAGAGCAGGGACGCAACGGCTTCCGCTTCTTCTGCCGCGACATGAACACCAAGGCGATGCAACGGATGCTGTTTGAGACCAGTCTGCGCCGGGCGCTGGAGCGTGACGAATTCCGGCTCTGCTACCACCCGCTGCTGGATGCCCGCACCAATCAGGTGGTCAGTTGCGAGGCCCTGATCCGCTGGCAGCACCCCGATCTGGGGCTTTTGGCGCCGGAAAGCTTTATCCCCCTGGCCGAAGAAACCGGCCTGATCATCCCGATCGGCGAGTGGGTGCTGCGGTCGGCCTGTCGTCAGCATCAGCAGTGGCGCGCAGCCGGTCTGCCGGCGGTGCGGGTGGCGGTCAACATCAGCGCCTACCAGTTCCGACGCGGCAATCTGCTGGAGACGGTGACCCAGATACTGCAGGAAACCGGCACCGCCGCCAACTTTCTGGAACTGGAGCTGACCGAATCAATGCTGATGCAGGAGCCGGAAACGGCACAGCAGACCCTTGCCCAACTGAAGGCCCTGGGGGTGCACCTGGCCATCGACGATTTTGGCACCGGCTACTCATCACTGAGCTATCTCAAGCTGTTCCCGATCGATCGCCTGAAGATCCCCCGCGAATTCGTGCGCGACATCACCTGCAACCCCGACGACGCCACCATCGCCAAGGCGATCGTCAGTCTGGGCAACAACCTTAATATGCGGGTGGTGGCGGAAGGGGTGGAACGGGTCGACCAACTGGAATTTCTGGTGGAACACGGCTGCGACGAACTGCAAGGCTTCTACTTTGCCCAGCCGATGTCGCCGGAAGAGTTCTCCGACTTCCTGGGCAACAGCACGGTTACGGCTGACCCGACCCGCACAAAAACCCCATGAACGGTCCCCAGTTGACCATCCTGCTGGGGCAGTTGCTGTTGGGCATGGCCGCCGGCTTTGTGATGCACCGGGCCGATTTCTGCATG
>DFYU01000087.1 GCA_002383415.1 Geobacter sp. UBA4074
CCGGTCACTTTCAGCGGAATACGCAGCTCCTGCTGTCTCTCCTGCGGATCAGCATTTCAACAGCCGCAAAAAAGAACCCTTCTCCATCTATTACGTCTGGAAAAAGGGCGATGCTTCCGGCATGGCCGATGATCTGGCGAATGTTCCCGAAGGTGCTACCTTCAAAAAGTTCCGTGCTACCTGGTAGAACAGAGAAGCCCCGACGATCTGCGGCGCAATGCCGCAGGGTCGGGGCTGAGTGGTGACGGGCGATAGCCCGGCAAGTGAAGCCGCTAGGCGTAACGGCCACAGAGCGAGGTACGAGCGTTGCCGCCTTTGCTTTTCTTCTTCTCCCTACAAAGCCGCCTTTCCATCGGTGCGTTCTATCTCTGCCGCCGATAGGCGCTCACCTGTATGATGCTCAATGTACGTCTTGCACTTCTGCCAATTTGAACAACACCAGACTTTCTTGCTCTCGGCCTTGGTGATGGCTGCAAACATACGCTTACCGCAGACAGGGCATTTCCTGCGCTCTTGGTGCCACGCTTCAAGCTTTCTTGCGTTTAGCCAACGGGCTACTTTGTTCTGATAGCAATACAGCCAGACAGCAGCCGACAAAAGCATCCATATAAAAAGCGACAATTTCGGATATTTCAACAGAAGCGCGAAATTCTCCATTTCTTCAACGGCTCCCCTTCCCTGCTTCTACAAACACCTTTTCTTTCTCTGCTGCTTTCAGCACCTCTGCCTGTGCTTCTGGCGGTAGCTGCTCCATGATCTGCGCCACGGCTTCTATGGTCGGGTTTATGTAGGGCTTTCTTTCTCCGAAAGCCAATTCAAAAGCCCTTTCATGTGGCCTTGTGGGTTTTTGCTTTCCAGTTATGAGCATGGAAACTGTTGACTCAGAAAGCCCCATTCTTTCGGCAATCTCTTTTTGCTTTAGCCCTGTAGCTTTGAGTTTTTCTGAAAAGAAATTCTTTGTCATAAAATATCCTTGACATCTTCTGAATCAGAATTATATATATTTTCCATGCTCAACCTGAACGCATTCCATAACGCTGCTCTTGATTATCAGGTTGTCGCCTGTGATGGCGAGCTTGCAACCATTCAGGTTCAAGTTCCGGTGTCCTTCGCTGCTACCCTCCCGGCCCTGCTCGGCTCCCTGCAATCAACGCTTGCTCTTATGTCTCAACGTGTCCGGGTTGCCAATGCTGTTGCAAAAGCTGCTGACCCTGTAGAGATCGAGAAGCGCAAAGAACGAGCCTTGCAGCATGAAAGAACTGTCCTTGCTCGTTTTGATAAGTTTCGTGCTGCCGGCGCGACAGATCGCGAGGCCCTCCGCAAGACTCGCGACTACTTCAAAAGCTCTGGTATGGATATAACGATTTTCGTCATTGAAATGATCGCTCGCAGTAACGGTCGATTCAGAAAAAAAAATAACGGTTTGATTTTAGCACATACTCCGCAGAGTAAAAACCATACTAAAACCAAACCGTTGTAAGTTATTGGTATTATTAGATATATTATGTCAAGTACGATATATATCTCTAAATAAGGTTTTGTTTGTCTACCCACCCCTACTGATATTGGATATAGAGCGGCTTGGGATTAAGCCTGAGAACATCCTGGGGCAGCATCAACGGATCGCCCTTCTTGGTGTCGTTGTGATAGAACAACTTGAAGCCCGTAAACTGAACCGGCTCGGCGACAATGTAATCCTTGTACGAATCACGCTTCAGCCACGGCGCCCCCCAGCCGTCCATATGCATAACCACCTGCACCTCGGGTCGCAACACGATCTTGTCGGCATTGGTCACGCCGCCACGGGTAAAGCGATGCACGACAAACACCTTGGGTGGCAGTTGATACTTATTCACCAGATCCTTGAGATAGCCGCTGACATAATTGATATCAGCAGCGTCATAGGTGCCGATCTTCTTGCCCGGCTTGGCCAGACTGCTGATCAGGTTAAACTCAGGGTCAATACCGAGATGCACATCCGGGTTTTTGAGGATTTGCTCAAAACGCGGCAGGACGGCCCTGATATCGTCATGGCCGGTCTGGATGTCGATAAACAGGATTGCCCCGATCTCCTTGGCCCAACCATAGACCTGATGAACGATCTCGTCCGGCATGACCATCCGATATTTGCCTGATTTGCCCGGTTCACCCTGGGCCACCACCGCTATCAGGTGCAAGGCCGGCTGCACCGGAGTTGCCGGATCAGCCTTTTCCCACTTGGCAACCTCAGCTTTCAGTCGCCGCAGCATCTCGTCCTTGGGAAACTCGCCCAGTGCTCCCATCCGCTTTGAAAGCGGGTTGCCATAGTAGGCCACAATCCGCTTCTGGGGCAGAATAGCCCCCGGCAACGGTGCAGGATATTTTTTTGGCCATCCTTTGCGGGCGGCAAACTCCGGGTCTTCACCGGAATTATACTTGATCTTCACCCTGCCCTTGGCGCTGCTGTACTGTTTAAGTGGCGACAGCTCTGTCCCTAGGACGCTGCTGTGGTGCTCAAAGGGTGCAATTTTTGACGATGAAGGCGACGGGAAGCCGGTTGACGACATACCCTGCTGCGCAACATTCGACAATGGCAACGATTGCGGCTTGCGATCCTGACAGCCGGCGACGAACAACACGGAGAGAAGCACGACAACGAGCAGTAGCAAGGCACATTGCTTCAGCGACAGGTGCGACCATTTGATGCGGTGATGCGACACGGTAAAACTCCCAACTCTATGTAAGATGTGCACAAGAAAAGCCACAGTGCGGAGAGCACTGCGGCCGACCTACGGACGCCGGTTATATAGCATAGTGATCAGACCGTTGCCAAGCAAGAAACCTTGGGTTATTCGTACCCCAACTCCCGCAGCATGGCGGTGCGTTCGGTCCAGCGTTCCTGCACCTGGACAAACAACTCCAGAAAGACCCGGGTGCCCAACAGCCGCTCGATATCGCGGCGGGCCTGTTCACCGATCTTCTTGAGCATATTGCCCCGCTTGCCAATGATGATCCCTTTATGGGTGTCGCGCTCCACCATGATGGTGGCGGTGATGGCCACCACGCCGTTTTCCCGTTCCTGGAAGGCCTCCACCACCACCGCAGTGCCGTAGGGAATCTCCTTGGTGGTCAGACGGAAGACCTTTTCACGGATCAACTCGGCGCAGATAAACTTCTCCGGCAAGTCGGTCAGGATATCGTCAGGAAAGAGCGCTTCTCCTTCCGGCAGATGCTCCCGTACCAGCCCCACCAGCCGCTCCACATTGCTGCCGCTTTGGGCCGAGATCGGGATAATCTCGGGGAAGGCATGTAGCCTGGTGTAGCCCTCAATCAGACTGAACAGTTTTTCCTTGGGCTCCACCTGGTCAATCTTGTTCAACACCAGCCAGACCGGCGCGCCGGCTCTGGTGCAGATATCCTTTACAAACGGTTCGTCGATCCTTTGGGTGGCATCCACCACCAACAGCAGCAGATCAATACCGGTCACGGCGGTCATGGCCGCATCCACCATGGCCTTGTTGATCCGGTTACGGGCGCTGTGGATACCGGGGGTGTCAACAAACACAATCTGGCTGCCCTCGTCGGACAGGATGCCACGGATTACGTTGCGGGTGGTCTGCGGTTTGTCAGAAACCGCCACGATCTTCTCGCCCAGGATGCGGTTCAGCAGGGTGGACTTGCCCACGTTGGGACGGCCGATAATCGAGACAAAGCCTGATTTATAGATAGAGTCGCTCATCTTAGTTTTTTGCTCCCCAGGTATCACGCAGGGTAACGATACGGTTAAAGATCGGCTGCCCCGGTTGCGAATCCTTCTCATCGGCGCAGAAGTAGCCCAGGCGTTCAAACTGGAAGCTCTGGCCCGGTGCGGCCTGCAGCAGTGACGGCTCAACCCGGCACTGGGGCAGGATCGAAAGGGATTCGGGATTAAGGAACTGCTTGTAGTCTGCCCCGCCCCGATCTGGGTTGGCATCGCTGAACAGCCGGTCAAACAGGCGGGCCTCCACGGTGCCGGCATGGGGCGCTGACAACCAGTGGATCACCCCCTTGACCTTGCGGCCGTCAGAGGTAAAGGGGCCATTGGTGGAGCCGGGATCATACTCGCCGTGCAGTTCCAGCACCCTGCCCTGCTCGTCCTTGACCACGCCGGTACACTTGACCACATAGGCGTAACGCAGCTTGACCTCGCCCCCGATGGTCAGGCGATGGAACCCCTTGGGGGGCTCTTCCATAAAGTCGTCGGCTTCAATCAGTATCTCGCGGGAGAACGGCAGCTTACGGCTGCCCAGTTCAGGCTTGGCGGGGTGATTCGGTATCTCAAACTCCTCCACCTGCCCCTCGGGGTAGTTGTCGATGATCAGCTTGATCGGATGCAGTACCGCCAAAGCCCGCGGCGCCTGCTCATTCAGGTCTTCCCGCACGCATTCTTCCAGCAGCTCATAGCCGATCCAGGCATCGCTGCGCCCCACCCCGATCCGGTCGCAGAAGCTACGGATGGCGGCCGGGGTGAAGCCACGGCGCTTCAGACCCATGATGGTCGGCATGCGCGGGTCGTCCCAGCCGTTGACTAGGCCGGTCTGCACCAACTCCTGCAGCTTGCGCTTACTCATCACGGTGTAGGAGAGGTTCAGGCGGGCAAACTCGTACTGACGGGGTCTGGAGGGCACCGGCAACTGCTCCAGAAACCACTCGTAGAGCGGTCGATGAGACTCGAACTCCAGGGTACAGATGGAGTGTGTAATGCCTTCGATGGCGTCCGACTGGCCATGGGTAAAGTCATACATCGGGTAGATGCACCAGGCATCGCCCACATGGGGGTGACTGGCGTGCAGGATCCGGTAGAGCACCGGATCGCGCAGGTTCATGTTGGGCGAGGCCATGTCGATCTTGGCCCGCAACACCTTGGCGCCGTCAGCAAACTCACCGGCCCGCATGCGGCGGAACAGGTCCAGGTTCTCGGCCACCGAACGGTTGCGGAAGGGGGACTCGGTACCTGCTTCCGTCAGGGTGCCACGGTACTGCTTCATCTGTTCCGGGGTCAGGTCATCCACATAGGCCTTGCCCTGTTTAATCAGGTATTCGGCCCACTGGTAGAGCTGCTCGAAATACTCCGAGGCGTGGTAGAGGTGCTCGCCCCAGTCAAACCCCAGCCAGCGCACGCTCTGCTTGATCGACTCGATAAACTCAGCCTCTTCCTTGACCGGGTTGGTGTCGTCAAAACGCAGATGGCAGACCCCGCCGAAATCGCGGGCCAGGCCGAAGTTGAGGCAGATCGACTTGGCATGGCCGATATGCAGATAGCCGTTGGGCTCCGGCGGAAAACGGGTCACCACCGTCTGGTGTTTGCCGCTGGCAAGATCGTCGCTGACAATCGTGCGCAGGAAATTGGCTGTGGGGGTGTTGGTCGCTTCTGTACTCATGAATGCCTCGCTTATCTACACCAACGTCCCCAACAGGGAGTTGGCATACCCTTCAATAATCTTCACCTCAACCAGCGTGCCTACCAGTGTCGGCTGGCCCTCAAAATTGACGATCCGACCGGAGTCGGCCCGGCCGGTCACCTGCCCTTCCCGCTTGGCCAGCCCTTCCACCAGCACCTGCTGAACGGTGCCGACATAGGCCTCATTGTGAGCACGGCTGTGCTGCAGCTGCAGCTTCTGCAGACGATCCAGCCGCTCCAGCTTGACCTGCTTGGGCAGGTCATCGGCCAGTTCGGCCGCCCTGGTGCCGGGACGGGGTGAATAGACAAAAGAGAACAGGTCAAAATAGTTGACCGCCTCCATCAGGGAGAGGGTCTCCTCGAATTCCGCCTCAGTCTCGCCTGGAAAGCCGACAATCATATCGCCGGTCAGCTTGATACCGGGCCGAGCGGCCTTCAACTTGTCAACCGTTTCCAGATAGCGCTCCCGGCTATAGCCCCGGTTCATGGCGTTCAGGATACGGTTGTTGCCCGACTGGGCCGGCAGGTGCAAGGCGCCGCACAATGTGGGCAGATCGGCGTAACAGGCGATCAGCTGGTCGGACATATCCTTGGGGTGCGAGGTCATGAAACGGATGCGGCTAATCCCCTCCACCTCGGCCACGGCCCGCAGCAGCTCATGAAAGGGCGGCTGCCCCTCCCCTTTCAGGCCGTAGGAGTTGACGTTCTGCCCCAACAAGACAATCTCCTGCACCCCCTGGCCGGCCAGCTCGCGCACCTCAAGCATGATCTCGTCAAAACGACGGCTGATCTCGCGGCCCCGCACGTAGGGCACGATGCAGTAGGCACAATAGTTGTCGCAGCCCTGCATCACCGTTACAAAGGCCGAAGAACGGTTGGTACCGGCAACCGGCGGAAACAGATCCAGACGTTGGCTGTTATCCAGAAAGTCGGTCTCGCTGCGCCGAAAGCCTGCCTCGGCATCCCGCACCATATCCTTTACCAGATGCAGGTTGTGGGTGCCTACCACGACATCCAGCCAGGGGTAGTCGTTAAGCAGTCGATCCCCCTCTTCTTGGGCCACACAGCCGGCGATGCCGATCAGGACGTTGGGCCGTTTCTTCTTCAGGTTGCGCAGGTTGGCCAGGTGTTGATGGACCTTGTCAGAGGCGCCGCCCCGCACGGTGCAGGTGTTGAACAGGATCAGGTCGCCTTCCCGCAGATGCTCGGTGGGGGCATACCCCAGGTCGGCCAGCATGGAGACGATCCGCTCCGAGTCGTTCACATTCATCTGGCAGCCAAAGGTGGCTATGTACAGTTTTTTGGTCAGCATTGAATCGTTTTATATACCCGCTTTCACCCACATTCGTCAATTGCTAACTCCCGACAAGCCTTGCATTTCAACCGATTCCACCCTATAGTTGCCCGCCCCTTGAAATTGCAGTCAGGGATGCTTATCACTAAGAGACATATCTTGTTCAGGAGGAGTCTTCGTACCATGTCCAAGGCCACCAAACAGTTTCAGACCGAAGTAAAGCAGTTGCTGGATCTCGTGATTCACTCACTCTACTCCAACCGCGACATCTTTCTGCGGGAGCTGATCTCCAACGCCTCCGACGCCATCGACAAGGCCCGTTTCGAGGCCCAGTCCAACGAATCAATCCTGGAGGGCAACAGCGACTGGAAGATCAAGCTGATCCCCAATAAAGATGCCGGCACCCTGACCATCCGCGACAACGGCATCGGCATGTCCATGTCCGAGGTGGAAGAAAACATCGGCACCATCGCCAAGTCCGGCACCAAGTCCTTCGTGCAGGCCATGAAGGACGCCGCTGCCGCTGAGCAGCCGGAGCTGATCGGCCAGTTCGGGGTCGGCTTCTACGCCTCCTTCATGGTGGCGGATAAAGTCACCCTCACCACCCGTCGGGCCGGCGATGCCAGCCACGCCACCTGCTGGGAGTCCACCGGCGACGGTTCCTACACCATCGAAGACGCCACCAAGGCCGAGCGCGGCACCGAGATCGTGCTGCACCTGAAAGAGGAGTTCAAGGAGTACCTGGACGAGTGGAAGATCCGCTCCATCGTCAAAAAATACTCCGACTTCATCCAGTACCCGGTCTGCATGGACATCACCCGCAGCGAAGTGCCCCGCGACCCGGACGGCAAAGAGATCGAAGGGGCCGGCACCATCGAGAAGACCGAGGAGCAGACCTTAAACTCCATGAAGGCGATCTGGGCCCGCTCCAAGAGCGAGGTGAGCGAAGAGGAATACAAGGAATTCTACAAGCATGTCTCCCATGACTTCGAGGACCCCTTCAAGACGATCCACTTTGCCGCCGAGGGCACCAGCGAGTTCAAGGCGTTGCTCTACCTGCCGGCCAAGAAGCCGTTCGACCTGTTCATGGCCGAGCGCAAGCGCGGCATCCAGCTCTATGTAAAGCGGGTCTTCATCACCGAGAAATGCGACGCCCTGCTGCCCGACTACCTGCGCTTCGTGCGCGGCGTGGTGGATTCATCCGACCTGCCGCTCAACGTCTCCCGCGAGATCCTGCAAGAAGATGTGCAGATCAAGCGGATTCAGAAGAGCCTGGTCAACAAGGTCCTCTCCACCCTCACTGATCTGAAGGAAAAAGAGTACGACGAGTACCTGACCTTCTGGAAGGAGTTCGGCCCGGTGCTGAAGGAAGGTCTGCACTTCGACTTTGCCAACAAGGAGAAGCTGCAGGAGCTGCTGCTGTTCCAAAGCAGCAGCACCGAGGCAGGCGCATTTGTCTCGCTCAAGCAGTACGTAGAGCGGATGCCGGAGAACCAGAAAGAGATCTACTACATCACCGGCGAAGACCGCGAGGCACTGGAGCAGTCGCCGCTCCTGGAGGCGTTCCGCGCCAAGGGCTTTGAGGTGCTGTTCCTGACCGATCCCGTTGACGAATGGGTGGTGCAGTCGCTGCACAGCTACCAGGAAAAGAGCCTGAAGGCCGTTGACCGAGGCGATGTGGACCTGGACAGCGAAGAAGAGAAGAAAGAGAAGGAGAAGAAGCAGGAAGAGGCCAAGAAGGAGTTCGGCACCCTGCTGGAGTTGATTAAAAACCGCCTGGAGAGCAAGGTGAAAGAGGTGCGCTTCTCGAACCGCCTGACCGACAGCGCCTGCTGCCTGGTGGCTGACGACTACGGCATGAACGCCAACATGGAGCGGATCATGCGGGCCATGAACCAGGCCGTGCCAGAATCCAAGCGGGTGCTGGAGCTGAACCCCGACCATCCGATCGTGCGGGTGATGGGCGACATGTACCAGCAGAGCGCCGACGACGCCCGGCTTTTGGACTATGCCGACCTGCTCTACGATCAGGCCCTGCTGACCGAAGGCACGCCGATCAAAGACCCGCTCAAGTTCACCAAGCTGGTCAGTGAACTGATGGTGAAAGCAGCCAAGTAACCAAGAACCATAACCATAATGCAAAAGGGGTATGCGGTTACCGCATACCCCTTTTTTATCTTTGACATGTGTCACGTGACAAGTTACAGTTACCTATGATCAAAAGCTTTGCCGACAAACAGACGGCCGTGCTTTATAACGAAGGCACATCAAAACGCCTCCCGCCAGATGTTATTAGGCGGGCGTTACGACGTTTGGAATATGTTGATCTGGCGACATCGCTTGACGATCTGAAGGTGCCGCCGAGCAACCGTTTGCATCCTCTGAAGGCCGACAGAGTCGGTCAGCATTCCATATCGATTAACGATCAGTGGCGTATCTGCTTCAGATTTGTCGACGGAGACGCCTACGATGTCGAAGTCACTGACTACCATTAAATGAGGAATACCATGAGCATACCCAATACTGCGAGAAGAGCCATCGCCCCCACCCACCCCGGCGAGATGCTGCGGGAAGATTTTATGCCTGATTTCAACCTGAATGTTTCGACTCTGGCTGCGGCGTTGGGGGTATCACGCCAGACTGCCAACGAACTGGTGCAATGCCGGCGGGCCGTAACGCCGGTGATGGCGCTGCGTCTCTCACACCTGTTCGGCAATGCTTCCCTGTTTTGGTTAAATGCCCAAAATGCCTATGATCTTTGGCATGCAGAGCGGAAGTATCAGCGGGAACTGGAGGCGGTGACACTGCTTAAGGCAGCGTGAAACAGCTGACCTTCAATGTCTGTGTAAGCTTGTCGCTCATCTGATCCTCCTAGCGATATAATGCCAGAAAGCTCTACTTTTAACATGTCTCCATTTTAGGGGAGCTTACGATATCAGCTGTTAGGCATGACTAAAGGCGCATAAGTATCTAGACTCACGAGGGCATCTTTTCCCTGAAATCTGTTGATCTCTTTAGAATCTCTAATGCAAGGGGGAGTTTGCTTGGATCTTTGTAGCCAGCTGGAGAGAGACCAAAACCTGCACCGTCGAGATATATGGCTTTTAGCTGTTTTAATGGAGACTTCCAGCCGGGTAAATTCCGTTGGTGTATTGTGACCCGATATGAACCATGCTGATTTACAGTAATGTTCTCATATTTAAAGATTTTTGTTCGGTTGAACAAAAAAGTGCGGATTTCAAGTTTGTCTTTATAAAAGTAGAACTCACCCCCTGAAGAGAAGGCTCTGACTGTGGCTGGCAGACCAGCCAGCAATAAAATGCTGCCAAAGAACATGCCCGCTTTCACTCCAACTCTTTTGTCGCTTGTTGGCCAGATCGAGCTGAAGTCACCAGTACTTAGTACTGGGATAACCACCGCAAATATGGCAAATGCCGTTAATATGACGATTATAACTTGGGCAGCCCAGTATATCGTTAATTTGGGGCTCATGATGACAACTGAATCCCCTACGGCGGTTCTGATTGGTGGTGTAGGATGGGTTGGGTTGTTATAACCGCACATGCAATTTTCAGCAGCATCATCATTGTTGGCAAAACCGCAAGACGAACATTCCCAAGGCATTCAGTGTTCTCCAGAGATATGTCTAACGTTCACGAGATAACCGGCTGGCGATACCGGAGCGGTGACGTCACAAAACCAACAAAGAACTCAGCGTTCTACCCAAACCGATAGACCAGCTTACCATCCTGATACAGCTCGATCGGGCCATCCTGCGACACCTTGATCACCTTGCCGAAGAAAGAGGCGGCAATGGCGGCGGTGGTACGGCCACCACCGATCACCAGTTCGCGGGCATGGGAGGTGTCGATGATGAAGCCGGTCTCCAGCAGTTTGCCGTGGGGGTCCAGCACGGTCATGCCGTCGGAGGAGAGTATCCGCAGCAGGGTGCCGGACTGTTTCAGCTCGGCAATCCCCTGCCCCCTCACCCGGCTGATCAATAGGCGTACAATCGGGTCATCGCCCCCCACCGAGCCTTTTTTGAGCGGCGCCAGCTGACGGGCCGTGCCGGCATGAATCAGGATCACTGTACCGTGGCGCAGCTTGGAAACGGCATAGACGGTCCACAACAGGTCATCCACTGTTTCCTGGTCCATCTCATCCCCCAGGAAGGAACGGAAGATATCCGGATCAAAGATCGCCCACATCCCCTTGCGGCGGATCAGCAGCTTGCCCGGACTGATCAGCACCTCGATCTCGGAGACCTCGTTGACGGTGATGGCAAAGGCACCGCTGCCGGCCCGCCTGACCAGCGAAAACATCTCCCGCTGGGTCAGCCGTTCGATATCGGTCTGCACGGTATCGGGAGAGGTACGCAGGACACCGATCACCTGCATCTGGATGCCGGCCACAAAGAACAGGTTGTTGCCGTCAATGAAGCGATAGGTGAGCGGGTTGTCCAGAAAGTTGGGCGAGATGCCCTGATGGGGTTGCAACGGGATCAGGCTGTGGCCACGGGCCCTGAAGGTCTTGCGCAGGGCCGGTTCGGTGGTGCGGTGTACCAGAAAGCCGGTGGTGGCCGGTTTGCCTTCGTAGCGTTGATAGGAGAGGTTTTTCAGTAGCTGGATCAGCTGCTGGATCGGCCAGAAGCCTTTGCTGCTGTCGCCCCGCAGAAAACGGGCCACAGTGATATCCATGATGGAGGCCAACAGGGCGGTGCGAAAGTGGGCGGCAAACCCTTCCAGCTTGAAGCCGCTATACAGGCCCGAGAAGGCCGCCAGCAGCTCATGGCAGAAGCGCGTTTCGGTTTTAGTAAAGGGCAGACCGGGCCTGACAGCAGAGAAGGCATAGCTGCGCCCCTCGATGTCGATGGCCTGCGTCAGGCCACCTTCGGCACTGTGGGGCGCGGTCTCTGCCTCGTCAGCTGGTGCAAAGGCTATGGCGGCATCTCCCAGCAGGCTGCTGATGGCCGGTTTGATGGCATCAAAGACGTTGATCGGCATGGTGTAGGGTTCCTGACTGTGTGGCAAGATCATGCATACGGGAGCAACGTTTTAACGTAGCCGTCAAAGAGTATACCAGCGGAGAATGGTCTGTCCAGTGGCGTTGCTGCAGGTTTTCGACTTTGCACGGATACGGTTTTTACAGTATAGATAAGCCATACTGTCTGCTGGAGGCCACCATGGTACGTTCGATCATACCTGCAGCGCTTTGTCTTGCTCTGGCGCTGACCACCCTGCCCTGCCCTGTTTTTGCCAAGCCGCTCTGTGTGGAGAACGAGGGTGAGGCGGTGATTGTGCGGGGCGATCTGCCTTCGGCCAGGATCGAGGCCATGAATCGCGCCAAATGGGCCGCTGTGGAGCAGGTGGCGGGCGTAGAGGTCAACAGCCGTACGATTGTCGAGGATTCGGCCCTGCTGGATGATATCATCACCACCCGCACCCAGGGTGTGGTGACCAGCCATCGTCTGATCAAGGAGCAGAACAATGGTGACAGTATCACCGTGCGGATTGCGGCCTGCGTTGAGCCGGCACAGGCGCGGGATGCAATCGCTCCGCTGGCACTGAACAGCGCTGTGGCGGTATTTGTGCCGGCCCGACAGCTGTCTGGCGGCAAACAGGCGCAGTACGACGACAGCACCAGCTTCAGCGAGGCGCTGAACAACGCCCTGATTCAGAAGGGGTTTACGGTGCGCGATCTGGCCGCCGGCCCCGGCATCAAGGCGGCCGACATGGACAAGGCACTTAAAGAGGGCAACTTAATCGCCCTGCGCTCTCTGGCCTACCGCTACCGCACCAACACCATCCTGATCGGCCGCATCGAGCCGACAATATCAACCAGCCGTGGCGAGGATGTGGGCTACGGCATCAGCATGCCCTTTACCACGGTGACGGTACGGCTGAACTATCGCCTGCTGACCCGTGACGGACGTGACCAGTTGACTATCCTGGCGGCCGGCAGCGAAGAGGCGGTCGGCCTGGCTCCGACACCGGCCGATGCCCAGGCGGCTGCCCTCAGAAACCTGGCCGACCGCGCCGTTCCAATCATTATGACCAAGGTCGACCAACGGATCAGGGAGCTGGCTGCCAAGGTGGCGGTGACGGTCGAAGGGGTCAACAGCCCGGACGAGACCTTTGCCATCCGCGACACCCTGCAACGGATCACCTGGGTGGCCGGTGTGGAGGATCTGGGCCTGGGCCAGTTCCGGGTCAGCTACCCGGAAAACCCGCTCTATCTGGCTAACAGTCTGACCCAACGCGGCTTCAGGATCGTCAGCTACAGCAAGGACGCCATCCGGGTGCGCCGCCAATGAAGGTTCTGTTCGTCCACCCCTACGGCAGCAACTTTCTGGCTGGCAAGCCGGACATCACCACCATCTTCAATGTGATGCCGCCCCTGGGGCTGCTCTCGATCATGGCCTGGCTGGAGCGCCATGGCGTGGCGTCCGAGATCATCGACTGCTATGCCACCCCACTGCCCCAGGATGCGCTGGTGGAAGAGATACTCCATCGCGCCCCCGATGTCGTGGCCTTTTCCTGCACCACCTCATCGTTTCTAGAGGGCAACCGGATCGCCGAGGCGCTCAAGGCGCGCAACGACCGGATGGTTACCGTGTTCGGCGGCGCCCACGCCTGCACCATGGGCCCGCCACTGCTGGACCGCTTTGCGGCCATCGACTACCTGGTGCTGGGCGAAGGGGAGCAGACCATGCTGGAGCTGGTGCAGGCCGGCTGCAACAACCCCTCCATGATTCCCGGCCTGGCCTATCGTGACAGCCAGGGCAACGGCGTGGCATCCCCCCCCCGTGATCTGATCCCTGATCTGGACCAACTGCCCTTTCCGGCCTACCACCTGCTGCCCGGTT
>DFYU01000071.1 GCA_002383415.1 Geobacter sp. UBA4074
TTCCAGGCCCTGATCCTGGCCATCATCCTGCGACCGGTGCCCTTTCCGGACTGGACGGTGGCGGTACTGCGCAAGCTGTCTGACACCATCACCCCGCTGGCCCTGGCCTCGGTGGGATTCCAGCTGCGTTTTACCAGCCTCACCGGGTTGCGGACCCGTCTGGCACTGGGTCTGGGCTATAAAATGCTGCTGGGTCCGTTGCTGATTGCCGCTGTCTATCTGGGCCTGCTTGGGCTGCGCGGCACGGCGATCCAGGTCACCATCTTCGAGGCCGCCATGGCGCCGATGATCACCGCCGGTATCATCGCCATGGATCATGATCTGGACCCGCAGCTGGTCACCATGATGCTGGGGATAGGTATCCCGCTCTCCTTTGCCACCCTGCCGCTGTGGGCCATGCTGCTGCGCGCCTTCTGATACGCCGGCAGACCAAGTGCCGCCCTTGGCCGTACAAGCTGCGCTAAAAACAGTTCAAACCGCGCTGCAGCTATGCTATACAAATACACTTTGAATGAATCACAGGCTTTTTTTCAGCCTGCCTGGGAGGAAACTATGCCAACCGTTATCGAGGGTAATCTCGACGCCAAGGGCCTCAAGTGCGGCATCGTCGTCAGCCGCTTCAACAGCTTCATCTGCGAGCGCCTGCTGGAAGGGGCCATCGACGCCCTGGTGCGCCACGGCGGCAGCGATGCCGATATTACGGTGGCCCGTGTGCCGGGCGCCTTTGAGATCCCGCTGGCGGCCCAGACCATGGCGGCCACCAAGAAGTTTGACGCCGTGATCTGCCTGGGTGCCGTGATCCGTGGCTCCACCCCCCACTTCGACTATGTGGCATCCGAGGTCTCCAAGGGCGTGGCATCGGTCTCGCTGGAAAGCGGTGTGCCGATCGCCTTTGGCGTACTGACCACCGACACCATCGAGCAGGCTGTGGAACGGGCCGGCACCAAGGCCGGCAACAAGGGCTTTGAGGCTGCCGTCACCGCCATCGAAACTGCCAACCTGCTGAAAGCCCTCAAATAATGGGACTGCGACGAGAAGGGCGCGAACTGGCCCTGCAGATGCTCTATGCCCAGGACTCCCAGAAGAGTGAGCTGCGTGAGACCCTGCGCGGGTTCCGGGATGGCGTCGAGGCGGTGCAGCGGGTGCGCGAGTTTGCCGAGGGACTGGTGCTGGGTGTGCAAGAACACCAGACTGAGATCGACGAGGCTATCAAGGCCCGTTCCAAAAACTGGTCCCTGTCACGCATGCCGCGGGTGGATCTGAACATCATGCGGCTGGCTACCTTTGAGCTGCTGTTCCGCAGCGACATACCCAAGAAGGTCAGCATCAACGAGGCGATCGAGATCGCCAAAAAATTCGGTGACAAGGAGTCGCCCGCCTTTGTGAACGGCATCCTGGACGAGATGGTGCCCTGCGACAAACAGGAAGAGCGGAGCGAATAGCTGCAATGAGTGAAATCAAGGTTGGTCTGATCGGATTCGGCAACATCGGCGCCGGCGTAGTGCGCCTGCTCAAGGACAATGCGGCGGTCATCCGCCAGAAGACAGGCACCGGCATCGTGTTAAAAAGGATTGCCGACCTGGATATCACCAGTGATCGCGGTGTAACGGTAGATCCGGGCATCCTGACCAACGACGTCAACCAGATCTTCAACGATCCCGAGATCAGCATCGTAATCGAGCTGATTGGCGGCTATGAACCGGCCAAGACCTTTGTCCTCAAGGCGATCGCAGCCGGCAAGCATGTGGTCACTGCCAACAAGGCGCTGTTGGCCCTGCATGGTGACGAGATCTACGCTGCAGCCGCCGCCAAGGGGGTAGAGGTGCAGTACGAGGCCGCCGTGGGTGGCGGCATCCCGGTGCTGTCGGCAATCAAAGGCAACCTGGCGAGCAACCGCTTTAACGCCGTGTTCGGCATCATGAACGGCACCTGCAACTACATCCTGACCCGCATGACCCAGGAAGGGGCCGACTTCAGCGACGTGCTGCAGAGCGCCAAGGAGCTGGGCTACGCCGAACCGGACCCCACCTTTGACATCGAAGGCACCGACACCGCCCACAAGCTGGCGGTACTGGCCTCACTCTGTTTCGGCACCCGCATCGATTTCAACGCCATCTACACCGAAGGGATCACCGGTATCTCCGGCATCGATATCCGCTTTGCCGAACAGTTCGGCTACCGGATCAAACTGCTGGCCATCGGCAAGCGGACCGATGACGGACAGCTGGAGGTGCGGGTCCACCCCACCATGATTCCCCAGCATAACCCTCTAGCCGATGTGAACGGCGTCTTCAACGCCATCCGCCTGACCGGCGATTTTGTGGGACCGGTAATGTTTTACGGCCGCGGCGCCGGCCAGAACCCCACCGCCAGCGCCATCGTCGGCGACCTGATCGAGATCAGCCGCAGCATCACGGCCGGCGTCCAGACCCGCCGCGCTGCGCCGCTGGGCTTTTTGGACAACAGCATCACCAGCCTGCCACTCAGGCCGATGGACGAGATCGTCACCAGCTTCATGCTCAGGTTTACGGCGCTGGACCAATCGGGCGTGCTGGCCGGCATCGCCGGCGTGCTGGGCAAAAACGGCATCAGCATCGAATCGATGGTGCAAACCGCCCGCCACAACGGCGGCCAGGCGGTACCAATCGTGATCATGACCCACGAGGCCCGCGAAGGCGCCATCCGGGCTGCTCTGGCGGAGATTGACCGCTTTGATTTCATTGCCGAGCCGAGCCGACTGATCAGAATCGAAGACAATCTGGAATAGAAACGGTCTTTTCCGCCCTGGCACCGTCAGCTGGCACCAGAACGGAAAAATCCTCGTTTCTTTTTTTATGAGGAGGCATCACGTTGATGGAAACCAAAATACTGCTGCCTGAAGACAAGATACCGACCCGTTGGTATAACATCATCCCCGACCTGCCCGGCCCGCTTGATCCGGTCATCTCGCCCCGCACCTTCCAGCCGGTAACCCCGGAGGAGCTGTTGGCCATCTTCCCGCCCGCCATCCTGGAGCAGGAGGTATCCACCCAGCGCTGGATCGATATCCCCGAGCCGGTGCGCGAGATATACAAGCTCTGGCGGCCGTCGCCGATGTTCCGTGCCCATCGACTGGAACAGGCCCTGGGTACCCCGGCCAAGATCTACTACAAATACGAAGGGGTCTCGCCGGCCGGTTCCCACAAGCCCAACTCGGCCATACCCCAAGCCTACTACAACAAGCAGGCCGGCATCAAACGCCTGTCCACCGAGACCGGCGCCGGCCAGTGGGGCAGTTCCCTGGCCCTGGCCTGCAGCATGTTCGGCCTGGAATGCACCATCTACATGGTCAAGGTCTCCTACTTTCAGAAGCCGTACCGCAAGTCGATGATGCAGCTGTGGGGCGCCACGGTGCATCCCTCGCCGTCTGACCAGACCAATGCCGGACGCGCCGCCCTGGCCGAGAATCCCGATTCCAATGGCAGTCTGGGGCTGGCCATCTCTGAAGCGGTGGAGGATGCCGCCACCCACAGTGACACCAACTACGCCCTGGGTAGCGTACTGAACCACGTCTGTATGCACCAGAGTGTGATCGGCCTGGAGGCGATCGAGCAGTTCAAGCTGGTCAATGACTACCCCGATGTGGTGATCGCCTGCTGCGGCGGCGGCTCCAACTTCGCCGGGATTGCCTTCCCGTTCCTGGCCGACAAAGCGGCTGGCAAGCAGGTGCGCTGCCTGGCAGTGGAACCGGCCTCCTGCCCCACCCTGACCAAAGGGGTCTACGACTTCGACTACGGTGACACCGCCAAGCTGGGGCCGATCGCCAAGATGTATACCCTGGGCCATGACTTCATGCCGCCCGGTATCCATGCCGGTGGCCTGCGCTACCACGGCGAGTCACCGCTGGTCTCCCAGCTGTACGCCGCCGGGCTGATCGAGGCCCGTTCCCTGATGCAGACCGCCTGCTTCGAAGGGGCGATCATGTTTGCCAAGCACGAAGGGATCGTACCGGCCCCCGAATCGTCCCACGCCGTGCGGGCCGCCATCGACGAGGCACTGCTGGCCAAGGAAGAGGGCAAGGAGCGGACCATCCTGTTCAACCTTTCCGGTCACGGCTTTATGGATATGACCGCCTACGACAACTACCTGTCCGGCAAGCTTGATGACTACGAATACCCGCTGGAGATGGTGCAGGAGTCGCTCAAGCACCTGCCCAAGGTGGAGCTGTAAGCAGCGCCCCCATGACCAGGGTCAAGATCTGCGGCATAACCAGCCTGGAAGACGCCCTGACTGCCGTTGACGCCGGGGCCGACGCCCTGGGGTTCGTCTTCTTCAGGGAGTCGCCGCGGCATATCTTTCCTGAACAGGCAGCCCGCATCATCCAGCAGCTGCCACCCTTCGTGCAGGTGGTGGGGCTTTTTGTAAATAAAGAGACCACTGCAATCAACGAGATCGCCGACCTCTGCCGGCTGGACCTGGTGCAGCTGCATGGCGATGAGCCGGCCGACTACTGCTGCCAGATCAGGCGCCGTGTATTGAAGGCCTTCCGGGTGCGCTCCCTTACCTGTCTCGACCCGATCAGCGAATACCCAGTGGCCGGTTACCTGCTGGACACCTTCTCCCCCTCCTTCTACGGCGGCACCGGTACCAGCTTCAATTGGGAGATCGCGTCCGAGGCGGTCAGACGCCACCAACGGATCATCCTGGCCGGGGGTCTGACCCCGGACAACGTGGCCGAGGCGGTCCGTCAGGTACATCCCTGGGCGGTGGATGTCTCCAGCGGAGTAGAAAGTGAGCCGGGCAAAAAAGATGCGGACAAGGTGCGCCGGTTCATCCGCAATGCAAAGGAAGCCTGACCATGAAACAACCCGATAAACGCGGCCACTTCGGCATCTACGGCGGCCGCTACGTGCCCGAGACCTTGATGCCGGCCTTACAAGAGCTGGAAGATGCCTATGCCCACTACAAGAACGACCGCGAATTCAAGCAGGAGCTAGACTACTATCTGCGTGAATACGTGGGCCGCCCCTCGCCGCTCTACTTTGCCGAAAAGCTGACCAGACAACTGGGCGGGGCCAAGATCTATCTCAAGCGGGAAGACCTGAACCACACCGGCGCCCACAAGGTCAACAACACCATCGGCCAGGGGCTTTTGGCCAAACGGATGGGCAAGCAGCGGGTGATCGCCGAGACCGGCGCCGGCCAGCATGGCGTGGCCACCGCCACCATCGCTGCCCTGTTCGGCATGCAGTGCGAGGTGTTCATGGGCTCCGAGGATATCCGCCGCCAGGCGTTGAACGTCTTTCGGATGAAGTTGCTGGGGGCCACCGTTACGCCGGTCAATGCCGGCACTGCCACCCTGAAAGATGCCATGAACGAGGCGCTGCGCGACTGGGTCACCAACATCGCCAACACCTTCTATGTGATCGGCACCGTGGCCGGGCCCCACCCTTACCCGATGATGGTGCGAGATTTCCAGGCCGTGATCGGCCAGGAGGCTAAAAAACAGCACAAGAAACTGGAAGGACGGCTGCCGGATGTGCTGGTGGCCTGCGTGGGGGGCGGCAGCAACGCCATGGGGCTGTTCTACCCCTTCCTGAAGGATACCGGCGTGCGGATGATCGGTGTCGAGGCGGCCGGCCACGGCATCGCCAGTGGAGCCCATGCCGCGCCACTCTGCGCCGGCACACCGGGCATCCTGCATGGCCAGCGCAGCTACCTGCTGCAGGACGCCGACGGCCAGGTGGCCAACGCCCACTCCATCTCGGCCGGCCTGGACTACCCCGGCGTCGGGCCGGAACACGCCTGGCTGAAGGATACCGGCCGGGCCGAGTATGTCTCCGTCACCGATGATGAGGCCCTGGCCGCCTTCCAACGCCTGACCCGTGAAGAAGGGATCATGCCGGCCCTGGAGTCATCCCATGCCATCGCCCAGACCCTCAAGCTGGCCCCCACCCTGCCCAAGGAACAGACCATCGTGGTCTGCCTGTCCGGTCGGGGTGACAAGGATATCCACACCGTGGCCGATGCCTTGGGCGTCAAATTTTAATCAGGTTTTACATCCTGTTAAACCCTACTAAAGCCGCGTTTTACGCGGCTTTTTTTATTGACCGAGACCCCTTGTTCGAGTATTTATAAAAACTCGTTTTATTTATAAACCTGACAAGCGCAGATTCGCGATGATAAGCAGGCGGCAAGGAGATTACGACGCAGACGTATATGCCAATACGTCGAGGAGCAATCGACGCTGCCAACGAACTTAGCGCGTGAAGCGGCGCTTGTCGCACCAATACCAGGAGGGCGGATTATGCATCTTGTAGATCAGATCAAAGAAAAGGCCAAAAAGAACCTGCAGACCGTAGTACTGCCGGAGAGCTACGACGAGCGGATGCTGTATGCCGCCGAGAAGATCGTTAAAGAAGGCCTGGCCAAGCTGGTGATCCTGGGGGATCCCGCCAAGATCCAGACCGAGGCAGCAGCCAAGGGGATCAACCTGGCTGGCGTGGAAATGCTCAACCCGGCCGACTCGCCCAAGCTGGAGCAGTACGTGGCCGACTTTGTGGAGCTGCGCAAATCAAAGGGGATGACCGCTGACGAGGCCCGCAAACTCTTAACCGCAGAAGACAACCTGTACTACGCCGGCATGATGGTCCGTAACGGCGACGCAGGCGGCGAAGTGGCCGGCGCCACCGGCACCACCGGCAACGTCCTGAAGGCCGCCTTCCAGACCGTGGGGCCGGCACCGGGCATCAAGACCGTCTCCTCCTACTTCTTCATGGTCACCAAAAACGAGGCCTTCGGCGAGAACGGCATCATCCTGTTCGCCGACTGCGCTGTGAACCCCAACCCCGATGCCCAGGCCCTGGCCGAGATCGCCGTGGCCACTGCCGGCAACTGCAAGGCCTTCCTGGATGTGGAAGCCCGGGTGGGGATGCTCTCCTTCTCCACCAAGGGCAGCGCCTCCCACGCCGACGTGGACAAGGTCACCAAAGCGGTGGAAATCGCCAAGACCATCAAGCCCGATATTCAGATCGACGGCGAGCTGCAGGCCGATGCGGCCCTGCTGCCCAAGGTGGGTGAGAAGAAGGCCCCCGGCAGCCCGGTGGCAGGCCGAGCCAACGTGCTGATCTTCCCGGACCTGGACGCCGGCAACATCGCCTACAAGCTGGTGGAACGGGTGGCCGGCGCCGAGGCGGTGGGCCCGATCATCCAGGGTCTGGCCAAGCCGGTCAACGACCTGTCCCGCGGCTGCTCGGTGGACGATATCGTGAACGTGACCGCCATCACCGCCGTCCAGGCCGGGGCGTAACCTCGCCGATTCCAGATCACGGCGTGTAGTGTGACGGTATTCACCTGACAGCCTGCACGCAACACCCTGTACCAACAAAAAAGGCCGACCCGTTTCCGGGTCGGCCTTTTCAGATGCAGGCAGTAAACTGTTTCAGGCCGCCTCTTTCAGCATAAAATCCACATGCACTGCATCATAGGGAAACAGTATCTGGCCGGCCTCGTTCTTTTCCAGCAGCCCGGCAACGAGCAACGCCTGCACATCGCCATGCACCGCCTTTACATCACG
>DFYU01000129.1 GCA_002383415.1 Geobacter sp. UBA4074
CCGACGAGCGCAAGATGATGCCGCGCGTCATCTCCCGGGCCGGCACTAGCCAGGGCTATTCCTATGAGTCGCTG
This sequence comes from Geobacter sp. UBA4074, assembly GCA_002383415.1. Taxonomy (GTDB): domain Bacteria; phylum Desulfobacterota; class Desulfuromonadia; order Geobacterales; family Pseudopelobacteraceae; genus Trichlorobacter. The sequence continues at coordinate 75 of DFYU01000129.1, forward strand.
GCCTATCGCAAACAAAACAAGAAGATGGAGCCGTTTCTGCTGACGGTGTCCCAGAAGCCGCCCGAAGAGAACACCTACAGTCACGACGGTGAGGAGTTCCTGTTCGTGATGAAGGGCAATGCGGAGCTATTGCTGGACGACCAACGGATCGAACTGGGTGAGGGTGACTGCGTCTATTTCGATTCAGCCCTGCGGCATCGACTGCTTTCCCGTGACGGCGACGAGGTGTTGGTGCTGGCAGTGGTAACCCGCTGACCGGCTGTCTCTTTCGCTGTTCTGTCTGTTACACGATCATTACTCATCATAGATTCAGGACCTTACACCACACTGGAAGGATGGCGTCAGATGTCTAAAAAAGCGATACAACCATCACTGAAGAACCCCTTTGCCCCGGAGAAGGTCATTGACTTCACCATCCCCGGCGAGATTCCCGGCAAGAAGGGCGGCTACGAAGAGGCCATGAAGGAAGGCCACGATCTGATCGAACGGCCGATCAAATCGGTCAAGATCGAGCAGATCGAGAAGCAGCACTTCAAGAAGCGGATGACCGTCTGGGAGCGGATCAAGGTGCTGACCGAGAAGGAGCCCAACATCCTGTTCCAGAACTGGGGCAAGAACCTGGACGGCGCCTCACTGGTGACCGGCATCCTGAACATCGGCGGCCGCGATGTGGCCCTGTATGGTCACGATTTCACGGTGCGGGCCGGTTCCATCGACGCCACCAACGGCCGAAAGTTGGCACTGCTGTTCCAGATGGCCGGTGAAAAAGGTATCCCGGTGATCGGCATGAACGACTCGGCAGGCGCCTTTGTGCCGGCCGGCGTAGGCGGCCTGGACGGCTATGCCGAGGCATTCACCGCCCTGCGCAAGATCAGCGGCGTGGTCCCCTCCATCATGTGCATGTTCGGCTTCAACGCCGGCGGCGGTTCCTATCTGCCCCGTCAGGGTAGTTTCCTGATTCAGCCCAACGACACCTTCTTCGGTCTGACCGGTCCGGGGGTGGTCAAGTCGGTGCTGGGTGAGGACGTTACCCCTGAAGAGCTGGGCGGACCCAAGGTGCACGGCGCCTCCGGTGTGGCCGACCTGACCGTTGAGGACGAGGTGGGGGCCCTGCGGGCAGCCATTCAGCTTTTGGGCTATGTGCCGGATAACAACAGCGTGATGGCCCCCTTCCAGAAGACCAGCGACCCGCTGGATCGCAAGACCTGGGAGATCAACACCCTGCTGAAAAAGGCCTTCAACTCGCCCACCGGCTTCAATACGCCGTTCGACGTCTCGATCATGATCCAGCAGATCTGCGACCATGGCGATTACTTTGAGATCCAGCCCGACCGGGCCCGCGAGGCGGTTACCGCCTTTGGCCGTCTGGGCGGCCATGTGGTCGGCTTTGTGGCCAACAACTCGGCGGTCTCCTCCGGCCAGATCTCGGTGGATTCAGCCTATAAGATCGCCCGCTTCAACCGCTTCTGCAATATCTACAACATCCCGATGATCTTCATGGAAGACACCACCGGCTTCCTGCCGGGCCGCGAGCAGGAGTCCCGCGGCATCGTGCAGGCCGGTCGCGCCATGCTGGATTCGATCGTCGATATCCGCACCCCGCGGATCCTGCTGATCATCCGCAACGCCTACGGCGGGGCCTATGCCTCCTACAACAACTATCCCACCGGGGCCGATCTGGTGCTGGCGCTGCCCACCACCCGCCTGGCGGTGATGGGGCCGGCCGGCAAGGAGTTCGTCTACAAGGACGAGCTGCGCAAGGTGCGTGCCGCCGCAGCCGAGCGGATCAAGTCCGGCACCCAGGAACGGGTAGCTGCCGGCATGGCCGCCGGCGAGGCCAAGGTGGATGCCGAGAAGGATGCCGCCGACTGGCTCAAGATTGAAGAGGCGGCCCTCAACCTGCGCTATGAAAAAGAGCTGATGAACCCCAAGGAAGGCCTGGCGCTGGGTTCCATCTCGTCGCTGGTGATGCCCACCGACCTGCGCAAGGTGCTGGGCGAGAACATGCACTTCCTGCTGCGGCACTACAAGCCGGGTCCGATGCAGGCCATCCAGCGTGAATTCCACTAATTGCATATACTTTTACCCATTGGAGATATAAGCCCATGCCACACGCCTCAGATTACTACCTGCACAACCCCCTGATCCACCGGGACCGCCGCCTGGGAAAGTCCAGCTCCGAGTGGGTCCGTTCCTTCTCCTGTGAGGACCTGAAGCCGCTGATCGTCTGCCGTGGACCGATCCGTAAGGAGGCCATGGATGTCTATCACGAGATGGGGATCAGTCACTACGGCATCCTGCTGTCCGAAAAGGANNGAACTGCGCCAGCTGACCGATTCCCGCCGGGTGCACCGGGTGCCTGACTACAGCGGGGCCAGCAAGGAAGAGCGGGTCGAGCGGATCAATCAGATCATCCAGATCGCCAAGGATAACGGCTACGATTCAATCTTCGCTGGCTACGGCTTCATGGCAGAGGACGAGGAGTTTGTGGCCGCCATCGAGAAGGCGGGCCTGAGCTTCATCGGCCCCTGCGCCGCCACCCAGGCCCGGGCCGGCAAGAAGGACGAGGCCAAGCGGACCGCCTTGCAGGTTGGCGTCAGCGTGACCCCCGGCATCGACAATGTCACCGCCCGTACCTTGGTCAAGAAGCATCCCAGCCGCGAGAAGCTGCTGGCCCTGGTCAAGTCCGAAGGTCTTGACTGCGACGAGAAGGTTCTCAAGGACAGCAAGCTGTCGCTGGAGGCCCTGGCCGACCATATCCTGATGGCCTCCTATGCCAAGGGGATCGACCTCTACTCCATCGAGGAGCTATGCGCCCAGGTTGAGACCGAGGTGGCCGAGCTGTTCCGCAAGCACCCCCAAAGCCGCTTCCGCATCAAGGCGATTGGCGGCGGTGGCGGCAAGGGTCAGCGTATCTTGGGCGCTTCCCTGTTGGCGGTAAAAAAGGCCGACGAGAAGCAGATCGCCAAGGCAGCCGCCGAGGCGCCGACCCTGGTGCGGGAGGTGCTGCAGGAAGTAAAAGCCAACGGCGTGGGCGATAACAAGAACGTCCTGATCGAACTGAATATCGAGCAGACCCGCCATAACGAGATCCAGCTGTTGGGTAACGGTGAGTGGTGCGTCTCCCTGGGCGGCCGCGATTGTTCGCTGCAGATGCACGAGCAGAAGCTGCTGGAGGTCTCGGTTACCCAGGAAGGCCTGCAGGCCGCCATTGCCAAGGCCAAGGTCGCCGGTAAAAAGGCCGAAGTCAAGGCGCTGGAGAGCGATCTGAAGGTGCTGCAGCGTATGGAAGAGGAGTCGGCCCGCTTCGGTCAGGCCGTCGGTCTGGATTCCGCCTCTACCTTCGAGTGCATCGTGGACCGCGACCGCCACTACTTCATGGAGGTCAACACCCGCATCCAGGTGGAGCACCGGGTGACCGAGCTCTGCTATTCGCTCAAGTTCACCAACCCCAAGGACAAAAACGATTTCTTCATCGTTGAGTCGCTGGTGGAGGCCATGGCCCTGCTGGCCCGCCACAAAAAGCGCCTGCCCAAGCCGGAGCGGGTCGTGCGTTTCAACGCCTCGGTGGAGGCCCGTCTCAACGCCACCGATGCCTCCCTCTCGCCCCACGCCGGCGGCATGATCCGCTACTGGTCCAAGCCGATCAAGGGTGAGGTGCGGGACGACCAGGGGATCAGCATGCTGAACCCCGACACCAACCAGTTTATGAAGTACAAGGTGGCCGGCGCCTACGACTCCAACATCGCCCTGCTGCTGACCAAGGGCGAGGACCGTCTGGCCAGCTACGAACTACTGTCCGAGGTGTTGCGCAGCACCACCCTGCGGGGCAGCTCCCTGGCCACCAACCTGGAGTTCCACTACGGCCTGGTCAACTGGTTCCTGGGCCGCAACGTGATGGCCAAGCCCACCACCCGCTTCGTGGTCCCCTATCTGACCCTTGTGGGTACCCTGAAGGAGGAAGCCAACAAGCTGGATGTGGTCTACGCCTTCTTCCAGATGAAGAAACACTACGCCAAGTTGGTGACCGAGCAGTTCGGCGACCAGCCGGAACTGCTGGCCAAGCAGCTCAAGGTTATGTCCGGCCTGCTGGATCGCAAGGGGACCCTGGTCACCCGGCCCATGCAGCGTCTGCTGGATGATCCCCATCTGCTGGCGGGCTGGCTCTCGATCAACACCAAGAACTTCAAGATCGAAAAAGGTCGGGTAGTCTGGCTGCGTAACCCCTTGGGTGTGTTGAAAGAGACCTATGATTATCTGCATATGGACCATCGGCCCCACAAGCCGGCGGCCGAGATCATCTGGGATCACGACAACGAGCTGCTGCAGCAGGGGCTGCATTTCTACAAGACTCTGCGTGAGCAGTTCGGTCTGGAGCGGGAGGAGTACTTCAAGCTCAACGACATCCTGCAAAAGGAGAAGCCCCAGGGCGGCTATGACGCCGAGACCTGGGAGCAGATCCGTTCTGCCCATTACGGCTACGAGGCCGGTATGGAGCTGCTGGGGATGCTGTTCCTGATTGGCGGCAACACCAAATTCTGGGATATGAAGGTCGAAGAGGACCTGGAAGTGACCATTCCCGACTACCTGACCGACCCGGAGCTGCAGGCCCGTATGAAGAAGGTGCTGGTGCCGCCTCCGGCCACCAAGGCCGACGAGATCGTGGCGGTTTGCGGTGGTATGTACTACGGCCAGGAGGCCCCCGGCATGCCGCCCTTCGTCACCGAGGGGATGCACTTCGAGAAGGATCAGCCGCTGTACATCATCGAGGTCATGAAGATGTTCAACACCATCCGGGCCCCCTTCTCCGGCACCATCGACAAGATCATCATGGAAGGCGGCGACGGCACCATCGTCCAGAAGGGCCAGCCGTTGTTCAAGATCACCCCGGACGAGAAGTTCGTTGATGTGGATCCCAAGCAGGTGGAAAAAGCCAAGCGGGATTGCACCGCCGAGTACCTGAAGGCCGTGCTGTAGAGAGGAAAACCGGACAGGCGTTTTAACGCAAAGACGCAAAGGCGCAGAGAAGACTTGAAGCCTGATTTTACCTTGTTTGTTTCCGTTTTCTTTGCGTCTTAGCGCCTTGACTTTCACCCTTTGCGTTAAGGCTCTTAGGCAGTATTCTGGGTTTTAACGGATTGTTTATAGGGCTCCAGATGCGCTGTCTGGAGCCTTTACTGCTTGCAAGCGAGGTAATGAACTATGGCAACCTTTGACAAGAAGAACACGCAGGATTGGGAAAAGCTGGCCGCCAAGGAGATCAAGAACGAGACCACGGCGCCGCTAACCTGGGATACCCCGGAAGGGATTGCGGTCAAGCCGCTCTACACCTTGGCCGATCTGGAGCAGTTGGAAAACATCGACACCATGCCCGGCTTTGCGCCCTACCTGCGTGGCCCCAAGGCCACCATGTACGCCGGACGCCCCTGGACCGTGCGCCAGTACGCCGGCTTCTCCACCGCCGAGGAGTCCAACGCCTTCTACCGCCGTAACCTGGCTGCAGGCCAGCAGGGCCTCTCAGTGGCCTTCGATCTGGCCACCCACCGCGGCTACGATTCCGACCACCCCCGCGTCGTCGGTGATGTGGGCAAGGCAGGTGTGGCCATCGATTCGATCCTGGATATGGAGGTGCTGTTTAAGGATATCCCGCTGGGGGATGTCTCGGTCTCCATGACCATGAA
>DFYU01000132.1 GCA_002383415.1 Geobacter sp. UBA4074
CTGCCCAACGTGCCGCTGGTGGATGTGGCCTCCACCGCGCTTGCTGCCCAGATCGTGGCCGAGGACCTGAACGCCGCCGCCATTGCCGGCTGCTCGGCTGCCGAGCACTACGGGCTCAAGGTGGTTCGCAGCCGGATTGAGGATCAGGTCAACAATTTTACCCGTTTTATCGTGGTATCCCGCAAGCTGGCCGAGCCCTCCGGCAACGACAAGACCTCGATCCTGTTTTCGGTCAAGGATGAGCCCGGTATCCTCTACCGGATGCTGGAACCGTTTGCCCGGCGAGGGGTCAACCTGTCCAAGATCGAGTCGCGGCCGGTCAAGACCAAGGCCTGGGAGTATATCTTTTTCCTCGATATGGTGGGCCACGTCTCGGAACAGCCGGTGGGTGAGGCGATCGAAGAACTGCGCGGTTTCTGTCAATTTCTGAAAATTCTCGGATCATACCCCAAGGCGCGATGAGTCAAGCGATTATCACTACCTTGACGGTGGTCGGCGTGGGGCTGATCGGCGGTTCCTTCAGCCGCGCCCTCAAGGCTGCCGGAGCTGTGGAGCGGGTGATCGGTGTCGACCAGGATGCCGATAACCTGGCCCTGGCCCTGCGTTTAGGGGTGATCGACGAGGTCGCCCCGTCACTGGCGGAAGGGGTCCGTGCGGCCCAGGTGGTGTTTGTGGCCGTGCCGGTGGGCTCGGTGACCGCCGTGGTGGCGCAGGCAGCACCCTTTCTGCCGCCGGGCTGTATCGTCACCGACGGTGGCAGCGTCAAGGAAGAGCTGGTGCAGGCCTGTGAACCGCTCATGCCGGCAGACACCTTCTTTGTCGGCGGCCATCCGATTGCCGGCACCGAACATTCTGGCGCTGCCGCCGCCTTTGCGGAGCTGTATCAAGGCCGGCGCTGCATCCTGACCCCCACAGCGTTCACCGACACCGCTGCGCTGAACCTGGTGCGCAGCCTCTGGCAGGCTGCAGGCAGCCGGGTTGAATGCATGGAGGCCGCCACCCATGACCGGGTCTTTGCCGCTGTCTCCCATCTGCCCCACATGGTGGCCTATGCCCTGGTGCATGCTGTGGCCCGCTCCGCCGAGGAAGAAGAGAACATCCTGGCCTTCTCCGCCGGAGGATTTCGTGATTTTACCCGCATCGCCTCGTCGGACCCGGCCATGTGGCGCGATATTGCCCTGATGAACCGTGGGGCGCTGCTGGATATGCTTGATCGTTACAGTGCTGAATTCAATGCCTTGCGGGAGCGCGTGGCCACGGGTGACGGCCCCTGGCTGGAGGAGTTTTTCCATACCTCCAAGCGCCTGCGGGATGGCATACGCTAGGGGTGACCATGCACGAACAGATACAGCCGATGACTACAGCGCCTGCCCGGGCGATTCGCGGTGAGGTGACGGTGCCGGGCGACAAGTCGATCTCTCACCGTTCCATCATGTTGGGATCGATCGCCAACGGCACCACCACCATCACCAATTTTCTGCGCGGTGAGGATAACTTTGCCACCATGGCCGCCTTTCGGGCCATGGGAGTGGCGATTGAGGATGATGGCCAGACCGTAACCGTACATGGCGCCGGACTGCGCGGTCTGCAGGAGCCGGGCGATGTGCTGGATTGTGGCAACTCTGGCACCACCATTCGGCTGATGACCGGTCTGCTCTCCGGACAGCGTTTTTTCTCGGTGCTGACCGGTGACCAGTATCTGCGCAAACGCCCCATGAAACGGGTCACCGAACCGCTGGCCCGCATGGGGGCCCTGATCAACGGTCGCGGCAATGGCACCTTGGCGCCGTTGGCCATCAGCGGCACCCAACTGCAGGGCATTGCCTATCAGTCACCAATCGCCAGCGCCCAGGTCAAGTCGTCCCTGATGCTGGCCGGCCTGTACGCCGACGGTGTAACAACGATTAGCGAACCGACCCTGTCCCGCGATCATTCCGAGCGGATGTTACGTTATTTCGGCGCCAATCTTGAAACCGCCGGCAGCACGGTCACCCTGCAGGGCGGACAGGAACTGCAGGGCCGCGAGATATGTGTGCCGGGCGACATCTCATCGGCGGCCTTTCTGCTGGTGGCGGCCCTGATTGTGCCCGGCTCGGAACTGCTGATCCGCAACGTGGGGATCAACCCGACCCGTACCGGCGTCATCGATATCCTGCAGGCCATGGGTGGCGATATCGTACTGCAGAACCAGCGTGAGCTGTCCGGTGAGCCGGTGGCCGACCTGCTGGTTCGTTCCTCTCGTCTGAAGGGTATTGAGATTGGCGGCGAGGTGGTGTCGCGGGCCATTGATGAGTTTCCGGCCATTTGTGTGGCTGCCGCCGTTGCTGAAGGGACTACTGTCCTGCGTGATGCCAGGGAGTTGCGGGTCAAGGAGACCGACCGGATTGCCGCCATGGCCGCCAACCTGCGCCTGATTGGTGCCGGAACCATTGAAGAAACCGAGGACGGCATGATAATGCAAGGTGTTGAATCACTGACCGGCGGCACGGTAACCAGTTTCGGCGACCACCGCATCGCCATGTCGCTTTCCATAGCGGCCCTGTCCAGCAAGGCTCCGGTGACGGTGGACGATGTCTCCTGTGTGGCCACCTCGTTCCCCGGCTTTTTCGAACTGTTGGGCCGGGTGGCGGTACGATGAGGCGCGAACGGGGCATCATCATCGCCATTGACGGGCCCTCCGGCGCTGGCAAGAGCACCCTGGCCAAGGAGCTGGCCAAACGGCTGGGGTATCTGCAGCTGGATACCGGCGCCATGTACCGCGCCATGGCCTGGTTGGCCCGGGAAAACGGTCTTGATCTGGCTGATGAGGCAGCGGTCAGGCAGTTCAGCGCAACCGCCGAGATTGAACTACAGCCGCTGAACGGTTCCAGCCGGGTTTTTGCCAATGGCCGTGAGGTGACCGGCGAGATTCGCACCCCTGAGATATCGATGCTCACCTCGCGCATGTCAGCTCTGGCCCCGGTGCGTGGGGCCATGACCCAATTACAGCGTCGCATGGGGGCAGTAGGTGGCGTGGTGCTGGAAGGGCGCGATATCGGTACGGTGGTCTTTCCCGATGCCGAACTGAAATTCTTTCTGACCGCCTCGGCCGAGGAACGGGGGCGTCGCCGTTTTCTGGAACTGCAGGCCAAGGGTGACCCAGCCACCTTGGAGGCCACCATCCAGGATGTGAAACAGCGTGATGCCCAGGATGCCAGCCGCGATCTGGCGCCGCTCAAACAGGCCGACGACGCCTTGCCGATCGATTCGACCGGCCTGACCATTGACGAGGTGGTTTCCCTGATGGAACAGGCTGTGCAGAAAACACTGGCGACAAAGGGAGCATGACCATGGAGGTGATCCTGGCAAAGCGGGCCGGATTCTGTTTCGGGGTCAAGCGGGCCACCCAGATGGCCTTTGAGGCGGCCGGCAAGCATCAAAAGACCTTCACCCTCGGGCCGATCATTCATTCACCGCAAGTGGTAAAAAAACTCGAAGATATGGGTGTTGGCGTGGTGAAGGATCTGTCCGGCGTCCAGGACGGCACCGTGATTATCCGCTCCCACGGAGTCATGGCCAGCGAGTTGGATGAGGCCCATCGCAAGCAGCTTGAGGTGGTGGATGCCACCTGTCCCTTTGTCAAAAAGGCTCAGGACCATGTGAAATACCTGTCTGACGCCGGCTATGAGGTGTTGGTGGTGGGAGACGCCGATCACCCCGAGGTGCAGGGGATCGTTTCCTACGGTGATGCCAGCAGGGTATACGTGGTGGCATCGGGTGACGAGGTCAGGCAGTTGCCTAAAATGGCCAAGATGGGCGTGGTGGCCCAGACCACCCAATCCTTTGACAACCTGAAGAGCGTGGTCACCGAATGTCTGCGCCGGGGGGGCGAGGTGCGGGTCTTCAATACAATCTGTGATGCCACGGCGGTTCGTCAACAGGAGGCAACCGAACTGGCCCAGCAAACGGACTGCATGGTGGTGATCGGTGGTTTCAATAGCGCTAATACCCGTCGGCTGACCGAGATCTGCACCGAGCTGCAGCCAAAGACCTATCACATCGAGACCGCTGCCGAGTTGCGACCGGCATGGTTTGTCGGGGTCAATAAGGTGGGGGTGACCGCCGGTGCTTCCACCCCCAAGTGGATCATCGACGATGTGCTGGCGCGGCTGGAAGAGATCAATAATTCACATTGAATTATCATTGAAAGTGTGTAACAGTATTTAACTCGCACTTGTTACCGGTTGGCGGTAGCAGGGGGCAAAATCAACCAGGGGGTAAGGGTCACATGACTGAGGTAAAACGGCTCAACGTAGATATGGACGAGATGGATGTTGAGCACCAGAGTAACGAATTTGCTGAACTGTTCAGCGCCAGCCTGAAGGAGCAGAAGGACCGGCCTGAGCGTGACAAAATATGGGAAGGTACGGTAGTTCGTGTTGATCCTGATACGGTGCTGGTCGACGTCGGGCGCAAGTCCGAGGGGACCGTGCCGATCAATGAGTTTAAGGACGCCGAAGGCAACATCACCGTCCAGGTGGGGGACAAGATCAAGGTTATGTCCACCCGTGATGGCGGTAACCGTCTCTCCAAGCGTCGGGCTGATCAGATGGCAGCCTGGGAAACCATCAATGAAGCCGGTGGCGAAGGCGCCATTGTTGAAGGTGTTATTGCTGCCAAGACCAACGGCGGTTTCACGGTGGCCATCGGTGGCGTGAACGCCTTCCTGCCCGCCTCCCAGGTGGATATCCGTCCCTCCGGTAACGGCGACGCCTATATCGGTTTGTCCTCCAAGTTCAAGGTGATCAGCCTGAACCAGAAGCGTGGCAACATCGTGCTCTCCCGCCGCAGTCTGCTGGAAGAGGAGCGGGCCGAGTCCCGCAAGGTCACCATGGAGAAGCTGGAAGAAGGTCAGGTTATGCAGGGTGTGGTCAAAAACCTCACCGAATACGGCGCCTTCGTTGATCTGGGCGGCGTTGATGGCCTGCTGCATGTGACCGACATCTCCTGGGGCCGCGTCAGCAAACCGGCCGATGTCCTGACCCCCGGTCAGGAAGTAACCGTCAAGGTGCTCAAGTTCGACCGCGAGAAGGGCAAGGTGTCGGTGGGCATCAAGCAGACCCTGCCCGATCCCTGGCAGGACCTGGCAGCCCGCTACCCGGTTGGCACACGGATCTCCGGTCGCGTGGTCAGCCTGATGGAGTACGGCGCCTTTGTTGAGCTGGAAGCCGGTATTGAAGGCCTGGTGCATGTCTCTGAGATGTCCTGGACCAAGCGAGTGCGTAAGGCTGCCGACATGCTGAGTGTCGGTGACCAGGTCGACGTGGTGGTGCTGGGTGTCGACCTGCAAAACCGCAAGATATCCCTAGGCCTGAAGCAGGTCAGCGATAACCCCTGGCAGTCAATTGCCGAGCGTTATACCGTGGGTACCACACTGGAAGGCCAGATCAAGAACATGACCGATTTCGGTATGTTCATCGGTATTGAGGACGGCATCGACGGCCTGGTGCACGTTTCCGACATCTCCTGGACTAAGCGGATCAAGCATCCTGGCGACGTATATGCCAAGGGCGACCTGGTGCAGGCTGTGGTGCTGAAGGTTGACCCTCAGAACGAGCGCGTCTCGCTGGGCATCAAGCAGTTGACCCCGGATCCGTGGTCGTTGGTGCCGCAAAAATATGCTCCGGGCACCCGTCTGACCGGTAAGGTTGCCTCCACCACCGATTTCGGCGTGTTTGTCGAGATCGAGGAGGGGATTGAAGGCCTGATCCACGTTTCCGAACTGTCCCGCGAAAAGGTTCCCAGCGCCAAGGACTTTGCCCAGGTGGGTGATTCCATTGAGGCGGTGGTGCTGAGCGCCGACCCTAAGGAGCGTCGTATCTCCCTGTCGGTCAAAGGGCTGCAGGCTGCTGCTGAAAAGGCAGAGTTTGAATCCTACCTGGGTAGCCAGGGTGAAGCCACCTCCAATCTGGGCGATCTGCTCAAGAGCCGGATGGGCAAGGCCTAACACTGTCTGGGCTGCGCCAGTTGCATCGGTTGTAGTCGTTACATAAGTCAGGGGTGCGTAAGCAGCGTACCCCTGACTTTTTTGGCATTGGCGGGCATGGTGGAATTGGTAGACACAAGGGACTTAAAATCCCTCGGCCGCAAGGCTGTGCCGGTTCGACCCCGGCTGCCCGCACCACCTATAGACGCACTCGATTGGTCGGAAATGGTCTTGACGTAGCAGGCCGTTTCACCTAATGCTAACAATTCATTTTGCGAGAGTGGCGGAACTGGCAGACGCACCAGACTTAGGATCTGGCGGGCAACCGTAGGGGTTCGACTCCCCTCTCTCGCACCATTTTCCAGTAAAATCCATCCAAGTGAGGAACTCCAGATGCAGGTTCAGGTAGAAGAGATCAGCTCGGTCAAACGTAAGGTCAGTGTCGAGGTGCCGGCAGAGCGTGTCAATGCAGAGATAGAAAAGGCGTTTGCCGGTATTCAGAAAAAGGCCACCTTGTCTGGTTTTCGTAAGGGTAAGGCGCCGCTGCAGATGATCAAGAAGTTTTACCGGAATGCCATGCAGGATGAGGTGATGCGTCGTTTGTATGAGCAGACCCTGTTTCCCGCCTTGGACGAGCACAAGATCGAGCCGGTGGATGCGCCGCTGATTCAGGATATGCCGCTGGTAGAGGAGGGCACCCCTTTCAAATACGCCGCTCTGGTGGAGATCATGCCCCAGATTCTGCTCAATGAGTACAGCGGGCTTGAGGTCAAGAAGGAGCGTTATGTTGCCAATAGCGCTGCGGTTGAGGCCGAGATCGAGCGGATGCGCGAAAATATGGCCCAGCTGGTGCCGGTTGAAGACGCTGCTGTTGAAGAAGGTCAGGTGCTGACCGTTGACTACAGCTTCAGCGTTGCAGGTCAGCCCGCTGAGGACTCAAGTGGTCAGGGCGCCCAGGTTGAGGTGACAACCGGTCGTCTGCTGCCCGGTCTGGCTGAGGGTTTGATCGGCATGCGGATCGGTGAAACCAAGCCGATCGAGGTCACCATGCCTGAAGGAGAGGGTAACCCTGAGCTTGCTGGCAAGCAAGGCACCTTTACCGTCACGCTGAAAGAGATCAAGAAGAAGGAATTGCCGGAACTGAACGACGAATTTGCCCAGCAGTTCGGCGATTTCGAGACCATCGACGAGATGCGTACCAAACTGGCCGAGATGCGCGAACAACAGGAATTGGAGCGGATCAACACCGATCTTAAGGTGCGGGTGATTGACGCCCTGATCGCCAAGAACCCCCTTGAGGTGCCCGATTCGATGGTGCGCCGTCAGGTTGAGTTCATGCTGGAGAATATGAAACAGCGCCTGCAGAGCCAGCGCATGTCGCTGGAGATGATGGGCTTGAATGAAGAGGCCTTCAAGGCCCGTTACTGGAATGAGGCGACCCAGAAGGTAAAGGGTGGTCTACTGGTAATGGCGCTGGTGGAAAAGGAAAACATCACCGTGACCGACGAGGATCTGGAGGCACGTTACACCAAGATCGCCGCAGGCAACGAAGAGATGCTGCCCCGTATTCGCGAATTCTACGCAGCTCAGGCCAATGCGCGCAACTCGTTGGTGGCTGAATTGAAAGAAGAAAAGGCGATCGCCTTCCTGTTGGAGCAGTCGCAGCTGACCGAAGTGGACGCCGCTGAACTGACGCAGGGAAGCGAGGCCTAGAGGAGTTGAGCATGTACGTACCTATGGTGGTTGAACAATCCGGTCGTGGTGAGCGGGCCTATGATATCTATTCCCGCCTGTTGAAGGAGCGGATTGTCTTTCTGGGGGGCGAGATCAATGATCAGATGGCTGATCTGGTGATCGCCCAGCTGCTGTTTCTGGAGGCAGAGGACCCGGACAAGGATATCCACCTCTATATTAATTCGCCGGGCGGTGTGGTTACCTCCGGCATGGCGATCTTTGATACCATGCGCTACATCAAAGCGCCGGTATCTACCATCTGCATCGGTCAGGCCGCCTCCATGGGGGCGCTCTTGCTGACAGCCGGCGAGAAGGGCAAACGGTTTGCTTTGCCCCATGCGCGGATCATGATCCACCAGCCGTTGGGAGGTTTCAGCGGTCAGGCCACCGATATCAAGATTCACGCCGAAGAGATCCTGCGCATGAAGCATGAGCTGAACGGTATCCTGGCCGACCTGTCCGGCCAGCCGCTGGAGAAGGTGGAAAACGACACTGAGCGCGATTACTTCATGTCGGCGGAAGATGCCTGCGGTTATGGTCTGATCGATGCCGTTATGCAACGGAAGCCCGATGTGGGAGGTGCGCAATGAGCAGGCTCGATGGTAGTCAGGATACGCTGACCTGCTCCTTTTGCGGCAAGACCCAGGAAGAGGTCAAAAAGCTGATTGCGGGCCCGGCGGTCTACATCTGCGACGAGTGCATCGAGCTGTGTAACGACATCGTCGCAGAAGAAAGCCGCATGGAGGATGCCCTTGGTCCTGATGTAAAAAAACTGCCCAAGCCACGCGAGATCAAGGAGTTTCTCGATGAGTACGTGGTGGGACAGGAGATGGCCAAAAAGGTCCTCTCGGTGGCGGTCTACAACCACTACAAACGAATCGAGACACCCTCCAAGCCGGGCGATGTCGAGATGCAGAAGAGCAACATCCTGATTCTGGGGCCCACCGGTTCCGGTAAAACCCTGTTGGCTCAGACCCTGGCCCGCATCCTCAAGGTGCCCTTTGCCATGGCCGACGCCACCAACCTGACCGAGGCCGGTTATGTTGGCGAGGATGTAGAAAATATCATCCTATCGCTCTTGCAGGCTGCCGATTATGATGTTGAACGGGCCCAGAAGGGGATCGTCTACATCGACGAAATCGACAAGATCGCCCGCAAGGCCGATTCACCGTCCCTGACTCGTGATGTCTCCGGTGAAGGGGTGCAGCAGGCGCTGCTGAAGATTATCGAAGGAACCGTGGCCAGCATCCCCCCCAAGGGAGGCCGTAAACACCCGCAGCAGGAGTTTTTGAAGGTGGATACCACCAACATCCTGTTCATTTGCGGTGGTGCCTTTGCCGGTCTTGACGGCGTGATTCAGCAGCGGATCGGTAAGAAGACCCTCGGCTTTGGTGCCGATGTCAAAAAGCGCGAAGAGAAGAAGGCAGGTGAGTTGCTGTTGCAGGTCACCCCTGAAGACCTGCTCAAATACGGTTACATACCTGAATTTATTGGCCGTCTTCCGATGCTGGCTAGCCTGACTGAGCTTGATGAAGAGGCCCTGGTACAGATTCTGACCGAGCCGAAAAATGCGTTGTCCAAGCAGTATCAGAAGCTGCTGGAGATGGAAGGGGTGCGGTTGCGTTTTTCCGACGGCGCCCTGGTGGCGATCGCCAAAGAAGCCATCAAACGCAACACCGGCGCCCGTGGTTTGCGAGCCATTTTAGAAGGTGCAATGCTTGATATCATGTATGAAATCCCGTCACAGCAGCATCTGCGGGAGGTGGTCATCAGCGAAGAAGTGATCTATCGCAAAGAGCGGCCGTTGTTGGTCTACGACCAGACGACCACCCCTGCGGCGGCGTAAAACCTGAAAAAGTGCTTGACACTGTCAAACACCATCTGGTAAAGACGACAACGCTTCACAACTTCTCTTTACNNCAGGAGGTGTCACGTGACGAAAGCTGAACTGATTACCGCTGTTGCTGAGAAAGCCGGTTTGAAGAAGGTAGAAGCAGAGAAGGCCGTTTCCGCCTTTATCGCAACCGTAACTGGTGCACTCAAGAAAGGTGACAAGCTGAGCCTGGTTGGCTTCGGTACGTTCAGCACCACCAAGCGTGCTGCCCGTAAGGGTCAGAACCCCCAGACCGGCAAGAAGATCACCATTGCTGCAGCAACCGTGCCCAAGTTCAAGCCGGGCAAGACCCTGAAGGAAGCGGTAAACAAGAAGTAATCAGCGCGTCACCTGTTTGTTGCGCACAGAATAACGTCTGTTGGGGCAGTAGCTCAGTCGGTTAGAGTGCCGGCCTGTCACGCCGGAGNNGGAGGTCGCGGGTTCGAGCCCCGTCTGCCCCGCCATTTTTTAGATTAGCAGTAAATGGGTGAATAGCTCAGCTGGGAGAGCGCCAGCCTTACAAGCTGGATGTCGGGGGTTCGATCCCCTCTTCACCCACCAATAGAGCAGGGAGGGAAAAGGTCACTTTTCCCTTTTTTCTCGAAAAAGCATCAGCCGAACATAAGCAGCACGTATGGGGTTGTAGCTCAGTTGGTTAGAGTGCCGNNTCGAGCCCCGTCAACCCCGCCATTATCAACCAAAGAGGGCGTTTGTCGGCGCCCTCTTTTTTCGTCTTACACTGTCCAGATCGTGAGCGCCATGGACACAGCCTACGTTGTCATACCCACCTATAACGAACGGGACAATCTGCGCCCGTTGACCGAACGTATCCTCAGCCAGCACCAATCGCTGCGTATCCTGATCGTTGACGACAACTCCCCCGATGGCACCGGCCAACTGGCAGATGAACTGGCTCGGGAAGACAGCCGCATTCAGGTGCTGCATCGTCCCGGCAAGCTGGGGCTAGGGTCAGCCTACCGGGAAGGGTTCCGTAGGGCCCTGGACCTGGGAGCCAACTATCTGATCGAGATGGATGCCGATTTTTCTCACGACCCGGCTGTACTGCCCCTGTTTCTCGAAAAGATCGCCGAGTACGATCTGGTAATCGGCTCCCGCTACATCAATGGCATCAGCGTGGTCAACTGGCCTCTGCGTCGCTTGATGCTGAGTTATGGCGCCAACGTCTACACCCGTCTGATCACTGGCCTTACGATCATGGATTGCACCAGCGGCTTCAAATGTTTTCGTCGCAGCCTGCTGGAGCGGATCGACCTTGATCGCATCACCTCCGACGGTTACTCTTTTCAGATCGAGATGCATTTTCGCTGCGCTGAGCTGGGTGCCCGCATCTGCGAGCTGCCGATCATCTTCATCGATCGTCGGGTTGGCCAGTCCAAGATGTCAAAGCGGATTGTGCGGGAGGCGGTGTTGATGGTATGGAAGCTGAAGCTGGACAGCCTGATCCTTCGGCTGCCCGGTGGACGACGCTAGTATGCCAGCGCAGACCTGGTCGCTACTGGCCGTTGCTTGCTTCTGGAGCTGGGCGGCGGCAGTGGGGCTCTTTATCGCACGGGCCTTTCCCAGAGGCCGAGGCTTTGATGCCCGTCAGGCTACGTTGTGGGGAGGCCTGGCGCTGTTCTTCGCTGTCTGCTGGGCCTTTGGTTGTACCATGGCCTGATGCCAGCCTTGGACAGGTTAGGGTTGTTATTCGCTGCTTGAAATGGTAGAGCCTTGTATAGCCTGCCGTAGCTGATCAAGCGGCAGCAATCCATGCTTCGTACCTGGTGATGACCCATGATTCAATTCCATTCCGTTTCGCTTGCCTACCAAAAAGATGCCACTGCATTGCAGAACATCAGCTGCAAGATAGCCAAGGGGGAGTTTGTCTTTTTGACCGGTCCGTCTGGCGCCGGCAAAACCACTCTGTTGCGGCTGATCTATGGCGCCCTTACCCCCACCCGTGGTCAGGTGTTGATCGATGGCCAGAACATCAGCCGTTTCAGCCGTTCGCAACTGCCGTTTCTGCGGCGTACCATCGGGGTGGTATTTCAGGATTTTAAACTGCTGCCCAATCGCACGGTGTTTGAAAATGTGGCCATTACGCTGGAAGTGCTGGGCTGGGACCGTAACGACATCAGCAAGCGGGTGATGCATATCCTGCGACAGATGGGGATGGAGTCCAAGATTCACCTGACGCCCCAGCGTCTGTCCGGCGGCGAGCAACAGCGGGTAGCCTTGGCCCGGGCTTTGGTCAACAGTCCCAAGATACTGCTGGCCGACGAGCCCACCGGCAACCTTGATGATGCCAACAAGCAGCAGATCATGAACATCTTCAAGGATGCCAATGTGATGGGTACCACTGTGGTGGTGGCCACCCATGATCGACGTCTGATCGAGCAGGCCCATTACCGTACCATCCGGCTGCAGGGTGGCGAACTGGCGCCAGACAAGGAGGTGGCTGATGCGGTCGTCTCGTAACGTCATCAAGCGACCCACCATGTCCCACCAAGGGGCTGGCGGACGGTTACGGTACTTTGTTGGCCGGGCCCTATCCAATATCCGGCAGAATATGTTTGTCAACGTTGTCACCATCGGCACCATTACCGTTGCCTTGCTGATTGTGGCCCTGTTCATGCTGCTGGTGGTCAACCTTGAAAACGCCGCTGAATCCTGGAGCGAGCGGGTGCAGGTCACGGTCTATTTTGACAATGATCTGCCTCCCCAGGAGCAGACTGACCTTGGTAACCGAATTCAAGCCTTGTCCGGGACAGCCAAGGTGAAGTGGGTCGGGCGCGAAGAGGCGTTGCAACGGTTCAAAGGGCGTCTGCGGGGGCAGGAGACCTTGCTTGAAGGGGTGCGTCCCGAGATTCTGCCCACCTCTTTTGAGATTACCCTCAAGAAGGGCAGTCGTAGCAGCGAGGCGGTGGATGCCTATGTCAGCCGTCTGCGTGGCGTGCCGGGCATCGGCGAGATCCAGTACGGCGAAGAGTGGGTCCGTCGTTTTAACACCTTTCTGACGTTCATGCGGCTGGTGGGGGCGCTGGTGGGCAGCTTTCTGCTGGTGGCGGTGATTTTTATCATCTCCAACACCATCCGTTTGACGGTCTATGCACGGCGGGATGAGCTGGAGGTCATGTCGCTGGTGGGGGCCACCCGCTTGTTCATCAAGATGCCGTTCCTGATCGAGGGCTTGTTACAGGGGCTGGCTGGCGGTTTGCTATCGCTGGGCCTGATTGTGGCGATGTATCAGCTGTTTCTGCACAATGCCGGCAATTTCCTGAGTTTCAATCCGGCCACCTCCGGCCTGGCCTTCCTGCCGCTTGAGTTTATGCTGGGCCTGGTGTTGGCCGGCGCCCTGCTAGGATTTGTGGGTAGCATCACCTCGCTGCGGCGTTTCATGGCGGACAGTTAGGCCCTATGCTGCGTTCCGCGCTGATCATACTTCCTCTGCTGATGTTGTTGACAGGCGTCGTGCTGGCCAGCTCGCCCCAGGACGAGTTGCGTGGGGTGCGGCGCGAGATCCGAGAAAAACAGACTCTGCTCAAAAAAACCAAAAAGGTTGAGGCGGCCGTATCGCAGGAGTTACAGGAGATACTGAAAAACCTTGAGCGTAAGGAAGCCGAGCTCAAACAGCTCGATCGTGACCTGACCACGGTTGAAGGGGCCATCAGCCGCACCCAGCAGGAGGTTGCGCGGGTCACCGAAGAGGCACAGCTTAAGCAGCGTCAGATCGAGCGGCGTCTTACGGCACTCTATAAGGCCGGCGAGCTGGGTGCCGTGCGGATGTTCTTTTCAGCCGAAAGTTTTCCGCAGATGGCCGAAAACATCCGCTATATGCGCTCGGTGCTGGAGCATGACAAGCGGATTTTTGCTGAATATAACCAGAAGCTTGAAGAGTTGCGCCAGCTGAAGACCCGGCTTGAAAAGGACGCCTCGCGCAAGGAACGGCTCAAAGGGACCATCGCCTCCAAGAAGCAAGAGATCGAACAGGAAAAACAGAAAAAGGCCAGCTATCTCTCCAAGGTGCAGGGGGATCGCAAGTCCTACGAGCGGTCGATCAAAGTGCTGCAAGCCAATGCGGCCCGGCTGCAGAACATGATGGAGCGGCTGGAGGCCGAGAGCCGACGCCGGGCCTTCCAGAAGCAGGCAAAGCCCGGCAGCCGCAAGCTGCCTCCTGAGCTGCCGCCTGTTCCCGATCGCGGTTTCGCCTCCCAGAAGGGGCGTATGCCGATGCCGGTACGGGGCGAGGTGGTTGAGGGTTTTGGCAAGCACAAACACCCAGAGTTTAATTCCTACACCTTCACCAAGGGAATTTTTATAGCAGCAGCTGCCGGTGCCGAGATCAAGGCGATTTATGAGGGAACGGTCATCTTTGCTGACTACTTCAAAGGGTACGGCAATATGGTGATTGTTGACCATGGTGGTGGGTATTTTACCCTGTATGCTCATGCCAGCCGGATTTCCCGCAAGGTGGGCAGTGAGGTTAAGCGTGGCGACACCCTGGCCCTGGTGGGTGATGTTGATTCAACCCGTGGCCCGGTGCTCTACTTTGAGGTCAGGCATCAGGGCAAGCCCCAGGACCCGTCGGGCTGGGTGCGCTAGGGGTGAAAAAAATCGTTTCTTGAGAGTAGTTGTTGTAGTATAGAAAATCAGTATTGTTTCACGATCAAGCGGAGGATGAAACGCGCATGCAGAAGCCTGGCAGAACCAAAAAGGTGGCCCTTGGATTTATGGTGGTGGCGATTGCCCTGATCACCTTTATCGGTATCAGCACGCAACGTCGCTGTAACGCCCAAGGCGGCAACGATTACGAATATATCGGTTTGTTCACCGATGTGATGACCATCGTCAAGAAGAACTACGTGGAAGAGGTAGATTCCAAGAAGCTGATTTACGGCGCCATCAACGGCATGCTGGCGGCCCTTGATCCCCACAGCTCCTTCATGACCCCTGATACCTTCAAGGAGATGAAGATCGATACCAAGGGTGCCTTTGGCGGCCTGGGGATCGAGATCAGCATCAAGGACGGCATTCTGACGGTTATTTCACCGATTGAGGACACCCCGGCGCAACGGGCCGGTATCAAGGCCGGCGACCAGATACTTAAGATTGATGACCGTTTCACCAAAGACCTTTCGATTACCGACGCGGTCAAGCGGATGCGCGGCCCCAAGGGCACCAAGGT
>DFYU01000108.1:0-18356 GCA_002383415.1 Geobacter sp. UBA4074
CCGCCTTCGTGTTGGTAGCGAGCTAGCGGATACGGTTCAGCCGATGCTGATAGAGGTAATCGGCCCCCTGGTAGTAGGCCAGCATCTCGTTCAGCAATCCTTGATCAACGGCAACCGCTGCGGTCTCGCCGCTTGTGCGGTCCAGCCGGTACTGGTGGACCTTCTGTTGCGGTTCCAGCACCAGTAGCCGGTCCTCGGTCAGGTAGCCCAGTTTTTGGTAGGTGGAGACGAAGGCCCGCGGTGCGGCCTGGTCGGCCTTGAGGATGTCACGCCCCAAAAAGTCGCTGTCGTAACTCTGGTTCAGCAGACCCAGGATGGTGGGGGCCACGTCGATCTGGCTCATCAGGCGGTCCACAATGCCCGGCCTGATATGCTGCGGGGCATAGACCAGCAGTGGTATCTCGTATTTTTTGACCGGGATGCCGCTCTTGCCGGCGCTGGATGCGCAGTGGTCGGCCACAAAGACAAACAGGGTGTCCTTAAACCAAGGTTCCTGGCGGGCCTCGGCCAGGAAGCGGCCAATGGCGTAGTCGGCGTACTTTACGCCCCCTTTGCGGCCGGTCTTGCTGGGGATGTCGATCCGTCCGGCAGGATAGGTGTAGGGACGATGGTTGGAGGTGGTCATGACCATCGAGAAGAACGGCCTGCCGGCGGCGTGGGAGGCGTCGGCCTCACGGATCACCTTGCGGAACAGGTCTTCGTCGCTGACCCCCCAGACATTGGCAAAGCTGATTTCGTCCTTGGCAAAGTCAGCCCGGTCCACCACCTTAAAGCCGTTAGCGCTGAAGAAGGCGTTCATGTTGTCGAAATAGCCGTAGCCGGCATAGATGTACTTGTTGTCATAGCCCTTGGCGGCCATGATCTCGCCCCAGGAACGGAAACCGCCGTTGTTGGGGCGTTTGACGATCGAGGTGCCGGGCAGGGGCGGGATGGAGAGGGTCAGCGCCTCCAGGCCCCGAACGGTACGGGTGCCGGTGGCGTACAGGTTGGTAAAGCGCAGCGACTGGCCGGCCAGCCGGTCCAGGTTGGGGGTGAGGTTTTCTTTGTTGCCATGGCTGCCGAGGAAGCTGGCGCTTAAGCTCTCCTCCACCACCACGATCAGGTTAAGCTTACGCTGCGGTCCTTCGGCGGCGATCTGGCGGGTGAAACGCGGGCTGTCCGGGGCCACAAAACGGTTGTTGCGCTCGGCCACCAGCGTGCGCAGCTGGGCCAATACCTGCTCCTGGGGGGCGGTGCGGTAGAAGCGGGTAAAGCTCAGTTCGTTATTGCGAAAGGCAGCCACCAGGTTGTAGATGCCGTTGCCGGCCAGTTCGTTGGCGTAGTTGTTGCTGGAGATGGCGGTCTGGGCAACGTTGACGCCGGCCAGTGCCACCAGGGCCGGCAGCAACAGCAGGGCGCCGGTCAGGCGGAAACGGCCGTTGAAGGTGACGCTGGCGGCCTGCTGCAGCCGTTGGCGCAGCAGCCAGGTGGCCAGCAGCGCCCCGCTGCCAATGGCGGTGAAGATCGGGGCCAGGGGATAGGATTCGCGGATGTTGCCGATGACCTCGGTGGTGTAGATCAGGTAGTCGACGGCGATAAAGTTGAAGCGGGTGCCGAACTCGTCGAAGAAGAAATACTCGGCAGCTGCGTCAAACAACAGCACGGCCGTAAACGCAAAAAACAGACAGCGTACCAGCCAGTCATGCCACCGGGCCTCAACCAACCGGCGCGGCGCCAGCAGCAGGTACAGCGCCACCGGCAATAGGGCGTAACTGAGGGTGGCCAGGTCAAAGAGCAGGCCGGTGGCCGCGGCCTTGACCAGCAGTGGCAGGCTTAAGGCAGCCTCAGGCGGGGTCATGGCCCACAGCAGCAGGCGGATGGCGAACATGACCAGTAAAAAGGTGAGCGAAACCAGTGGTACCAGTCCCAGGCGGCGATTAGGCATACAGCGGCTCCTCTTGGTTAGCATGGTGCAACAGTAGCCATGATGCCGCGGCGTGCCTTGCCGGAGCATGACAGCCGGATGACAATTTTGTCATCCGCGCTGACTCTTGAGACCACGCAGGATATCCAGCTCAGGCTGGTACACCGTGCCGACTGCGCCGAACATGCCCAGTAGGGTGTGGAAAAGATAGTCGTGAGAATAGGGGCTGGTGGCCCGTTGTTGCAGGCCTGCCCGGTCAACCGGGAAGTGGCTGCCGAACCACATCAGGGCAGCGACGTGCGTTTGAGTCTCTGGCGCGATGGCGTAGGGGAAACCATGCAGGTAGAGCCCCAGCTCTCCCAACGATTCGCCGTGGTCACTTAGGTACAAAAGCGCGGTCTGAAAGGAATCATCCTGTTGTTTAAGAAATCCGATCACCTGTGACAGGAAGTAGTCGGTATACAGCAGGGCATTGTCATAGCCATTGATGATGGAATCCTGGGAACACTGGTCAAGCTGGTTGCTGCGGCAGACTGGGGTGAATGCCTCGAACTCCTGCGGATAGCGCTTGTAGTAAGCAGGTCCATGGTTGCCCATCTGGTGGAGTACAATCAGGATGTTGCCGTTTGGTTGCCGGGCGATGTAGTCATCTAACCCCGCTAGCATTCCTACGTCCCGGCATTCTCCATCCTGGCAGACCGGATTGCGGCTGCTCGATTTAAAATCCTGGTACAAGACGCGCTCCGCCACCCCTTTGGAACTGGAGTTGTTGTCGCGCCAGAGTACCGAAACCCCGGCCCGTTGCAGTATGTCGAGGACGTTTTCAGTGTTCTGGGCTTTGTGTTTGGTATAGGCGGTCCGGCCAAAGACCGAAAACATGCAGGGCACCGAGACGGCGGTTTCCGTGCCACAGGAGCTAAAGCGGGGGAAGTTGATGATATCTTCATGCTTCAGCAAGGGGTTGGTCTCTCGGGAATAACCGTTGAGTGAGAGATGATCCCAGCGTACTGCCTCGCCGACAACGACGATCACCAGCCTGCGGCCGGATTCACGACGTGCCAGCCGTACATCGGTACCGATCGCTTGCAGCGTGGTGCGAGGTTTGAAGGTGAGGGAGGCGAGGTAATCCCCGACAGCATAGAGGTAGTAGGTGGGGTTGCTGTAAAAGCGGAGAGGCTTGTGTTCACGCAGGGCGGAGGCGTAGAACTTGCTAAAGCTCAGCATCAGCAGGATCGATAATCCCACGGCAATGCCGATGGTTTTTGCCTTGGCCAGCCAGATTTCCCGGGTCGGCTGGGGTCGGAGCGGCAGATGATAGACCAGCAGTGACGGTGCGATGCCGAGCAGGGCCAGATAGGTAAACTGCTTCAGGCTGAGCAGGTCGCGTACTTCTGCCAGGTTGGTTTCGACCACATTCTGGATCATGTTGGCGTCGATGACGACATCGTAGGTATCCATGAAGTAGGCGGCCTGTGACGAGAGCAGCAACAGCAGTATCAACAGCGGTTTGACGGTGCGCGAAAAGCTTGCAAGGGAGAGTGCCGTGTAGCTCAGTGTGGTCAGCACCACGGCAACGGTGGCGATCTTGAGCAGCGCGGCCGGTGAGCTGCCGTAGGTCTGCAGCAGATGCCTGAAAAAGGACAGGTTCATGCAGCAGGTCATGAAAAGCGCAGCCGCCAGCACGGTTGTCTGCACCGGAAGTGGGCGTGTTGTAAGGCTTCTAAGGGGGTTCATCCAGTGCCGCCTGCCAGGTGAGGTGTGACCCTCCTGGCAGCTGTGGGCGCAAGGAGGGAAGCGATGTCTAGCAGACTAGCGCTTCACTGCTTGCAGAAGCATGACGCTATGATGACAATTTTGTCATCCGCCAGGTGGTGCGGCTGGAGCAGGGAAGAACAGGCTGACACTGGTGCCGAGGCCCGGCTGGCTTGTTAAGGTAACGCTGCCGCCGTGCAGTTCCATGATTGAGCGGACAATGGCCAGGCCAAGTCCGCTGCCGTCGCGATGCAGCTGCCGTGCCTGGGCGCTGCGGTAGAAACGGTCGAACACCAGCGGCAATTCATCGCTGGGGATGCCGGGTCCGTTATCCGTGACAACGATGGCCGCCTCACCTGCGGCAGCGGATTGGATGCTGACGGTCACTGCTCCGCCGCTGGGAGTATAGTGCAGGGCATTGGCCAGCAGGTTGCCGACAGCACGCTGGAACAGGCGCGGGTCGGCAGCGATGGCGCCGTTGCCGTCAACGGTAAGGGTGATGTCACGTTCTTCCGCCAGGGTGCGGTAGTAGTCGGCCAGGCGGTCCAGCTCGGCTCGCGCATCCAGGTTGTGCCGTTCGACCCCCTGTTCCGGCCGGGCCAGGAACAGGATGTCGCCGATCATGCGGGAGAGCCGTTCATACTCTTCGAGGTTGGATTCGATGGTCTGGCGGTATTCCGCTGCCGTGCGCGGCCGGGAGAGGGCCACCTCCGATTCAACCCGCAGATTGTTGAGCGGTGTGCGCAGTTCGTGGGCCAGGTTGGCGGAAAAGGCGCTCAGCCGCTCAAAGGATTGTTCAAGCTGCCCAAGCATACTGTCCAGAGCGCCGGTGAGCGGGGCGAATTCCTTTGGCCAGCGGCGACTACCCACCCGCTGATGCAGGTCGCTGGCGGTGATCTGTGCCACCTGCCCAGCCATCTCGCGCAGCGGCCGCAGTTCCCGGCGGCTGATGATGAAGGCCAGGCCGCCCGCCAGACAGAGTCCCGCCAGCAGGGCGGTCCCCATCTTCAGGCGGTAGTTGGCCATCAAGGCCTCTTCTTCGGTTACGTCCAAGGCTACCTGCAGCAAGCGAAACTGAGGGTCATCCCCTGCGGCGGCCCAGGCAGCGTTCAGCAGATAGTAGTGCCCGTTGCTGGTTTTGTGTTTTTTGGCTCTCCCGACCGGTTCACTGCTGATTATGGGCGGCGGAAACAACAGTGGCGGCAGCGAAGCCATGGCGGGGGATTCCAGGACGGTGTTGCCGGATGCGTCCTGGAGGCGTATCAGATAGCGGACATGCCGGTTGGCATCCCGTGGCAGCAGATGTTCCTTGAGATGCTCGAGGTCCTGCGGATAGCGGTTGACCACGGAGCGGATGCTGCTGATACGCTCCATCAGGAAGTCGTTGTCTTCAAACTCCAGGTCTTTCACCACGGTGTGCAGCAGGAAACCGATCACACTGGCCAGGATGGCCAGCATGCTGACGGTGTACAGTACCGTCAGGCGGGTGGCGATGGAACTGGAGGAGTCAGCGGCGTTCTTCGAGCACATAGCCCACCCCGCGAATGGTATGGATCAGCTTGTGGGGGAACGGGTCGTCCACCTTTTTGCGCAGCCGGCGGATGGCCACATCAACGATGTTGGTGTCACTGTCGAAGTTGATCCCCCAGACCTGCTCCGAGATATAGGTCCGACTAAGCACCTCACCGCTGCGGCGCAGCAGCAGTGCCAGCAGCTGGAACTCCTTGGCGGTCAGGTCGAGGGTCAGGCCGCCCCGGCGGGCCTTGTGGCGCAGCAGGTCCAGCTCCAGGTCGTTGACCTGCAGCTGGTCGGTCTGGCGTTGCGGCTGACGGCGCAGCAGGGTTCTGATACGGGCCAAGAGCTCTGAAAAGGCGAACGGTTTGACCAGGTAGTCGTCGGCCCCCAGTTCGAGGCCATAGACCCGGTCGTGGACCGCATCGCGGGCCGAGAGGAACAGTATCGGCAGGTCGTACCCCTCGGCCCGCAGCTCCTGCACCACGCTCCAGCCCTGGCGGTCGGGCAGCATCACGTCCAGCACGATCAGGTCGTAGCCTTCGCTGCGGGCCAGGTGCAGGCCGTCTTCGCAGCTGGTGGCGATATCGACGCTGAAGCCGTGTTCGCTGAGCCCCTTTTTAAGGTAGCTGGCCGCCTTGATCTCATCTTCCACAATCAGAATACGCATTGCTTGGTCCCTGTTCAGTTAGTTGCGGCTAAAAACTATACACCGCTGCGGTCTGAGTACAAGCAAAAGCTATCCGGCTTGACAGGGGCGAAGCGTCGCCACTATTGTGCGGTCTAAAAAGGAGGACGGTATGCTGCAGATCGCCCACGTTGTCTTTAATCCCGCCTCAGGCAGCTATTCTCCGGCCCGTGCCGACCGAATCCTGAAGGGACTGCGTGCTGCCGGATTGGCGGTTGAGCCGTTGCTGCCGGCCAGCCAAGCCGCGGCGATCAGCGCGGTGCGCGCTCTGTGTGATCCAGCCCGGCCGCCGCTGATCATCGCGGTGGGGGGCGACGGCACCATCAACACCGTCATCAACGGCATGACGCCCCAGGGGGCCACGTTAGGGGTGATCCCGTTGGGCACGGCCAACGTGCTGGCCTGGGAACTGGGTATCCGTTCGATCGAAACTGCGCTGAAGCGGATTGCACACGGGCGTCTGCGGCCGTTTACCGTCGGCGAGGCAACCTCAGCTGAGGGGACCAGACGTTTTTTGCTGATGGCCGGCATCGGCCTGGATGCGGCGGCGGTGGCCGGGGTGCGGCCGGCTGAAAAGGCCCGCTTGGGCAAGCTGGCCTATCTGCTGTCGGGACTCCGTCAACTGTGGGCCTGGGATGATAACATAATCACTATCAGCGACGGGCAGCGCAGCATTGACTGCCATTCGGCCATCATCGCCAATGCCTGCCACTACGGCGGGCCCTACCGGCTGGCCCCCGGGGCGGAGATCTTTGCGCCCCGGCTGGAACTGCTGCCGTTTCAGTTCCCCACCCGGCGCAGCTTCTTTAGGGCCGCCCTGCCGCTGGTGGTGGCCGGTCGGGCTCCCGCAACCGCTGGCTGGCAGCTGCGGGAAGGGACGTTGACCATTACGGGGACCAAGCCGGTGCAGCTGGATGGCGACAGCTTCGGCACAGGGCCCTTGACCATCCGGCTGCTGCCCGATTTTAACCGGCTGTTGTGTTGAACAGCCGGGGCGCTTGGCGCCCCGGCTGTGTAAATCACGATTCATCAGCTGCTGCAGTTCTTTCCCCGTAGCGCAGATACAGGGCCGGCAGCACCAGCATGTTGAGGATGGTGGCGCTGACCAGTCCGCCCAGGATCACCACCGCCAGAGGCGAGAGGATCTCGTTGCCCGGCTTGTGGGCGGCAAAAGCAAACGGTACCAGGGCCAGACCGGCCGCCAGGGCGGTCATGGTCACCGGCCGCAGCCGCTCCAGTGAGCCTTTCACCACCGCCTCGCGCAGCGTTAGTCCCTCGGTCTCCATCAGGTAGCGGTAGTGGGAGACCAGCAGGATGCCGTTACGGGTGGCGATGCCGAACAGGGTGATGAAACCCACCAGTGAGGCCACGCTGATGGTCCGGTCGGTGAGCGCCACCGCCACGATGCCGCCGATGAAGGCCAGCGGCAGGTTGACCATCACCAGCAGGGCCGGCCTGAACGAGCGGAACTCCAGATACAGGATCAAGAGGATCAGGCTGACCGAGACCAGGCTCAGCAGGCCGATGGTGCGGGTGGCACTGGCCTCGCTTTCAAACTGGCCGCCGTACTCCACAAAATAACCAGGCGGCAGCCTGAGCTGGTTGATCCGGCTGCGTACATCCTGATAGACCGCCCGCAGGTCGCGGCCGGCCACGTTGGCCTGCACCACCACCTTGCGCTGGACGTTCTCACGGCTGATGCTGGTGGGACCCTTGGCCGAGACCAGGTCGGCCACCGTTGCCAGCGGCACCTTCTGGCCGGTGGGGGTATCCAGCAGGATCTGGCTGACAGTGCTCGCGTCCTGCCGGGCCGTGGCCGGGAAGCGGGCCACGATGTCAAAGCCGCGGTCACCTTCCAGGGTGCGTGAGACCACCTGCCCTGCGGTGGCCACCTCCACCCCTTCCGCCACCCCCGCCATGGTCAGGTTGTAGCGGGCCAGCTCTGCCCTCTGCGGCACGATCCGCAGCTGGGGGATATCGGCCTGCTGATCCACCGACAGGTCGGCCAGACCGGGCACATCATCGATCTCGGCCTTGATCTCTTCCGCCACCTGCTTCAAGCGGGAAAGCTCAGGCCCGTAGACCTTGATGGCCAGGTTGGCCATGGTGCCGGACAGCATATGGTCGATGCGGTGGCCGATCGGCTGACCGAAGGTGATCGTCACGCCGGGCACCACCGTTGTCAGGCGGCGCAGCTCGGCCATCACCTGCGCCATCCGCCGTCCGTCCAGATTAAGGCTGACCTCAATCTCGCTGGCGTTGGGAAACTTGCCGTGTTCGTCCTGCTCGCCCCGTCCGGTGCGGCGCGAGGTGGTCTTCACCGCCGGATGGGTCAGCAGCAGCCTTTCTATCTTCAGTGCCACCTCGGACGACTTCTCCAGGCTGGTGCCGGGACCGGTCACCAGCATCACGGTCAGGGCCCCTTCGTTAAAGGCCGGCAGGAACGAACGGCCGGTCAGACCAAGCAGTCCCAGTGCCAGCACAAAGGCCAGCGCAGCCCCTGTCATGACACGTTTGGGGTGGGCCAGCATCCGCTCCAGGAGCGGCCGGTAGCGGGCCAAAAGCCAGTGCATGGTCCTGCTGTCGCCATGCTCGGCTATGCAGCGGGCCTTGGGCAGCAGGTAGGAACAGAGCGCCGGGGTGACGGTCAGCGCCACCAGCAGCGAGGCGCCGATGGCCACCATGTAGGAGATGCCCAGCGGCTGCAAAAGCCGCCCCTCGACGCCGGACAGAAAGAACAGCGGCAGGAACACCACCAGGATGATCATGGTGGCATTGACGATGGAGGAGCGGATCTCACGGGAGGCCTCGAAGATCACCTCACGGGCCGGCCTGCGCCGACCTTCCGGCAAGGCATTGTTTTCCTGCAGGCGGCGATAGACGTTCTCCACGTCGATGATGGCGTCGTCCACGATCACGCCGATGGCGATGGCCATGCCGCCCAAGGTCATGGTGTTGATCGAGCTGTCGAACAGCTTTAAGGCAAAGATGGCAAACAACAGCGAGACCGGCATCGCCACCAGTGAGATCAGGGTGGTGCGCAGGTTGCCCAGGAACAGGAACAGGATCACGATCACCAGCAGGGCCCCTTCCACCAGCACCCGCTTGATGTTGGCGATCGCCCGCTTGATGAAGTCGGCTTGCTGGAACAGGTCGCCCTCGATCCGCATCCCCTGGGGCAGGCTGCGCTGGATCTCGGTCAGTTGCTGGGTAATCCGCCTGGTCAGCTCCAGGGTGTTGGCATCGGGGTGCTTCTGCAGCGAGATCACCACCGCCGGCTTGCCGTTGGCCGAGGCATCACCCACCCGGAAGGCCGGCCCGATGGTGACGGTGGCCAGATCGCGCACCAGCACCGGCAGGCCGTCCCGCGACTGCACCACCACCTGTTCCAGGTCGGCGGCCGAACGGACCCGTCCTACCCCGCGCAGCAGGTAATCATGGTCCTGCTGTTTGATCACTCCGGCTGCAAAGTTTTCGTTGCTGCCCTTGAGCGCAGCGGTCACCTGGCTGACGCTGACCCCATAGGCCTGCAGCCGTAAGGGGTCGATCTCCACCTGGTACTGCTTGGTCTCGCCCCCCACCGTGACCACCTGGGCCACGCCGGAGGTTGCCATCAGCCGTTTCTTGACCACGAACTCGGCCTGCTCCTTCACCTCCAGCAGGCTGTGCGTGTCGCTGGCCACGGCGATGTACATGATCTCACCCATGATGGAGGAGATCGGCGCCAGGGTCGGCACGGTCTTGGGCGGCAGGCTGCCCGCCACCAGTTGCAGCTTTTCATTGACCACCTGGCGGGCGCGGTAGATGTCGGTGCCCCAGGTGAACTCCACCCAGACCGTGGAGAGGCCGGGGATGGAGACTGACCTGACCCGCCGCACACCGGTGGCGCCATTTAAGTTACTCTCGATCGGATAGGTGATCAGCGCCTCCACCTCTTCCGGGGCCATCCCCTTGGCGTCGGTCAGGATGGTCACGGTGGGGGCGGTCAGGTCCGGCAGCACATCCACCGGCATCCGGATGGCTGTGAAGGTGCCGATCAGCAGCACCAGGCACATGGCGATCACCACCACCAGGCGGTTTTCAAGGCTTACGCGGATCAGGCGATCCAGCAGGGTAGCACTAGTGGGCGTGTCCGGCATGGGGGTCCTCCTTGGTGGCGGCCGTGGCGGCCTGTTTCACATAGTAGGCACCCTGCACCACCACCCGGTCGTGCTCGTCAAGCCCCTGCAGTATCTGCACCAGGCCGTCCTGCTTCTGGCCGATCTGCACCTCGCGCCGGCTAAACCGCTCGCCCGAGGTCTGCACGAACACGAAGAAGCGGCCTTCGTCCTCGGCCAGTGCCTCGGCCGGCAGCACCAGTCCTTCCTGTGCTTCGCCGGTTGCCACTGACACCGTGGCGAACATACCCACCTTCAGCCGGGCATCCCGGTTGGGCACACTGAAGAGTACGGCTAAGGTACGGCTCTGGGGGTCGAGCATATCCCCAACTGAGATCAGCCGCCCGGCTCTAAAGCTGCCCTGCTGGCCGGTAACGGTAAACTGGGCTGTAGGCTGGCGCGGCAGCTTGCCGGCCTCGAGGCTCGGCAGGTTTGCTTTCAGCCAGAGCGTGCCGGTATTGACAATCCTCACAATCGGCTGGCCGGCCTCGATCCCCCGGCCGGTGCCGGAGAAGACCTCCACCACAGTGCCGCTGAGCGGGGCGCGTACCGTAAGCCGGCCGCCGCCGTCACCGCCCAGCGCGAGCGCCGATTTCTCCAACGGCGCCAACGCAGCCCGTGCGCTGTCCAGCGCGGCGACAGCCTCCTCCACCCGCTTGCGGGGGGCGATCTTGGCCTCGTACAGGCGTTGGGCCCGCTCATGTTCCTGACGGGCCAAGGTAGCACGGCTGCGCGCCTCGGCCAGGGCAGCCGAGAACTGGCCGGCACCGCCGTCGGGACGGATCGGCGGTTCGATCAGGGCGATCAGCTCACCTTTGGCCACCCGCTTGCCCAGGTAGGGCAACGGTCTGGATACGGAGACAATGCCGGACAGCGGTGCTGCCACGGTGGCCTCGGCGTCACTGGCTGCGATCAGCTCGCCGCTGGCGGTGATCTGCCCGCTCAGTCGCCTGCGTTCAGGGTGCTTGATCAGCATGTCAAGGGCCCACTGCTGTTCTTTCAGCAGGGCGATGGTGCCGCCGCCATCGCCAGCTACCACCGGATTTTCATCGTGCCCATCGCCATGCGGTTCTGCCCCGTGGTCATGGCCTTCGTGGTCATCATGTTCGGCATGCCCGTCGCTCTTCTGGCCGGTTTCCTTTTTGTCTGGCGGTGCGGCCGGCGGAGCGGTTCCAACCCGGATGCCGGACAGTTCGATCCGG
The DNA here is from genome assembly GCA_002383415.1 of Geobacter sp. UBA4074. Classification (GTDB taxonomy): domain Bacteria; phylum Desulfobacterota; class Desulfuromonadia; order Geobacterales; family Pseudopelobacteraceae; genus Trichlorobacter. Next base: position 11,215 of record DFYU01000108.1, read on the forward strand.
TCGGTGAATCCTTTTCCTTGCGGCAGCAGTTCCAGGGTGTAGTGGCCTGCCGCCGGGGCGGTTAGTTCAACCTGATAGACACCCGGCCGGATCGGGGCAGGGGCCGTAACGGTTAGCGGCTGACCCGCTGCCGGCTTCAGGACCAGCTTGAGCGACCCCTCGGCTACCGGTTTGCCGTCGGCAGTGCGGGTCAGGTGAATCAAAAAACTCCCCTTTTTGCCTGGCTTAAGCGGCTCATACTCCATAAACAGCTCGCTTTTTTCGCTCCAGGCCGTAACCTGTACAGCCGCTTCATCGGTATGGTCTTGCTCGTGCTGCTTGGTGGAGCAGCCGCTGGCTACTGCCAGCAGCAGTGCCAACAGTAGCCCAGAGATGCGTATCTTCATGGTTTGCCTCGTTCTGTTGTATGGGTGTCAAGTAGGCTTTGCAGACGGCTGTAGCTGTCGTAGGCCGTTTTTATGGCGTTTAATTCCGATTCCTGTTGTTCGGTAAAGCGCCGCTTCTCATCCAGCACGGTCTGCATACCTACTTCGCCCTGCTTGAAGGCCTCCTGCTGAATCTGCAGGTTTTCCCGGCCCACCGGCCCCAGGGTGGTGCGGTGCAGCTCCAGGGCTGTCAATGCCAGCCGGTAGTGTGCCAGCAGGTCCCGCAGCTCTGCAGCGGCGGCACGCCGGGCGGACTCGACGCGATGGCGGCTGGCGTTGGCCAGTCCGTGTACCTTGGAGATCTCGGCCTGGTTGCGGGAAAACAGCGGTAATGGGATCGAGAGCTTCAGGCCGAGGATATGGTCCGTGGTTCGTTCCGTGCCGGGGGTCAGCAGGCCTCCGTTCAGCTGGTAGCTGTTCTGGGAGGACCGTTCGTTACGGTAGGCAAGGCCCACCGTCAGGCTTGGAATCGCCTCGGCCCGGACCAGGGCCAGGGCTGCTTCGTCACGCTGCTGCTCTTGACGCCTGAGTGCCAGGTCAGGGTGGTGTGCGAGGCCATCGCTCAGTAGGTGCTCATCGGACGGCAACGGTTGTTGCGGCATGGCCAGCGGGGCCAGGGGCGGCAGGGGTTGGCCGTCGGCCAGCCCCATCAGCAGGGCCAGCTGTCGCTGGGCACGGATCAGCTCGGCCTGTTGTTCGGCCTGTCGCAGCAGTTGTCGCTGCCGGTCCAGGTCGGCCAGCTGTACCTCGAACTCAGGCAGATCGCCGGCGGCGAAACGTTCCCGGGCAATGACCAGTAATGTCTCGGCCAGCATGGTCTGGTTGCGGAGCAGTTCAAGGCGCTGACTGGCCAGGGCAGCTGCGCCCCAGGCCCGGCGAACCTGGTCGGCCAGGCTGCGTTTGCGGGCTTCGAGCTGCAGACGCGCCGCCTCGGCCTCGGCGCGGATAACGGCCTTGCGCCGGCTGGCAATGGCGGCCAGCGGCAGTTCCTGGCTGAGCGCGATACCGACGCTGCGCTCGTCGGGACTGCCGGTCAGGCTGCCGGTGGTCCCTTCCAACTCCAGTACCGGATTGGCCAACAGCGGCAGGTGCCCGGCTGCCTGTTCAAGCCCGGTGATCTCTTCTCTATCGGCCGACAACTCGGGGCTGTGCGCCCATGCCTGTGCAACCGCCATATCGGCAGTCAGCGCGGGTTCCGTTGCCTGGGCGAGGCCAGGAACGGTGAACAGGCAGGCACACAGGATGAGTGTCGGCGCATGACGGATAATGCGCATGGACAGACTCCTCGGTACGGTTGGTTAATCAGTAGTGTGGTGCTGGGTTGGTATCAGGAGGCGGTGCGTGGTGGTATGAACGGGATGCGTGAATAGTCCTGCGGAACTAGATGGGGCACAACGGCGGTGAACTGTTTTTCCAGTGAAGGCGGAGAGAAAGAGATGGCGTGTACGCTGATTGCCTGCTGCTGCGAGTGTGAGCCGCAGCAGTGATCACTGTGGCTGGTGCCCTGGTCATGGCAAGGGTGGTCTGGTGTGGCGCAGGCTGAGCTCAGCGAGCAGCCATCGCTGTGGTGCGCATCACCGCCGGCCAGATCGTGTCCGGCGTGCAGGCTGCCGGTCAGCAGGCTGAACAGCAGTATCAGGGTGGTAAGCATGCGTAGCATTTAAGAAACCTTAGGGTTGTCGACTGATAAAGTAAAGCAAAAAACTTGACAAGCAGGGACGGTTCGTCTTGAGTAACTGACGGTTTGTACCCCAGCCAGTCCACCAGTTCGCAGCGACAAGGAGCTACGCGTCCATCATGCACCAGTATACCCAGCATCAGTTGCACCGCTACGCCAATGCCCTGGCACTGTTCACCATTTTTTACAACCTGCTGGAAGGCCTGGTCTCGGTCGGGATGGGGATCAACGACGAGACCCTGGCACTGTTCGGTTTTGGCGTCGATTCCTTTATCGAAGTGATCTCGGCCGTGGGGGTCTGGCATATGCTGCGCCGGATCCGTGCCAACGGCGGCGAGACCCGCGACGAGTTCGAGCAGCGCGCCCTGCGGATCACCGGCAGTGCCTTCTACTTGCTGACCCTTGGCCTGGTGGCCACCGCCGGCCTCAACCTGTATCAGCAGCATCGGCCCGAGACCACCCTGTGGGGGATCGTGATTGCGCTGGTCTCGATCTCCTTCATGTGGGCCCTGATCCACTACAAGGTCAAAGTGGGCACGGCCCTCAATTCACCGGCCATCCTGGCCGATGCGGCCTGTTCCCGGGCCTGCCTGCATCTCTCCTTGGTGCTGTTGGCCTCCAGCCTCGGCTACCGTCTGACCGGCATCGGCAGCCTGGATGCCATCGGCGCCCTGCTGATCGCCTGGCTCTCCTTCAAGGAAGGGCGGGAGGCCTTTGACAAAGCCAAGGGCCTCTCCTGCACCTGCTGCTGCCCGTCTAGCTGATCGCCAGGCCGTCCTTGAGCCGGATAGTGCGCTGGGCGTAGCGTCCGTTGTCCGGGTTGTGGGTCACCATCACGATGGTCTGCCCGGCTTGGTGCAGTTCGGCAAACAGTGCCATCACCTGGTCGCTGGTGGCGCTGTCCAGGTTGCCGGTGGGCTCATCGGCAAACAGGATCGTTGGCCGGTTGACCACCGCCCGGGCGATGGCCACCCGCTCCTGTTCACCGCCGGAGAGCCGGCTGGGCAGGCGTGCCTCCTTGCCGGCCAGTCCCACCCGTGCCAGGGCCTCACTGGCCATGCTGCGTTTTTCAGGCGCAGTTAGCCTGAGCGGTGCCAGCGGCAGCATCACATTTTCCAGGGCGGTCAGGTACGGCACCAGGTGGAACGACTGAAACACAAAGCCGAAGGTGCGCGCCCGGAAATCGGCCAGACCATCGTCGTCCAGTCCGTAGAGGGCAGTGCCGTCGATGGTGACGCTGCCGTCGCTGGGGCGGCACATGCCCCCCAGGATGGTCAAAAGGGTGCTTTTGCCCGAGCCGGACTGCCCCATGATGCAGACAAACTCGCCGGTTTCAACCGTCAGGTCGATCCCGCGCAGCGCCCGTACTTCACCCTCGCCTGAGGGGTAGCTTTTCATCAGATTGGTTACGGTAATCATATCGTTGGTTCCTTATATCGGTGGCGCGAGGCGCCTTCCGTTCAGAAGTCGCGCTTCTGCTGCGCTAGGCTCATTCCGCTATCGTCGCTGAACTCGCCCTGCGGGCTCAAACAGCAGCGACGCTTGCGCTGCATGTCGCCAAGCGTAGCAACGAAACGCTCCTATTCACTCAAGGTGCCTTGCGCCATCGCTGGTCAATCAGGTTGTTACAGGCTGCGGAGCGCATCTGCCGGGTCCATCTTTCCCGCCCGTCGTGCCGGGTACCAGGCCGCCATCAGGCTGACCAGCGACACCGACAGCACCGCCGGCAGGGCCACCTGCCACTGCACCAGCAGGTGCGGGTGGTCGGAACTGGCCATAAGCGGCAGCGTCACAACGGCAGCCCCGATCCCCAGGCCGTAGCCGATCAAACCGGCCATCAGTCCCACCAGTCCCGCCTCCAGCAGGATAATCCCCATCACATGGCCGGTGCGGTAGCCGATGGCCCGGAAGATGCCGATCTCCACCTTGCGCTCCGTCACGCTGCCCATCATGGTCACAAAGACCAGCGCCAGCGAGATCAGGGCGATCACCCCTCCCATGCCCAGCGAGAAACGTTTCAGCTGGCCGATGGTCTGTAGTCTGCCTTCTACCACCTGTTTGATGGCACTGACCTTGGCGTCCGGCAGCACGCCGCTGATCTGTTCCACCATCTCGCCGATCGGGCAGCCGGTGCAGAGCGCCGCCACCTCGATCAGGGTGATCTGGCCCTGTTTGCCGGTGATGGCCTGGGCTGCGGCCAACGGCACGAACAGCAGGCCGTCGTCCTGGGAACCGGTCTCCTGCAGGGTGGCGGTTATGGTAAAGGTCCGGTTGCCGACCTGTAGCTGCTCGCCAGGCTTGACCCCCAGGGCCAGGGCGGCAGCGTTACCCAGCAGGGCGTCCTGTTCACCGCCGGGCTCCGTGCCGCTTAAACGCCACCAGGGCTTCAGCCGTAGTTCCGCTGCAAAATTGACCCCCACCAGCAGCAGCTCCCGTCCCTTGAGCGTCACCGTCCCCAGCACCTTGGGGGCCACCACGGCGATGTTCTGCCGGTTTTTGATGGTGCGGATCCGCTCCAGCACCGAGGGGTCCAATTCACGCTGGTCAAAGGCGACCCTCCCCAGACTGATGCCGCCGTAGGAGAGGGCCAGGTCGTTACTCTTGGGGGTGATCAGGATGTTGGCGCCGAACTGGTCCATGGTGTGCTCAATGTCGGCGGTCATGGAGTTGGCCAGGGTTACCAGTGCCACCACCGCAGCCAATCCCACGGCCAAGGCCACGGTCAGGAAGAACATCCGGGCTGGCCGGCGCAGCAGATTCTTCAGTGCAATATGGTAAGGTTTCATGGGAAGTACCGCGTTCCGTTCTGCAACTGCTCCACGTCGATCACCAGGCGGTCACCCTCGATCCGAGACGGCAGGAAGTGGGGGTTGCAGCCGCCCACCGAGGAAGGACCGATCTGGTCGATCGGGAAGGTCAGGTTGCAGTTGCGGCAGAGCATCACGTCGCCCTGTTGCTGATAGCCTTTGCGCTCCTTGTAGCAGACGTCGCACGCATCCAGGGCGGTGCGGATGCGGCCGTCAGCTCCCTTGACCGCAAAGAAGTGCACCTCGCCATTGTTCAGGCTGACCTTGTAGAAGCTGGCCTGCGTCGGTTGCAGTTCGGCCAGCGGAATCTGTACCACGTTGCCCTGGGGGGTTAGCTGCTTGTGAGTATCGCTGTTGCAGCCGGCCAGGAGGCCGGCAACCAGCAGGGTAGCGAGGATCAGTATCTGTTTCATGGTGTTTTCCTTTTATGGTTGCAGCGCAGTTCAAAGCCCAGTGGCTGCACGTTGCCTTGGCGGTCGGTAAAGCTGTTGACAGTTTCACCTTCCGGGATGGCCAAGAAGCCCTTAAAGCCGAACAGGTTGCCGATGATGGCACCGATAAAGATCATGATGATGCTGAAGTGCGCCAGATAGGCCGCAAGTCGGGGCCAGGGCATCCCAGGCTTTGGTAGGGATGTCTCGTTGCGGTACAGACATGGTATGGCGCTCCTTGGTGCTGCGCCCAGGGGCGCAGGCAGCAGACAAGGTCCGTTAGCAACACGGAGACAGAGGGAAAGCGCAGGCTTTCCGACGGTATGCCGGAATCAGGAGCGGTTTTGCGGGGGGACGAAGATGGTCAGGTACACGACCGGCAGGCGGTGGGTGACCTCTCTGAACGGTTCGAAGCTGGACAGCGGTGTGGGGGGAAACATCACCGTTGACGTAAGTGGTGCGTGGCAGGCACATGAGCAGGCCGAAGAACTGCAGCAACCATCGTCATCAGGCTGGCTCTGGTGATCATCGCAGTCGTCGCAGCCGCCAGGCTGCTGGTCTGCCATGGCCGCCGGCGCCGTGGCCTGGCCAGTGTGGCAGACTGCTGCAACCGGCGCCAGCAGGACGCTCAGTAGTGCCAGCAGTGCCAAGGTGCTTCCCAGCCAGTTGATCTGATGACGAGATTGCATACTGAAACGATACACAATTGGTTTGGCGGTTGTCAACCGGCCTTTATCAGCTGTACTGCCAGGGGCAGTACCGAAAGGGCCGCCAGGGCCAGCAATAGCCAGCGGCGTGTCATGCGGTCACGCTCTTCAGGCTACGCTCGGCACTGTGGCTACGACGTCGGCTTGGCGCCGGCTGGTTGTCGATCACCAGCTTGAGCAGTTGGCGCAGCACGGTGGACAGCTTGGTGCTACGGTCGCCCCGCAGCTGCTCCAGCAGGTCCAGTTCCTGGTCGCTGACTCGGAACGAGATGATGTTGCGCAGGTGCTGCGCGCTCTTGGTTTTGTCTTTGTTCGGCATGGGCTGCACTGTCCTTTCATAGTTTTTGTTTAAATGGTCTCCAGGACTTCGTCGTCCTTGGGTTTGCTGAACAGGAGCGACAGCACCACCGATGCGGTCAGAGTGGTGGCGATCACGGCCAGCGACAGGGCGATCGGAATATGGACCCCCTGCATCATCAGAATCATCTTGATCCCCACAAAGGCCAGGATCAGGGAGATGCCGTATTTCAGCCAGGCAAACATCCCCATCAGGTTTGACAGCAGGAAGAACAACGAACGCAGGCCCATGATGGCGAACAGGTTGGAGGTGATCACGATGAACGGATCCAGGGTGATGGCGAAGATGGCCGGGATCGAATCCATGGCAAAGACCAAGTCGCTGCTCTCGATCACCAGCAGCACCATGAACAGCGGGCTGGCCACCAGCATCCCCAGCCGACGGGTGAAGAACCAGTCACCCCGAATTCGCTTGGTCATCGGTATGATGCGGCGGGTCAGCCGCACCAGCGGATTTTTGTCCGGCTCCATCTCCTCGTCACCGCCAAAGGCCATCTTCCAGGCGGTGTAGAGCAGGATGACGCCGAAGACGTAGAACAGCCACTGGAATTCCTTAAACAGTGCAGTTCCAAGGAAGATGAATACCAGCCGCATCACCACCGCCCCCAGGATGCCCCACTTCAGCACCCGGGCCTGCAGTTCACCCCGTACGCCGAAGACGGTGAAGATCATGATGAACACGAACAGGTTGTCCACGGAGAGCGACTGCTCGATCAGGTAGCCGGTCATGAACTCCA
>DFYU01000108.1:18392-18621 GCA_002383415.1 Geobacter sp. UBA4074
CCCAGGTCCACCACCAGCATCACCAGCATCAACAGGCCAAAGGCCACCCAGAGACCATGTGTGGCGGTCATCAGAGCTTCACCGTGGGGGCGTGCTGTGAGCCGTGTTCGGCCTTAAACGACGTCATTTTTTGCTGCAGCAAACGCAACGTTGCCATCAAGCGTACTCCTTTGGGTCTCGGGTAACGGTCAGGTTGCGGCTAGCGCATGGCCTGCAGCCGGGCGATCCG
>DFYU01000070.1 GCA_002383415.1 Geobacter sp. UBA4074
GGTCATCATAGATGATCAGGGCATGCTTCTTGTTGTCGCGGAAGTACTCACCCATGGTAACGCCGGTGTAGGGAGCGATGAACTGCAGCGGAGCCGACTCGGAAGCGGTGGCGGCAACCACGATGGTGTAATCCATGGCACCATGCTCGGTCAGCTTGGAAACGACCTGGGCCACGGTGGAACGCTTCTGGCCAATGGCGACGTAGATACAGACAACATCGCCACCCTTCTGGTTGATGATCGTATCGATCGCCACGGCGGTCTTGCCGGTCTGACGGTCACCAATGATCAGCTCACGCTGACCACGCCCGATCGGAACCATGGAGTCGATCGCCTTGAGACCGGTGGCCATCGGCTGATGGACCGACTTACGGGCAACAATACCAGGGGCCTTGATCTCCACCTTGCTGAAGGTGCTGGTGGTGATCGGACCTTTGCCGTCGATCGGCTGACCAATGGCGTTCACCACGCGGCCAATCAGAGCGTCGCCAACCGGTACCTCGGTAATCCGGCCGGTGCGCTTAACGGTGTCGCCCTCTTTGATCTCGGCGAATTCACCAAGGATGGCGGCTCCGACGTTATCTTCCTCGAGGTTGAGCACCATGCCCGACACGCCGCCGGGAAACTCCAGCAACTCGCCTGCCATGGCACCGGAAAGACCGTGAATACGGGCAATACCGTCACCGATGGAGATAATTGTGCCGGTCTCCGACACCTCTACCTCCTTGCCATACCCACTGATCTGTTTCTTGATAATCTCGCTGATTTCTTCGGCTCTGAGTTCCATAGAAGCGTTTACCCCTTCTGTAGTATATCGTTAATCCGTGCTAACTGTGATTTGACACTGCTGTCGTAGGCAATATCGCCAATTTGCGTAACTACACCGCCGATCAGTGACTGGTCAACCGTCACCTGCGGCAGTACTTTTTTGCCGGTTCTTTGTTCAAGCGCACCCTTAATGGAGGCGATTTGTGCATCATCCAGGGCAAACGCCGTCGTAATAACCGGACGGATCACACCGGACTGCTCATCAGCCAGCTTTTCATAGGTTTCAACGATCTGACCCAGAAAGGCGACCCGATTTTTATCCACCAGCAACAGCACAAAGTTGGCAACCAACTCCGAGGTTTGCAAGCGGGCGATCAGATCACGCATGATCTGCTTTTTCTGTTCAGCCGTAAAGGCCGGGTTTCCAAAGGCAGCCCGCAACTCGGCATTACCGGCCACCAGACCATCGATCGCCTTCAACTCCTGACTGAAGCGTTCAATCAGTCCGTTTTCCGAGCCAAGCTGGACCAGTGCCTTGGCATACCGTCTGGCAATGGCGTTATTGATCACAGTTGTCCCACCTTCCCAAGATAATCTTGCACCAAGCGATCATGGTCAGCCTTCTGCACGGCTCCGGACAGCTTGCCGGCAGCCAGCTCGACCGCCAATCGGGCTGCCTCGGCGCGCAACTCACTCCGTGCCTTCAGCACCTCCTGATCAGCTGCCTGTACCGCCTGCTTGGCCACCTTCTCAGCCGCCTGCTTGGCCTCGGCAATGATGCGCTGCTTTTCGGCTTCCGCCTCTTGCAGCATGGCGGCCCGCAGCTCATCTACTTCCTGATTGGCCTTGGCCAGCTTCTCGGTGTACTCCTTCAGCTTGGCCTCGGCAGCCTCGCGGGCCTCGCGGGCCTCGCGCAGACTCTTTTCAATCTGCGCCTGACGGTCAGCCAGGGAACCTTTCAAGTTAGCCTTTTTCAGCGCCCAGAAGACGATCCCCGCCAGGATGACAAAGTTCACCACCCGCCAGACAAAATCCTTCATCACTGCGCCACTGTCGGCATGATGCTCACCACCACCGCCGGCAGCCAGCGCCAGGGCGGCAGGCAACAGCACAACCACCAGCGAAAGAGCGGAGAGGATCAGCTTGGAACGACGCTCACTGAACACCACCATCTTAGAGGCTCCTCCCCAGAATTTTTTCACAGATATCGCCAGACAAGACTTGAGCCTGCTGCTGCAGCATGGTCCGTGCGTCGGCAGACTCCTTGGCGATCCGCTCACGAATCGATGCCACTGAGGCAGCGGCCTCGGCCCGGGCCTTATCCAGCACGGTGGCCTCTTCAGCCTGAGCTTCCTTCACCAGCTCGGCCCGCTTGGCACCAACCTCTGCCTTGGCATCACGCAGGCGGGCCTCATACTCGGCCACCTTCTCCTGCACCTGCTGGTCAACGGCACCGGTCCGCTCACGGGACGACTCAATCTCCTCGCGACGCTTGGCCAGCACAGCCCTGAGCGGCTTATAGAGAAAGAGATTAAGAACCAGCACCAGGATACCGAAGTTGATGATCTGGATGAAAAACGCAAGATCAAGATTGATCACGGCCTACCCCTTCAGCGACAGCTTATTTGTATACTGTATCCCACAAACAGAAACCTGGCTAAAAGCCAGGCGTAAAACGCTCGTTAGCTATCATAGTTAATCGCAATCTGTCAACGGAAAAGATGGCTGAGTACCGTAACACCGTCTTACGATTGCAACAGATCAACGATTCTGGTCAGCTCTTCGGTGGTGTTGAAGTGGATCTCGAGCGCCCCTTTGCCGGCCGCACCTCGCCGAATGGCCACCCGGGTCTGAAACTGTTTTTGCAACTGCTCCTCAAGGGCCACCATCAGCAGGTCTGGCTGACGGGCCGGTTTGGCCGCTTCAGGCCGGGGCCCGCGCTTGAGCCGATTAACCAGCTCTTCGGCTGCACGGACCGACAGCAGACGGTGTAGGATCTCGTGGCGGGCCTTGTGGATCAACTCTTCGCTCTCGAGCCCGAGCAGGGCCCGGGCATGCCCCATAGACATCCGCTCTTCGACCACATCCTGCTGAATCTCATCCGGCAACCTCAGCAGGCGCAGCGCATTGGTGACTGTCGTGCGGTTCTTGCCGACCCGCTTGGCCACCTCGTCCTGCGAGATGCCAAAATGCTCGACCAGCGCCTTGTAGGCCTGGGCCTCCTCGATGGCGTTCAGGTCCTCGCGCTGGATATTCTCGATCAGGGCCAGCTCCATGATCGCATCTTCGCTGGCCTCGCGGATAACCACCGGCAGTTCACGCAGACCGGCCTTTTGCGAGGCTCGCCAACGACGTTCACCGGCGATGATCTCGTAGTAGCCGTCCTTCTGGGTGACCACCAGCGGCTGAATGATCCCCTTCTCCTTGATGGAGGCGGCCAGCTCTTCCAGTTTTTCCGGGGCGAACTGCTTGCGGGGTTGATTCGGGTTAGGCCGGATCTTCTCAATCGGGCAAAGAAAGTAATTCTTATCCTCTGCCACTGAAACCACCGGCAACAGGGCTGCCATCCCCTTACCCAATCCACTTTTCTTAAGCACTAGGGGTTTCCTCCCGCTGAATCATCTCCCGCGCCAGCTGCAGGTATGCTGCGGCCCCTTTGGAGGTAATATCATAGTAGATAACCGGCTTGCCGTGGCTCGGCGCCTCAGCCAGCCGGATGTTACGCGGCACCACGGTCTCGAACAGTTCGCGCGGAAAGTGTTCACGAATCTCGGATGCCACATCCTTGCCCAGATTGCCGCGACTATCGTACATGGTCAGCAGGATCCCCTCGATCTTCAGCAACGGATTCAAGCCTTTCTGAATCAGGCTGATCGTATGCAAGATCTGAGACAAGCCTTCCATGGCATAAAATTCACACTGCAACGGGATCAACACCGTGTCGGCAGCGGTCATGGCGTTAACGGTCAGCAGATTCAAGGAGGGGGGACAGTCGATCAGAATATAGCGATAACGCTCTGCCAGAGCCGCCAGGGCATATTTGAGCCGTTGTTCCCGGCCACTTTCGGTGGCCAGCTCCAGCTCGGCGCCAGCCAGATCCGAGGTGGCCGGTAGGATATGCAGAAACGGGTGGCCGGTGTCAACCACCAGGGCAGCCGGATCAACCTCATTGATTAAAAGGTCGTAGATCGAGTGTGACAGCCGGGCTTTATCCACACCAACGCCACTGGTGGCGTTTCCCTGTGGGTCAATATCCACCAGCAACGTCGGACGCTCGGTGGCAGCCAGGGCCGCAGCCAGATTGACGGCAGTGGTGGTCTTGCCCACCCCACCTTTCTGATTGGCGATGCAGATGATCTTTGACATAAGTTATTGTTTAACCTGAGAAAACGTCAAACACAAGGGTATGCTGCGAGGCAGAAACGCTACCATAAAGCCCGGCTTGGTGCAAACAAACTTTTCAGGAATCATCCGCAACCGGCCAGCAGTCCCCACATAATGCAACAAAATCCGCTGCAGGTGGCGCCGCAAGATGCAGCGGTCGGCCATCGCGCCCGACAAACTCAAGCCCGCTGCAGTGCAGCAACAACCGGGGAGCTGCTGCGCCGCCATAGGTCGTGTCACCCACTATCGGCAGTCCAGCGGCTGCCAGATGGACCCGAATCTGGTGGGTCCTGCCGGTCAGGGGCCGAGCCTCGATCAGCGACCTGCCACCAGCGGTCGCCAGGCAGCGCAGCAGGGTGCGGGCCGCCCGTCCCTCGGCCAGGACCCCGTAGCGCGAGGTACCCACCTTGCCGATGGACCCGTCGGCGCACCACTGTTCTGCCGGAGGCGTACCGGTCACCAGGGCCAGATAACGTTTTTGTATGGTTCCTTGCTTAAACAACTCAGAAAGATAGGCCGCGGCCTGCCGCTGTTTCGGAAACAGCATCAATCCGGAAGTACCGCGGTCAAGGCGATGGATGACCCGCACCGGTTCCCTGATCCCCTGACGTGCGAACTCCTCCGCCACCCAGTATTCCAGGGTGCCCTTCAGTTGATAAGGTGTCCGCTGGCTGGCCACGCCGGACGGCTTGTTGACCGCCAGCAGATCACGGTCCTGATAGACAATCGCCTGCGGCCCCAGCAACAGCTCTTTAAACTCGCCGGCCTGCATCAGACCAACGGTCAGCAGATCGCCGACCTTTACAGCACGTGAAGCGACTCGCACCATGGCCCGGTTGACGGCGCATCCGCCCCGGTCGATGATCCGCCGGGCTTCCGTCTTACTGATATTCGCCAGGTCGGCCAAGACATCATCCAACCGCCTGCCCGCCAAGCCATCCGCTATGGCACGGTTCAGTATCATGACACCTTCCTAGCACGGCATGTCGATCAATGCAAACAAAGCGGTTGGCAGAGCCCGGCTGCATTTGCTACCCTGACACCCCATGTCTCAATCCAGGTATGACATACCGCTCCTGCGCGGACCGGTGCCACTGACCCATCTGCTGCTACGCAGGTTCGTGCGCCCCGGTGACCGGGTAGTGGACGCCACCTGCGGCAACGGCAAGGACACGCTGTTGCTCGCCGATCTGGTAGGCGAGAACGGCCAAGTATGGGCCTTCGACATCCAGGCCGAAGCACTGGCACGCACACAACAGCGGCTACTCGAGGCAGGGCTTGCCGGACGGGTAACACTCCTTGACCTCAACCACATTGAACTTGCCAGCCAGGTGCCGGCGCCGGTCACAGCCGTTATCTTCAACCTGGGCTGGCTGCCGGGTGGCGACCGGAGTGTCGTCACCGGCCCCGACTCCACACTGCCCGCTCTGCAAGGCGCCTTGCAGCTGCTCACGCCCGGCGGCCTGTTGCTGATCACCTGCTACCCCGGCCACGAGCAAGGGGCGGTTGAGACCGACGCCGTGTTGCAGTGGTCGTCCAGCCTTGCTGCACCGCTGTTCCACGTCTGGCGCCTGGGGCAACAGAATGTCAGCGCCAGCGCGCCTTTTTGCCTGCTGGTCCAGAAAACGGTAAGCGGACATGCTGCCTAGCCTACTCCCTTTTGCAGCGGTCCTGCCAGCAACCGCCTACAGCCTACTGTCGCTATGGTGCGGCTGGTGCTTCTTCCGGCGGCGCGAGGCACAAGGGCCTGTACACGCCTCCGTACCGATCAGCATCCTCAAGCCGGTCAAAGGGATGGACGAGGGCAGTTACGAAAATTTTGCTTCGTTCTGCCGACAGCACTACGACGCGCCAGTGCAACTGATCTTTGCCGTGGCCGACGGCGACGACCCGGTGATTCCGATCATTAAGCAACTGATCGCCGATTTTCCTGAGCATGAGATCGGTCTGCATATCGCAGGCACCATCCACGGTCCCAACTACAAGGTCTCCAACCTGATCAACGCCTTTCCCCAGGCCAGGTACGACCTGCTGATGATCTGCGACAGCGATATCCGGGTCGGGCCGACCTTCCTGCAGTCGGTCACCTCTTCTTTTGCCGATCCCACGCTGGGCCTGGTCAGCTCTCTCTATTGTTCCAGCCGGGTCCTTGGGCCGGTTACTGCCCTTGAAGCCCTGGCCTTCACCACGGAAATGACCCCCAACGTACTGGTGGCACACAAGCTGGAAGGCCTCTCCTTTGCCCTGGGGGCGGCCATGACTTTTCGACGCAAGGCACTGGAGACGATCGGCGGCCTGCAGTCACTGGTCGACTATCTGGCTGATGACTACCAACTGGGCCACCAGATCCATCGTGCCGGCTGGAAACTGGCACTGGACCGTCAGCTTGTTGAAAGCATGCTGAAACCCGAAACACTGGGCTGCATCCTCGCACGTCAACTACGCTGGGCTCGTACCATGCGGGTCAGCCGTCCGGCCGGTTACCTGGCCTCCGGCATCACCCTGCCGGGCCTGGCCATCCTGCTGGCCCTGGCAGCAGGGCCACTACCCGCCGCCCTGTCGGCCATCGCCTTGCTCTACCTGGTACGCACCTCCGTCTGCACCTGCTTCAGCCGCTGCTGGGTGACAGACCGCCTGCTGCCGGCCTGGGGCTGGCTATTACCCCTGCGAGACCTGCTGGCCTTTGGCACCTGGCTGCTTTCATTTCTCGGCAATCGTGTCACTTGGCGTGGGCACCGTTTCATTGTCCGTCCCGGCGGTCGCCTGACCCCCTTGACTAAGCCAAACCTTTACTTTTTCCGTAACTGAATCTATATTCTCAATTTGATCGTAGTATTCGCATATTCAAAGAGGACTTTGTGACCGGACTGGTACAGGCCATAGGACGTCAGGGGCTCAGCTTTACCCGTGAATTAGGACGGATGGGGCATTTTTTACTACATGCCTGCTATTCCATCCTGAGCCAACCCGGCCGGCCGGTGCATGTCTTGAAACAGATCCGCTTCATCGGCGCCAAGTCCCTGTTCGTAATCGTGCTGACTGCCGGCTTTACCGGCATGGTGCTGGGGCTGCAGGGCTACTACACCCTGGCCAAGTTCGGTTCGGAAGGGATGCTGGGCGCCGCCGTGGCCCTGTCCCTGATCCGCGAACTGGGACCGGTGCTGTCGGCCCTGATGGTCACCGGCCGGGCCGGTTCGGCCATAGCGGCCGAGATCGGCATCATGCGGATCAGCGAGCAGATCGACGCCCTGGAGACCATGGCGCTCGACCCGTACAAATATCTAATCTCGCCCAAGTTCATCGCCGCCATGATCTCCATGCCGCTGCTGTGCGCCATTTTTGACGTGGTCGGCATCTACGGCGGCTGGCTGGTGGGGGTTAAACTGCTGGGGGTCAACCCGGGCGCCTACTTCACCGAGATGTACCGCTCGGTGGAATGGAAGGATGTCTGGTCCGGCATTATCAAATCCTACTCCTTCGGCATCATCATCGCCTGGGTGAGTTGCCACAAGGGCTACTACGCCGGTCACGGCGCCGAAGGAGTCTCCAAGGCCACCACCGAATCGGTGGTGCTGACCTCGGTCCTGATCCTGGTGTGGGACTACTTCCTGACCTCAATACTGCTATGATAGAACTGCGCGATCTCCATAAGGCCTTTGGCAGTCAGGTTGTCCTGAACGGACTCAACCTGCGGATACCGGCCGGTCAGATCACCGCCATAATCGGCCCCAGCGGCGAGGGCAAGAGCGTGCTGCTTAAGCATATGATCGGGCTGCTGACCCCGGACCAGGGGGAGGTGCTGGTGGATGGTTCAAGCATCCTGGGCCTGCGGCGCTCCCAGCTCAATCAGGTGCGTGAAAAGTTCGCCATGGTGTTTCAAAACGCCGCCCTGTTTGATTCAATGACCGTCTACGAAAACATGGCCTTTCCCCTGGAGGAAAAGACCAGCCTGAGCCGTGACGAGATCAGCTCCAGGGTAGACACGGCCCTGCGGGAGGTCGGCCTGAAAGAGGTCAACCGCAAATTCCCCGACCAGCTGTCGGGCGGCATGAAAAAACGGGTCGGCTTGGCCCGTGCCCTACTGCTTGAACCGCAGATCGTGCTGTTCGACGAGCCCACCACCGGCCTGGACCCGGTTATTCGGCGCTCGATCCACCAGCTGATCAAGGAGACTCAGGCCAAGTTCGGCTTTACAGCGGTGATTGTCTCCCACGATATTCCTGATATCTTTGATGTGGCACACCAGGTTGCCATGCTGTACCGGGGAGAAATTTTGCAATTCGGTCCGCCGGACGAACTACAGCATTCCGAACACCCGGTGGTGCGCCAGTTCATCAGCGGCAGTCTTGACGGACCGATCAACAGCGGAGTGGCTTAAACCATGAATAGTACAAAACTAGAACTTACCGTTGGCATCTTTATGCTGATCGGCATCCTCTGCCTGGGCTATCTTTCCATCAAGCTCGGCAAAATGGAGCTGTGGGGCGGCAACTATTACCGGGTTGCGGCCCAATTCGACTCGGTTTCCGGCCTGAAGCAGGGTGCCCGGATTGAAGTGGCCGGCGTTGAGGTGGGGGCTGTGGAACGGATCGCCCTGGAGAAGCAATCGGGCGACCGGGCAGAGGTCACACTCAAGATCAAAGATGGCACCAAACTGCCTGACGACGTGATCGCTTCCGTGCGGACAAGCGGCATCATCGGCGACAAGTTCATCATGCTCAAGCCCGGCGGTTCGGACCGGCTGCTTAAGGACGGCAGCAAGATCCGCGAGACGGAATCGGCCATCGATATCGAAGAACTGGTCAGTAAATTCATCCACGGTAACGTCGATTAGGAGCAGCAGATGAAACGGCACCTGAAAACGGCTTTAGTTGCACTGTGCCTCTGCCTGGCCACCGCCTCCGCCTCGTCGGCCGGAAGTCCGTCCAAGACGCTGCTGGTGCTGGAGCTGGACGAATGTATCCGCACCGCGCTCAAGGTCGCCCCCGAAGTCGGTGAAGCCCAGGCCGACCTTGAGTTGATGCTCTCCAAGCAGCAAGAAGCGCGTGCATACCGCTATCCGCAAGTCGATGTCATGGCCCTGTTTGGGCCTGCTCCCGGCGCCAAGCGCGACGACATCTCACCGTACGTCAAGACCGACTCTTCCTTCAACATGAAGGATCTGACCTGGTTTACCAGCGCCGACCTGCTGATCACCCAACCGTTGTGGACCTTCGGCAAGATCAGTGAAAACATGAAGGCCGCCGGGCACGGCATCGAAGTGGACAAAGCCAAGAAACAGCAAAAGGCCAACGAAGTCGCCCTCGAAGTCAAGAAGTATTACTACGGCGTCTTGTTGGCCCGCGAGCTGAAAGGGGTCCTGTCGGAACTGCAGGAATACATGGAAGCCGGCAAAAAAAAGGTTCGCGAACTAATCGAACACGAAGTCCCCTCCGGCGACGAGATGGATCTGCATAAGATCGATGCCTATGCCGGGACGGTTAACAAATTCATGGAGGAGGCGCTCAAGGGTGAACGGCTGGCGCTGGCGGCGCTTAAGGCCCGGATGGGCCTGGGGGCCAACGTCGAGATAGAGGTCGCCACTGAGCGTCTCACCATGGACAACGATCCGGACGCCGACATCGAAACCTTCATCGAACGGGCCCGGCTGCAACGTCCCGAATTCAAGCAGCTAAAAGAAGGCCTGGCCGCCCGTTCCGCCCTGGTGGATGCCGCCAAGGCCAACTACTACCCCGACATCTTCCTGGCCGGCGTACTCTCGTGGGCCTATGCCGATAAGCGCGACCGGATCGACAACCCCTATATCACCGACCGTTTTCAGCACGCCTATGGCGGTGTCGCCTTAGGGATGAAGTGGCACCTGGATTTTGGCATCATCGGCGCTAAAGTGGCGGCCGAGCAGGCCCAGCTGAACCGCCTGCAGAACACCAATAACTACGCCGAGGCCTTTATTCCGCTGCAAATCCGCAAGGCCTGGCTGGAGATGAAGGAAGCCGAAAAGGTGGTTACCATCACCAAAGACGCCTTTACCAGTGCCAAAAAATGGGGGGCAGCCGCCTTGGCCAACTTCGATTTCGGTATCGGCAATCCCAAGGATGTCTTTGAGGCAGTCGAAGTCTACGGCAAGATGAAGGCTGACCACTATCAGGCAATTTACAACTACAAACTAGCCAAGGCCAACCTTGAATACGCTATCGGCGAACAGCCGGCTGCGTCCTACTAACCAGGCCTTTCTGGAGGTACCGAAACCATGCTCAAACGTCTTTTTGTAATCACCCTCGCCTGCCTGCTACTGGCGGGCACCGCTACAGCCAGCATAACTGCCAACGTCCAACAGACCGTTGACGAGATCATCAGGATCGTCTCCGACAAGGAGATGAAGAAGGCATCCAGTGAGCAAAAGCGGCGCAGCGCCATCAAAAAGTCGCTCAGCACCATCTTTAACCACGAAGAAATGGCCAAGCGTTCGCTGGGCAAACATTGGAACCAGCGCACCCCTGCCGAACGCAAGCAGTTTGTTGACCTGTTCGCCTCGTTGCTGGAGAATTCCTACGCCAGCAAGATCGAATCCTATAACAACGAAAAGGTGGTCTACACCAAAGAGCTGATCGACGGCGACTATGCTGAGGTCAAATCCAAGATCATCAATCAGAAACAGGATGAGTTTACCGTTGACTACCGTCTGCTGAAGGAGTCCGGTGGCAAATGGATGGTCTACGATGTGGTGATTGAAGGGGTCAGCCTGGTATCCAACTACCGCACCCAGTTCAACAAGATCATCTCGGCCAACGGCTACCCTACGCTGGTCAACAAGCTGCAGACCAAAAGCAACGAAGTTAAAATGCAGTAAGCTGTGCATCAATAGTGCTTGACAGTGGAAAACGGCTATGCTACAGGGACGCAGCAATAAGTTTCGGACGTGTATGCAGCACTCTCACGTAGCACCCGCTGGATGTAGCCTGCCTTGGCGAATCTCCTGCACCGGTTCCGGAAACTTAGGCATCGACAGTATCCGGCACGACCGGTAACCCACGAAGGAGGAAGTAAAGATGGCTCAAGGCAAGGTCAAGTGGTTCAATGACACCAAGGGGTTCGGCTTCATCGAGCAGGAGGGTGGCGAGGACGTTTTCGTGCACTTCTCCGCTATCCAGAGCGAAGGCTTCAAATCTCTGGCTGAGGGTGAGACCGTAAGCTTCGACATCGTGCAAGGCCCCAAAGGCCTGCAGGCAGCCAACGTCCTAAAGACGAAATAAATCACCTCCGTTGGCCGCAGATCAAACGCCCCACTGAGTACTCAGTGGGGCGTTTTCTTGCGGTGCTGTTTCACTGGCGCGCCAGGCACCTCCAGCAGCGCGAGGCGCCCCAGCAGGTCAGCACGCCCCATCTCCTGCAGCGCCTTGCACACCCGCGCTCTTTCTTCCGGCAGATGCAGCAATAAAAGTCCTTTCTGGAGTCTTCGTTCGCGATCCCCCCTCGGCACATAGACCGATCTGCCGCTGACCGGATCGACCCCGGTATAGTACATGCAACTGGCTGCAGTACCGGGGGTCGGCGTAAATTCCTGCACCTGCTCCACCTGCAGCCGCAGGCGC
>DFYU01000113.1 GCA_002383415.1 Geobacter sp. UBA4074
CCTTGCCAAAGCTGCTTGAACGTACTGGAAATTTCCCCGAAGGAAGCATCACCGGCCTCTATACGGTGCTGGTGGAGGGAGACGATTTCAACGAGCCGATCTCCGATGCAATGCGTAGTATTTTGGACGGCCACATCGTCCTGTCGCGGGACCTGGCAGCCCGCAACATCTACCCGCCGATCGACGTACTGGCCAGTGCCAGCCGGGTGATGAGCGATGTGACCGACGAGCAGCATCGGCAGCTGGCCGGACGCTTCAAGGAGACCCTGGCGACCTACCGGCAGTCAGAGGATCTGATCAATATCGGAGNNGCCATGGTGGCCTTTCAAAAACAGGCGGTGGGTGATCCGGTGACCGTGGACGAGTCGCTGGCAGGCATGCGCGCAATCTTTGAAGGATAAGGGGCGGTCATGTCCTTAAAGAAAGGTTTTGAACTGCGTCAGGTGCTGAACTACCGGCTTGATCTGGAGCGGATGCGTAAACAGGACTTTGCGACTGCCCGCCAGGATCTGGACCGGGCGAGCGACAAGCTCGAGCAGGAGCGTGACGGGGTGGCCACACTGTCAAAAGATTTTGTTGAGCGGCAGAGCCAGCTCAATTCAGTGGTTGAACTGCAGCTGTACACCGATTTTTTCGCCCGCAAGCGGGAAGAAATCAAGACCCAGCAAGAACGCGTAGTGGCGCTGGACCGGGTTTTGGAAGACCGCCGTGAGGAGTTGGTGCAGGCCACTCAAGATAAGAAGGTGCTGGAGGCGCTCAAGGAAAAGAAAGAGCATGCTTTCCGGCAGGAACAGCAACGTAAAGAACGGGATTTTCTGGATGAGATGGCCGTACAGAAGAAAGGTCGAGAGTAGTCGATGAAGAAACAGCTACCGTTTGCCGTGGTGAGTGTGATCTTTTTAGGGGCGGTTTCGTCCCTGCAAGGCAGCAGTGTGCCTGCTACCACCGCACAGCAGGCTCCTGCCATGCTGCCGGCCGCTACCGATCAGCCGCCGGCCAGCCGGGTGGCGCGGGAAGAGAAGGCACTTCAGGATGCCCGGCGTCAGAAGCTGGTTGAACAGGAGGCGGCGTTGGCTGCCAAAGAGGCCGAACTGAAAAAACTGTCGGAAAAGCTGGAGCAACAGTTGAAAGCCCTTGAGGAAAGCAAGAAAAAATATGACGAGGCCACGAAAGCCCAGGGAGAAATTCAGAAAAAACAGCAGGGCGATAAGGTAACCAGGATGGTTAAGCTCTTCAAGGCGATGCGGGCTGAACAGTCCGCGAAACTTCTGGATGCTTTGCCAGAGCCGGAGGCGATCGTATTGCTGGAGCGACTGGACACCAAGACCGTCGCGAAACTGGCGCCATTTGTAAATCAGCCCCGGCTGGTTCGTTGGATTGACGAAAATCTGAACATCAGGAACTGATCAGAAATAGGTCAATGGGTGACTGCTCATTGCCGATAAGCAGAGTACAGGGTCACTGTGGACCTTGGACAAATCCACCATGAAAGGAGGTGAACCAATGGAAACAACACAGATGATGATGCCGATGGCATCAGCAACACCAGCAGCGACAGCTTCTTCAGCCATGGTCATGCCAGGTGCTGACTGCGCTTGTGCCGGAACAGCAGCCGGTTTTGGCTCGCTACTGGGGCAGATTCAGGAGCAATTGCAACAGATGGGGATTTCCCTGCCGATCACCAGCGAAGGTCAGGTTGCGCCGGACGTCATGCCGATGTCGGGTGCGGATCAGGACATGCCTGAGTTGTCTGCACTGTTGAGTGGATTGGTTGATGGTGCGACTGTTGCGGCAGACGAGCAACAAATCTCACCGCAGCCGGATGAACAGGTGATGGCACAGCAGTTGGCCGGTTTTTTCCAAGCTGCCATGATGGTACCGGCAGCACCAACGGCAGCAACCGCTACGGTGACAGCAACAGCAGTGCCCGAACCGTTAATCCTTGCCGATGTGGCAGCAGTTCAGACCGTTACGACAGTCAGTCCGATCGTAACGGAGCTTGCCGAAGTCGCACAAGGTGGTGAGGAGCAGATATCTGAGCTTTCTCAGCAGCTGGTTGCATCTCAACCCGAACAACAGGCAGTCATGCAGGGGGTGAAGCATGGTGCCAGCGAGATGCAGCATCCAACTACCGTTGGCAAGGTGTCAGTCAACGGTACACAGAACAGCGCACAGCACCAACAGCGTGAATCATCGGAACAGCAGGGAGTGGCAGCAGTTCGTGCCACAGAGACCGCCAGCCAGCCGGAAGTTGTCAAGGTGGCCCAAGCCGGTGCAGCACCGCTGGCAGAAATGGCGCGCAGTATGGCTGCCGAAGCACCGGCAGCCCCAAAGGCCACTATGTCAACCGTGGCTCCGTTTCGTTTTGCCCAACCATCCGATGTGGTTGCAGCAACAGCCCAACCAGGCCAGCAACAACAGCAGAATTTTTCGCAGTTCGAGCAGGCCAAGGGTGGTGAACTGGCAGCACAAACGGCAGCTGTCGTAGCCGTTGACCCTGCCGGTGAGGCAGCTCTCTTTGAGTTGAACCAAAACCCGGTTAATCAGCTGGAGACAACAGGGTTGGGCTCGTTGACGGGGCTCCAGCGTCAGGCTGCCCAGGAGTTGCAAGCTGTCGTGGAACCCGGCCGGATGGCACCGGAACAGCAGGCGATGAAGCAGGTAACCGATCGTCTTGAGGCCCATCAGATCAAGCAGGGTGCTGACCAGATTACGCTCAAGCTTTCTCCTGAGCATCTTGGCAATCTACAGTTAAACATCAGAATGGATGATCAGCAGGTGCGGGTGGAGATCGTAGCCGAGCACCGGGCGGTACGGGACGCGCTGTTGCAACAGGTTGAACAGCTGAAGGAGAGCCTGTCGCGGCAGAACATCAAGATGGAGTCCTTTGACGTTACCACTGCCAACAATGGTGGACTGAATCAGCAACAAGCCGGTGATTGGCGGCAGACCGCCAGCCAGCGTCGACCCACCCTGGCCCAGCAGTACGGTGTACTCCGGGCCGCCAGTGGTAGTAATGGTGAGATGGATGGAACCATGCAGTACTTTGGACCGCAGTATCATTCGACCCTGGATGTCAGATTCTAACGGAAGGAGTGCCTGACAGATGACAACAGCTATTACCGGAACTACGAGTGCTGTTACAACTAGCACTGCTAGTGATACTATGAAAACTACATACGGTTTGAATAGTGATGATTTTATGAAAATGTTCATTGCCGAGTTGCAATATCAAGACCCGCTTAAGCCACAAGATACGGCAGCTATGCTGGATCAGATTGCGCAACTTACTCAGGTGGAACAGTCGTATAATTCAACAACTGCGTTGAACAACCTGCTGGCAGCACAAAACAACAGTACAGCCATGTCAGCGGTATCTTTTATAGGCGGCACAGTAACCGCTACAGGAAACCAGGCCAGTTTTGATGGGAACAATAGCTCTGCAATGCAGTACTCAATGCCGGTAGCCACCGACAGTGCTACACTGAAAGTTACTGATGCGGCAGGCAAGACCGTGCGTAGTGTGGATCTGGGCCCACAATCAGCCGGTACTGCTACCTATCAGTGGGATGGACGGGATGGGCAGGGTAATCTGTTGACTGCCGGAGCTTACAGTTTTGCCATCACCGGTGTTGATGCTGCTGGCGGGACGCAAACGGCCACTACCTATACCACCGGCATTGTGAGCGGGGTTGATCTGACAACAGGCAGTGCAGTCCTGAAAATTGGCTTTGCTTCGGTACCGCTTGCAAATGTGACTAACGTTAGCGCGTCATGAGTACCATAGATCAGATATATTTTCCCAACCCGGTGCAGCCGGTCGGCAGGCCGACGCCGCCCAGCGGGCAGCCCGTCAAGCCGGTTGGAGATTCGCCCTTTGCCAAGCTGCTTGAGCAGACCCAGGGAGTCAAGTTTTCGCAACATGCCCAGGATCGTCTGAAGGCCCGCAATATCAACTTCAGCAGCGATCAACTCCAGCAGTTGGAGGGTGCCGTCAATAATGTAGCTCAAAAGGGGGGCAAGGAGTCGCTGGTGATGATGGGTGATGCCGCCCTGGTGGTGAGTGTCAAGAACCGCACCGTGGTGACCGCCATGGACCGCAACCAGATGAAGGGCAATGTGTTTACCAACATCGATTCAGCAGTCATTATCTAATCAACCGAACGGGCTGGTCCTCTTGAGGAAGC
>DFYU01000089.1 GCA_002383415.1 Geobacter sp. UBA4074
CTGCGGCAAGCTGGGCAACTGGCTGCGCAAACAGAAACGCCGTCCACTGCTGGTGCCGGCCGATGTCTACCGACCGGCCGCCATTGAGCAGCTGAAGACCGTCGGTCGCCAGCTGTCGCTTGAGGTCTTTGACAGCAAGCCGGATCAGGATCCGGTTGTCATCTGTTCTGACGCCCTTAAGTATGCCGAGCTGAACGGCTACGACACGGTTATCCTGGATACCGCCGGTCGTCACCAGATCGACGATTTCCTGATGTCCGAACTGGAACGGATCAAGAGCGCGGTACAGCCCCGCGAGATCCTGTTCGTGGCAGACGCCATGACCGGCCAGGAGGCAGTCAACGTAGCCAGCGGCTTTAATGAGCGACTCGGCCTGACCGGTGCCATCCTGACCAAGTTGGACGGCGATGCCAAAGGCGGCGCCGCCCTTTCGATCAAGGCCGTTACCGGCACCCCGGTCAAATTTGTTGGCCTGGGAGAAAAGCTGGACGCCCTGGAGGTGTTCCACCCCGACCGTCTGGTGTCCCGCATTCTGGGCATGGGTGACGTACTGACCCTGGTGGAGAAGGCCCAGGCTGCCTTTGACGAAAAGGATGCCGAGCAGCTTCAGCGCAAGATCAAGAAGAACCAGTTTGATCTGGAAGATTTCCTGAGCCAGATGCAACAGCTGAAAAAGCTGGGCTCAATGGAGTCCATCATGGGGATGATCCCCGGTATGGGCAAGATGATGAAGCAGGTGCAAGGCGTCCAGTTCGGTGAAAAGGAGATCAAACGGATCGAGGCGATCATCCGCTCCATGACACCGGCTGAACGGGCCAACCACACCATCATCAACGGCAGCCGTCGCCTGCGGATTGCCAAAGGCAGCGGCACCACGGTTCAAGAGATCAACCAGCTTTTAAAACGTTTTACAGAAGCACAAAAAATGATGAAACAACTCCAGAAACTGGGGCCCAAGAACCTGATGAAGGGGATGGGTGGACTACCAGGACTGGGCGGCATCGGCAAAGGGATGTTCCCCTTCGGCCGTTAATGGACATTTTCGAACAACCCGTTTTTCTAACACTACGCGAGACTCACACGCAGGAGGAAACACCATGGCAACCAAGATCAGACTGCAGCGCGGCGGCGCCAAGAAGCGCCCCTTTTACCAGGTAGTGATCGCCGACGAGCGCTCACGCCGCGACGGTCGTTTTATTGAAAACCTCGGCTATTACGACCCCACCAAAAGCCCGGCTATCTGCAAAATCAACGTGGAAAAGGTCCTGGACTGGCTCGGCAAGGGCGCCCAGCCCACCGACACCGTGCGCCAGATTCTGAAGAATCAGGGCATCCTGGAGCAGGCTGCCAAGGCTGCCTAGTTGTAAGCTTCTTCTGTACGGCGTCCAATCCGGCCTGGCCGGTTACCCTAACCCACAGAGGTACGCCAGATGAAGGTACTTGTTCAAACCATCGCGCAGGCTCTTGTTGACGATCCATCCCAGGTGACCACTACCGAAGAGATGGAAGACGACACCCTGGTAATCAAGCTATCCGTGGCCAAGGAAGACATGGGCCGGATCATCGGCAAAGAGGGACGTACCGCCAAGGCGATTCGCACCCTGCTGAACGCCGTAGCCACCAGGGACAACAAGAAGGCGATCCTCAAGATCATCGAGTGATGTCTGCCGAACACGACAGCCTGATCGCCGTTGGTCGGATAACAGGTACCCACGGCATCAAGGGTCAGGTACGCCTGCAGTCCTATTCAGGCAATCTGGACAGCCTGACGGCGGCACGCTCGGTCATCCTGCGCCGGCCCGATGGCACGCTGCACGAGTATGGCCTGCGACGGGCTGCCGACCACGGCACGGCCTTTCTGCTGACCCTGGCCGGGTTTGATAACATCAACCAGGTGCTGGATCTGGTGGGCAGTGAACTCTGCCTGCAGCCGGAGCAGCTGCCGGCAACCGGCGAAGGCGAGTACTACTGGCGAGACCTGTTGGGGCTTACGGTTAGTACCGATTCTGGCCAGACGCTGGGCACGATCAGCGACATCCTTGAAACCGGCGCCAACGACATCTACGTGGTGAGCGGCCAGGGGCGCGAATATCTGATCCCGGCAGTAGCCAGTGTCATCAGCAAGGTCGATCTGCCGGCCAAAACCATGACCATTACCCCGCTGGAGGGGTTGCTGGACCTATGAAGTTTGACATTTTGACCCTTTTCCCCGAGATGTTCAGGGGCCCCTTTGATGAGAGCATCATCCGCAGGGGACAGGATAAGGGACTGATTCAGATCGGCCTGCACCAGATCAGGGATTTTGCCACCAACAAGCATCAGACGGTGGATGACAGCCCCTACGGCGGCGGAGCCGGCATGGTCATGAAGCCGGAGCCGCTGGCAGCCTGCATCGAGGCTACCCGTCAGCAGAACCCGCACGCACTGGTGCTGCTCACCTCCCCCAAGGGAGTACCGCTGACGCACCAACTGGCGGTTGATCTGGCTGCGAAACCGGGACTGATCATCATCTGTGGCCGCTACGAAGGGATTGACGAACGAGTCCACCAACTGTTCGTTGATCTGGAGGTCTCGATCGGTGATTACGTACTCTCCGGTGGCGAACTGGCAGCAATGGTAGTGGTTGATGCAGTTACCAGACTGGTGCCGGGAGTGCTCGGGTCGGACGAATCGGCCGCAACCGACTCCTTTAGCGACGGCCTGCTGGAGTACCCGCAGTATACCAGACCGCCCGAGTTTAACGGCCTACAGGTACCCGAGGTGCTTTTGTCCGGCAACCACGCACTGATCGCCCAATGGCGACGGCAACAAGCCCTGCAGCGCACCGCAGCACAACGACCTGATCTGCTGCGAACGGCGCCACTTACGGAACGAGACCGCGCCTATCTGGCGCAACTGCAGCAATGATCTCTGACAACAACGCAGCCCGCAACCTGGCCCTGGCACTGGTGCACCACCCGGTTTACAACAAGCACCGTGAGGTGGTAACCACTGCGGTCACAAACCTTGATATTCATGACATCGCCCGGGCGGCCCGCACCTTTGGCCTGTCACGCTACTATCTGGTGACCCCCTCGACGGACCAGCAGGCGATGATCAGGCGGATTGTCGGGCACTGGCAGGATGGCTGGGGAGCCGGCTATAACCCGGATCGCCGCGAGGCGCTCAGCATCATTCGTGTAGTTGCCTCGCTGCAGGAGGCACAGACCGACTATCAGCAGAGTTTTGCTACGCCGGTCATCAGCGTAGCCACTGGCGCCCGGCAACGGACTGACGCCATCAGCTTCAGCAGTCTGCGTGAACGACTACGGCAACCTGAAGCACCGCACCTGTTGACTCTGGGTACCGGCTGGGGGCTGGCCGACGAGCTCTTTGAACAGACAGATCTGGTCCTGGAGCCAATCCAGGGCGCTGGTGACTACAATCACTTATCAGTCCGTTCAGCAGCGGCCATCATGCTTGATCGGTTACTGAGCGCACGTTGAAACGCAAGAATCGGATGTTAACTACATAAAACACACCATGCAGCATGGTTCCATCAAGGAGGAACAGTACTATGAACACCATCGATATGCTCGAGTTTGACCAGATGAAAAAGAACACCCCGGCCTTCAAGGTAGGGGACACCGTCAAGGTACACGTCAAGATCGTGGAAGGCGACAAGCAACGGATCCAGGCCTATCAGGGCGTGGTGATCGCCCGCCAGAACGGCGGCGTCCGTGAGTCGTTCACCGTCCGCAAGATCTCCAACAACATCGGCGTAGAGCGGGTCTTCCCGATCCACTCACCGACCATCGAGCAGATCGAGGTGGTAACCCGCGGTCATGTGCGTCGCGCCAAGCTGTACTACCTGCGCAAGCTGCGTGGCAAGGCTGCCCGTATCCGCGAGCGCAAGTACGTTCCCGTCGCCAAAGGTTAATAACCAGTGGTGGCGATACTCTCGAAAAGCCCCGTCATTCGGCGGGGCTTTTCGCGTTGAACTCACTTACGAATGCGGTCTCATTCCTGACTATGCAACCATCACTCTTTGAATCGTCAGACCACGATCTCTATCGTTTTGAACGTCACGCGCAGTCAAGAGGCTACCAGCTGGTCGCCGGCGTGGATGAAGCGGGGCGCGGCCCTTTGGCCGGCCCGGTGGTGGCGGCAGCGGTCATCCTGCGACCAGACCGCCCCATCGCTGGCGTCAACGACTCCAAGAAACTGACCGAACGCCAACGTGAACGGCTCTTCGACCAGATCATGGCCGATGCCCTTTCCATCGGCATCGGCAGCTCATCGCCGGCAGAGATCGACCGGATCAACATCCTGCAAGCCACCCGCCAGGCCATGCTGCAAGCGGTGCAACACCTCTCAGCGCAACCCGACATCCTGCTGATTGACGGTATCACCACCATTGACTCCCCGCTCCACCAGCACACTATCAAGCAGGGCGACAGCCGCAGCGCCTCGATTGCGGCCGCCTCGATCATCGCCAAGGTGACTCGTGACCGCCTGATGCTGGAGTATGATCACCTCTACCCCCAGTACGGTTTTGGCCGCCATAAAGGATACGGAAGTGCTGCGCACCTGACAGCCCTGCGTCAGCATGGCCCCTGCCCGATCCACCGCCTCAGTTTCGGCGGTGTCCGCGAGCTCGTCAGCCAGCCCCCATCTGTTTGCATTTTGCCCTAAACCCTGCTACAAGCGGCTTCTACATAGATACTACGTATCCTGAGGGCACCCCCGATGACACACGAAAAACCGCTGATCCAGTTGATTGAAGAACATCTGAGCGGCGACCTGCACGACCTGCCGGTCTTCCACAACGTGGCGGTCAAACTGCAACAGCTGCTGAGCACCCGCTCGTTCGAGATCGACGACATCATTGAACTGATTGGCGAAGACCAGTCTCTGTCGGGTCGCGTCCTGAAGGTGGCCAACTCATCCTACTATGCCGGCCTGACCAAGATCGCCACCATCAAAGATGCCATTATCCGTCTGGGTGCCCAGGAAATAGCCAATATGGCCATGCTGGCCTCGCAGTTTGAGTGTTATCAATCAACTGACGAAACCCTGAACCGTGCCATGCAGAGCCTGTGGGGTCACGCCCTGGCCTGTGCCGTAGGTGCCAAATGGATTGCCCGCAAGAGCGGTTATCCGGGCCTGGCCTCTGAAGCCTTCATGGGCGGCCTTATGCATGACATCGGCAAGCTGGCCCTGCTGAAAGTGCTGGATGATATCCGAAAAAATAATGAGACCTCAGCCAGCTACTCCGATCAACTGGTCTGCGAGATCATGGGGGCGATGCATGAAGAGGTGGGCTATAAGCTGATGAAGAGCTGGAACTTCCCGGACTTCTACTGTGATATCACCAACGGCCATCACAAGGCCGATTTCGACCAGTCCAACATCCTGTTGGTGGCGGTACGGCTGGCCAATCTGGCCTGCAAAAAGGGCGGCAGGGCAATCGGTCCGGCCGACCCGTCACTTTCGCTCACAAACGCGCCAGAGGCCTATTTTCTTGGCCTGCAAGAGGTCGCCTTGGCTGAACTGGAGATCGTGATCGAGGATGCTGACGGCATCACCATGACCTAGCGCGACACCGTTGTCTGGCAGACTACCTTTTCTTGCCTTTTTTCAAAAACTGACGCACCCCCTGGTTATGCTCCTGCAACGTGCGTGAAAACTGGTGGGTGCCGTCCTTGCGAGCTACAAAGTAGAGATAATCGGTGCGAGCCGGCTGCAGCACCGCCTTGATCGCTTCGATGCCGGGGTTGCCGATCGGACCGGGCGGCAAGCCCCTGACATGGTAGGTGTTATAGGGTGATTTTCTTTTCAGGTCCTGTCTAGTAACCGTACCTCCAATGGCCCGTACTCCGTAAATAGCCGTTGGATCACTCTGTAACGGCATGCCGATTTTCAAGCGATTGCGAAACACTGAGGCAATTAACGGTTTTTCGTCCGCTACCACCGCCTCTTTTTCCACCATCGAGGCCAGCGTAACCACCTGGTGCAGACTCAGTCCGGACTGGTCAAGCTGCCCCTGCAGACTGGTTATGCGATGCCTGAATTCCCGTACCATCTCCATTACCAACCCCCGCACGTCTAACTGAAAACCGATCAGATAGGTGCCGGGAAACAGGTATCCCTCTACACTTTTAGCCCCAATATCAAAATATTGTAACACCTGCTTATCCTTGCAGACCGCGAGAAATTCCTTACCCCCGAAGAGCCCCTGCTTTTCCAGAAGCTCTGCCAACTGATAGATGGAATAGCCCTCGGGCACGACAAACTTGCGGGCATCCGACACACCGCTGGCCATTTTTTCGAGAATTTCAACGGGGGTCATGGCGCTGTTGAGGCGGTAATCGCCGGGCTGCATCCGTCGATCCAACCCCTTTAGTCGGCCAACGAGGCGAAAATGGAGGGCGCTGCGAACAATACCTTGACGTTCCAAATCACGAGCAACCTGGACAAAACCGGCCCCCTTGGGAACCGTCAAACCGTACACCCGTTTTCCATCACCCGCAGGCTGAACCAGATACAGATACCACCCCAAAAAGAATACAAGCAGCAAACAAAGCAGCAGGTACCAGAAACGACGAAGCAGACGGGCTAAAGACCATTGTTTGGTAGACATGGCAAGGATTGTACGGACTTTGTTCCGCACGTCAAGTAACTAGCTGCATTTTTTGGCCTGATCATCTTGACAGGCTCTGCCGAGACTGTTAGATACGAACACTGTATACAATTTCACCCACTGCACACGAGGGAAGATCATGGAACGTTTCAAGACCTTACAGGACGTCATCACCTTTGCGGTTGGCAAGGAAGAGGCCGCTTACCAGCTGTATAGCACCACTGCCCAGCGCGTGAAATCACCGGCAGCGCGCAAGATGCTGGAAGAAATGGCTGCCCAGGAGTTGGGCCACAAACGGATGATGGAGGCCATGACCCAGGAAAAACTGGCCCAGTATAACTTCCAGAAGGTGCCGGATCTGAAGATTGGTGATTATCTGCTGGATGTGGAAGTAAAAGAGGGGATGAGTTTTCAGGAAGTGCTGGTCTTTGCCATGAAAAGCGAGGAGGCTGCCTACAAACTCTATACAGCGGCCGAGGCCTTGGCCGAGGCACCTGAGGTCAAAGATGCCCTGCGTCTGATGGCCAGCGAAGAGAAAAAACACAAGTTCCTGCTTGAGTCCCTGTATGACGACAAGGTTCTGGCCGAAATGTAAGCTGCCTGGCCCGACAGGTGCAGTCAGAAGGCATCTGGCAGCACAAACGCGAGACCAACGCATGCCCTATCCCGAAACGATCAACCTGCCCTTTAACCGCTCGGCACTGCCGGGCGGTTTTGTGCTGCATCCGACCCCTCAAACACGGGATAGTCACCCAGCTCGCTGGATTGTGCTGCAGGGACCAAACCTGGTGCTCTGTGAGCAGGGTGAACTGCTGCAACTACCGCAGGGAGCGTTGCCGTCTGAGTTACTGCTGACGTTCCCGCCACTCGCCTTTGCCAGCTGGCAGGGCCAGCAACTGCTGGTTACAGCGATTTCATCACAGACGACGCTCCCCGAAGGCCTGGTGGCGGAGCCCTTCAACGCCCTCCGCGAACGGATTCCCGCCGAGCTGATGACCATTGCCGGCATCGGCAAACAGTTGCTGCACTGGCAGCAGATGAGCCGTTTTTGCTCACGCTGCGGCGGCCAACCCCACCAGCTTGCCGACAGTTGGGGCAAAAAATGCCCTGATTGCGGTTATGAGCACTTTCCCCACATTCACCCCTGCGCCATCGTACTGATCAGGCGTGATGACCAACTGCTGCTGATCCGCAAACCGGAATGGGCAGCTGGACGTTACGGGCTGGTGGCCGGCTTCCTCGATGTCGGCGAATCACTGGAAGAATGCGCCATTCGTGAGACACGAGAAGAAACCGGCATTGAGATCAAAAACGTACGCTATGTCACCAGCCAGTGCTGGCCGTTTCCCTCCCAGTTGATGGCGGGCTTCGTGGCCGACTATAGCGGCGGCAGCATTCAGGTAGACGGTAACGAGGTTGAAGATGCCCGCTGGTTTACCATCGGTTCGCTGCCCAACCTGCCTGCCCAACGCAGTATCGCCCGCTTTCTGATAGACTCTTGCGCTGATATCAGCTAAATCGCGAGCCTTCTACCTGACAACTGCATCAAAAGCCCCACACACACAACTGACACATCCCCTAGGGTTACGCAGTCAACAACTCCATCATGCGATTTCCCTCAACCAGCAGGCCGGTTCCCTTGGCAGCAGCCTCGTCGTAGCTGGCCGCCCCGTTGCCCTGTGATTGCGCCGGACGATAGATGATGAACGGCACCGGATCGCTGGTGTGGGTCTTAAGCCGGATCGGCGTGGGATGATCGGGGCAACAGAGCAGTCGCACATCCTCAAAACGATCAAGCCCGGCCAACACCGTACCCACCACCAGACGATCAAAATCTTCGATCGCCTTCAGCTTGTGCTGCAGGTTGCCGCTGTGTGACGCCTCATCGGGCGCTTCGACATGCACATACACGAAGTCGTGTGTTTCCAGCGCCGCCAAGGCCGCCTCGGCCTTGCCCTGATAGTTGGTGTCGATGTAGCCGGTGGCGCCCGGCACGTTGATCACATCCAGCCTGGCACAACGGCCGATACCCTTAATCAGATCAACAGCCGAGATCACTGCGCCGCTTAACCCGAATTTTTCACTATAGGGCAAAAGTCTGGGGGTCTTGCCGTGTCCCCACAGCCAGATCGAGTTGGCCTCCAGCTGGTCCTGTTCTACCCGTTGACGATTAATGGGATGGGTCTTCAAGACCATCTGGGCCGAATTCATCAGGTGGATCAGCTCATCAGCCCCCTCCCCTTTGGGCAGGTACTCATTGATCAGCTTGCCGGTAATATCGTGGGGCGGCGTAGCGGACATGGCATCTTTGCCCCCTCGCCAGACCAACAGGTGCCGGTAGCCAACACCGGGATGAAATTCGAAACGCTCGTCACCAAGTTCAGCCTGTAAACTGGCTATCAGTTGATGGGACTGCTCACTGCCGATGTGGCCGGCCGAGAAATCCTCCATATAGACCCGGCCATTGTGAGGTCGCAGGGTCACCAGGTTCATCCGGAAGGCCACATCGTCTGGCCCCAGTGCCACCCCCATACTGATTGCCTCTAACGGCGAACGTCCGGTGTAACAGTCACGGGGGTCATAACCGAAGACCGACAGATTGGCCACATCACTGCCGGGTGGCAGGCCGTTTGGTACGGTTCTGGCCAATCCCACCTGCCCTGCGCGGGCCATGTTGTCCATATTGGGGGTGTCTGCTGCCTGCAGCGGAGTCTTGCCATTCAGTTCGGCGTTCGGCTCGTCTGACATGCCGTCGCCTAAAAGCACGATGATCTTCATACCAACCTTTCCTTCTCTACTCAATGAACGCTGATACTACCTCTGCCACGGCAGTGCTGTCAATCCGGCTGTCCGGTTCGACACTACAACTTGCGGACAAAAATCTCCCTGGCCAGGGCTGTGTCGATGGCAAACTCCGAGAAGCCCACCTTAAAGATGTAGGATGGAAATGCCTGGGTCAGCAGGATCCGGTTGCCCGGCAGCACCCCCATCGCCATCAACTTCTGCATCTTTTTGCTGTCGTCGGTCTGGATGTAGGCGATCTCCCCCTCCTGGCCGGACTTGCACTCGGTCAGGGGAACCACTCCCAAGTCGCCGCTGCGCCGCGCCTCCAGACAGCATTCACCGGGAGGTATCGGTTTGCCGTGGGGACAGGTGGTGGGGTGATTGAGCATGGTACAGATCTTGGTATCCACCCCCTCGGTCAGAAGATGTTCAAACTGGCAGACCTTCTGTTGACCGGTTTCATCCCGCAGGTTCAAGACGTCCATCATAAGACGCTCGGCCAGGCGATGGCGGCGAACCGTCATGCGGCCCACCTCCCTGCCTTCCGGGCGGATGTACAGCATGCCGTTACGCAGCTCGATCAGTGCGTTGCTGGTCAGCTCGCGTACCGACTCTGCCTCGGCGGCAAGGCCCATGGTTTCAGGGTCAAGAAAGGCGCCCCCCTCCTCTTCCACCTCAATCCAGAGACGCTCGATGATATCTTCGGCCTTTTCAGACAATTTCATGATTCTGTCTCCTTTTTGATACCGGGGACCATTTTTTTCAGACGCTTCAGGAACGTGGGTTCTGGAATATTACGGTAACCACAGCGTGGACAGTGGATGCCGTGGCAGCCGCCACTGCAGGCGCCGCAGCCGGGCCGCAACCCTTCTGATTCTTCAAACTCGTGCCCACAAAATGCACAACGCATCGGTCACCCCAGCAACCCGGTCGCCAATAGCAGCCGATTGAGCAAAAAGCCGCTGGCAAAGGCGATCAGACTGACCATGCCAAAGATCATCAGCGACACCTTCCAGCCCCGCTCCTTGAACATCATCAGAAACTGGGCCACACAGGGGATGAACAGGGTCAAGGTCACTGCGGCCACGGTCAACTGGCGACCGTCCAGCAGGCCGGCGGTCTGCAGATCATACAGGCCGGCAGCGCCGTAGTCGCGCCGGAAGAAACCGAAGATAAAGGCCACCGCCGCATCGCGGGGCAGGCCAATGGCATGCATCAGCGGCGATAACGCGTCGATCAGACGCTCAAGGCTGTTGGTGATCTTGCCCAGCCAGAGCAGTACCGAGGCCAGCACAAACAGCGGCAGAATCTCCAAAAAATACCACTGCATACGGGTATAGGTCTTGGTCAGTACGTTCGAAAGCTGCGGTAGCCGCATCGGCGGCAGCTCCATGTAAAACATCGGCGCCTCACCCGGCACTAGGCGACCGGCCAGTATACCCACCAGCACCAGCAACAGCAGCATGCAGCCACCCCAGACGGCCAAGGCCCCCGGCGTTTTTGCCAGCAGTGCCAGAATCACCCCCAGCTGGGCGGAACAGGGAATCGCCAGCGCCAAGAGCAGGGTGGCGATAACCCGTTCCCGCACGGTCTCCAGGGTACGGGTCACCATGGTGGCCATGGTACTGCAACCAAAGCCCAGCACCATCGGGATCACCGCCCGCCCTGACAGACCGAACCACTTGAAGACCCGGTCCACCATCAAGGCCAGTCGCGGCAGATAGCCGCCATCCTCAAGCAGGGAAAAGAAGATGAAAAAGGTGGCCACGATCGGCAGAATAATACCCACCGCATACCGCAGCCCCAGGGTGATGATGCCGTATTCCCCCACCAGCAGTTCCTGCAGCCACCACCAGGGGATCCAGCCATTGACCAGCTTGATGATCCAGGGGGCAAACCACCCCTCAAACAGCTCACCCTCCAGCAGATCCACCAGCGTACCGGCGCCGAAACCACCCACAAACTTGTACAGACCAAAATAGAGCGTCGCCAGCAGCAGTGGAATGCCGGTCAGCGGCTGCACCGTCAACCTCGAGAATCTGCTGCTCCAGGTCTCACGCCGCTGCCCCTCCACACGCATCACGCCATTCATCAGCCGACGGACCGTCTCCTTGCGTTCCATTGACAGATCCAGGTGAAACGACTCCCGGCGTTCAAAGGCGATCTCTTTCACCTTCAGCGCAAGGGCTGGATAGCCATCCCCTTCCACACCCGTCACCAGTGCCGTAATCTCATCATCACCCTGCAGCAGCAACAAGGCCAGGGCACGCTTGGAAAGCACGTAGTCACCCTGCATCAAACGGGCAACCTCGGCGATATCCCCTTCCAGCAGACGGCTGTAGGCGATCGGCATGCCGCAACTGCTGCCGAAACGAGAAATGGCCTGTCGAATCTCCTCGATACCGCGTTTGCGGGCCGTGGCCGCAGCAATCACCGGAATCCCCAGCCGCTGCTCAAGCACAGCCAAATCAAAGGAGAGGCCCATCCGTTCGGCCTCGTCCATGATGTTCACCACCAGCACCACCGGCAGGCCAGCCTCGATCAGTTGGATCGTCATGGCCAGCATCCGCTCCAGGTTACGGGCATCCAGCACATGCAGTACCACGTCCGGCCGCTCATTAAGCAATATTTCGCGAGCTACCCGCTCCTCCTCGGTAATCGTGTGCATCGCGTACATGCCGGGGGTATCGATCACCTGCCACGACTGGCCATCGATGGTAGTGCTGCCCCGCGATACCTCTACCGAGGTGCCGGGATAGTTGGAAACCGTAACATAACTGCCGGTCAGGGCATTAAACAGCACGCTTTTGCCCACATTGGGGTTGCCCACCAGCACGACGGTGCGGGGCGAAGCTGCTTCTGAGTGGTGTGTTGTGGCAGGTGACATCGAAGGTTCCTTCGGTACTGACTATGCCTGAATTGCTACTTGATTAGCTGATGAACAGGCTGGACAAATGCCGCACAGCTGCATCTTGTGGCCGGTAAGCACAAAGCCGTGACGCTGGGCGATCTCTTGCTGCAACTGCTCGATAGTTGCATCCTCAAACTCAATAATCCGGTTACAGAGGGTACAGATCAGATGGTCATGGTGTTCCCCCGCCAACTGATGCTCATAGCGGGTCTGGCCATCAGGCAACGTCATCTCGCGGGCAAGCCCGGCATCCACGAACAGCTTCAGCGTTCGATAGACCGTTGCCTGACCGATACCCGGATGGGATGCCTTCACCTTGAGGTACAACTCCTCAACACTCAGGTGTTCATGGGTTGAGAGAAAGATGTCCAGAATCACATCCCGCTGGCGCGTCGATCGTAAGCCCTGCTTGGCTGCATAGGCATTAAACACCCGCTTTTTTTCCAGGATCATGGCGACCCCCATCTGATTTTAGTTATCAATAGCAGAAAGAGGCCCTTATGGTCAAGGCAGTCCTGAAAATGATTTTCAATTATTTGAGAGAGGTCAAAATTGGATGGTTACCGCATTCTAAATGTCAGCGACAAGGGGGTTGTCTTCAATCCTCACCCGCCCCGAGGGACGGGCGCTACGAAACAATACGTGAACGCACTGCTAGCAAGGGTAGCCCAATCCCCGCCCGTGCGGGGAACAGGGCTCTGGTAAGTCTTTTTATATGGTCAACTACGGTTCATCCCCGCCCGTGCGGGGAACAGCGTCCATACTAAACTCCGTCTATGTTGGCGAGCGGTTCATCCCCGCCCGTGCGGGGAACAGTCACGGTAGACGCCTATCACGTTGCCGTGCAGCGGTTCATCCCCGCCCGTGCGGGGAACAGGCCAAATGGTGACGTTGCCACTGCTGGGTCTGCGGTTCATCCCCGCCCGTGCGGGGAACAGCCCCCACTTGCGATTGCATCTGGTGCATCCAACGGTTCATCCCCGCCCGTGCGGGGAACAGGAAAAAGCCCTTGATGGTGCCTGATACACGGGCGGTTCATCCCCGCCCGTGCGGGGAACAGCCCTATGGTATCAACAAAGCCCAGGTCCTTGGCGGTTCATCCCCGCCCGTGCGGGGAACAGCAGGCCGGGCACCCTGGCATGCCCGGCGGTAGCGGTTCATCCCCGCCCGTGCGGGGAACAGGTTGTCGAAGTCGCCCTCTTTTTTCATGCGCTCGGTTCATCCCCGCCCGTGCGGGGAACAGTCATCACGATCAATGCCAAGCTCCCGCCATGTCGGTTCATCCCCGCCCGTGCGGGGAACAGGTGAACTGCACCGGGCCAGCTTTTTTGTTGCGCGGTTCATCCCCGCCCGTGCGGGGAACAGTCATTCATCTTGACTGCCAGGTTCTCTAGCATCGGTTCATCCCCGCCCGTGCGGGGAACAGTTTCAACATGGCGTCGTGGGCCTCTCGCAACTCGGTTCATCCCCGCCCGTGCGGGGAACAGTCTAGATCGCCGTCAGTGATGCTAGCAAGCGTCGGTTCATCCCCGCCCGTGCGGGGAACAGGCCCCTTAGCTATGCGTTATACGTCTCTGAAACGGTTCATCCCCGCCCGTGCGGGGAACAGTACATCCAGCTCCAACTCTTCTCCGGTGGACTCGGTTCATCCCCGCCCGTGCGGGGAACAGGTGACCAATGCCCCGACAACACCACAACCGTACGGTTCATCCCCGCCCGTGCGGGGAACAGTTTGGGGTAATGGGTTGCTACTCTCTAGGCTGCGGTTCATCCCCGCCCGTGCGGGGAACAGGTCTCTATCCCGTGGTATGGTGAACCAACTAGCGGTTCATCCCCGCCCGTGCGGGGAACAGGTTACTTTGCGGGTCAGGCTGGCCTCGATCTGCGGTTCATCCCCGCCCGTGCGGGGAACAGTTCTGCGTAATCTCGCCGGTTTCTGCTGCCCTCGGTTCATCCCCGCCCGTGCGGGGAACAGTTTCAATCCGTCAATCTCAGCACAATAGTATTCGGTTCATCCCCGCCCGTGCGGGGAACAGGTTGTCTGTCATTTCAAAACCTCCCTTGCCAGCGGTTCATCCCCGCCCGTGCGGGGAACAGCGGCGTGTGTTGTGTTTTCATGGTTGCACCTCCGGTTCATCCCCGCCCGTGCGGGGAACAGGTCATGGTGAAAAACTCCATACTTCCTACTTGCGGTTCATCCCCGCCCGTGCGGGGAACAGTACGCCCCGCTCAATTAGGCGGGCTTTGTATGCGGTTCATCCCCGCCCGTGCGGGGAACAGCGAAAGGGTGATCGTTAGTCCCGATGAGTGTGCGGTTCATCCCCGCCCGTGCGGGGAACAGTGTGCTCAGTGGTTGATGCTGCAGCCGGAGTCCGGTTCATCCCCGCCCGTGCGGGGAACAGGGCGGATGCGATGAACAGCTAGTCCATCCGCTCGGTTCATCCCCGCCCGTGCGGGGAACAGATGCCCAGCGCCTTGTGCTCGGCCATAGTGACCGGTTCATCCCCGCCCGTGCGGGGAACAGGATGGGCTCCACCAGTACCCCTTCTCCACATCCGGTTCATCCCCGCCCGTGCGGGGAACAGGCCAAGGTAACCGCCCCGGACACCATCAAGGACGGTTCATCCCCGCCCGTGCGGGGAACAGTGATTGCGGCTCCTGCATCATCACCTTCAGATCGGTTCATCCCCGCCCGTGCGGGGAACAGACTTCTTCTACTTCATCAAAATAATTGAGATAATCGAACAACAAAAATTCCACCAACATTAAAACCATCATTAACAGCTCAGAATGGGGGCTCAGTCGCCATTAAATCCCCTGGAGGCAGGAAAGATACCAGTTTTATACCATCCATCTCAACCGGGATTCTACGGTTGGTTCCAAGTGTCAAAAAGTCAAACCCGGATTCATTGTTTGATGTCCAAGCCATGACGACATTGCCAGCTTCCATACCTTTTTCCAGATTTTCCCAGATCATCTCCCGTACCCTGCGGGAAACATCACCCACATAGACTCCGGCGCGCACCTCTACCAGCCATAAGCCAAGACGCCCCCGCAACCGAGGCGGCACATTCTCAACCACGATGACCAGCATCGCCCAGTCCCTCCTTATTGGGAATTGCTATATCCACGGCCTCTTCATGGGCCTTTGGCCGTTCCAACTCCCCGGCTGCCAACACCTCTTCAATGGTAGGAATGATTCTATCTAGCAGTTTGCTTTGGCGGAAAGCATCCCGACAAGCCAACCGCACCTCCCGCTCAGGATTTCTTGGATTTTTGCTGGCAATCCGAAAGGCCACCGGCACCACAGTGTCAAATTTGAAGATATCGGCAATATCATAAACAAACGATTGCGGCTTGCCGGTGTGAATGAATCCCACTGCCGGCGCATAGCCTGCGGCCAGAATAGCTGCCTCACAGATACCGTAGATACAGGCTGTTGCCGATGACAGACAACGATTGGGCAGATCACCGCTTTCCCATTGGGTATGGTCGTAGTTGCGGTGCTTCCACTCAACCCCGAACTGTTGGGCTAACAGTTCGTAGGTCTTACGCACCCGCACCCCTTCAATCCCTCGTAACTGTTCAACACTGCGCCGCTCAGGCGGTTCTTCCTTAAAACGGAGCGCGTACATCTTGCGCACCACCTTCAGCCGAGCCGAATCATCCAAAGCCAGCTTAGCCTGATACAGCAGGTGATCAGACCGTGCCCCACCCGGCTGACCGGCAGCATACAATCGCACCCCGGCCTCACCGATCCAGACCAACAGGCAACCTACCCGCGCCGCCAACACCACCGCCGCATGGGAAACCCGGGTGCCTGGCTCCAGCATCAGGCAGGCCACCGACCCAATTGGGATATGGGTGCGAACGCCGGTTGCATCAACGACCACAAAGGAGCCGTCGATAACATCGAGGTTTCCCCGCTCCACGTAGACCACCGAGATGCGGTCTTTGATCGGCAAGGGCTTTAATGGTGGAAGTATTGGGACGGTCACTATTTACCTTTCAATCGTTTCTTGCTTTCCGGTTCAGCAAGAAAGTTTTCCGCATTGGAAACATGTTCCCCGGTCTCGATCTCCAGCTTCTCCCGCGCCTCACCGGCGATCCTGCCGCCTTTACGCGCAGCCACCTTGTTTTCTGTAAAACCTTGCGCATCCTGTTTGCGGGCAATCTCGGTGGTGGCAGCTTCACCCAACATGGAGAAAATCAATTCCAGATCAGTCATATGATCCCGCAGGTTCTCTCGTTCCAGCCCTTTGAATGCCTTGTATTCCGTAGGCGTCATACCGAAGGCAGCCTTGCTGATCTCGGCGGTCAGGATAGCGTACTCCGGCGCTTCGCCAACGCCCCTGTTTCTCCACTCTTCGGTCAGCTCGGCCCGCACGGCAATGCCACGCATCCGCTTCTCGATCCAGGCTTCCGAATAGCCCTTGGCCCGGTACAACTCCCGCGTTCGGGCCGTGGCCAGTTCCGGATCTTCGATCTCCTGTACCCGCTCGTACCCCACCTTCGCCAGCCAGCGTTTGAACGGCTCCGCCCTGGGCGATGGGATGGACTGAATGATGCGGAAGATGCCTTCGGTGTTGGCGCAATTGACCTTCTGCTTTCCGCCGGCGGTCTCTACCAAAAGGGGGGTGGCAATTTGCCCCCACCCTTTTGATAACTCAGCGTCTCGACGACGCATATCCTTAACATATCCAGTAGGGTCAACCGAATCGGTTAATGCCGCAACGACATCAACAATGACAAACCACCATTCCCCGCTATGCAGTGTCCGGCGAATCTCCCTATCTTGAAAAACGACCAGCTTGGCTTCCATTCTATTCCTCCTAATACAGCGACTCTCCGACTATTCGGAAATTCCGAACAGTTCAGACCCGTCGCACCAGCATTAACCCGCAACCAAAACCTTTGGCGGGGCCAAGAATCACGCTACCGGCACAACCGATAAAAGTCCAAGCCCCATCACTTTGCCATGACCAATGCCGGAATTCAGAGTTTGCCTGAATTTGTCAGGGTCGCCGACAGACAAAACACCGTCGTACAACACTGAAAAAATACTGATTGAATTATTCATGTGCTGCTTGTCGAAAAGCATCTGCTCTTGGGAAATCCGCACATCTATCCGCTCTTCTGAATCATCGGATAGATCAAACGAGAGAAGTTTGGGCAGTGAAAATCCATGCTGCGTCCCTTTCCGTTCAAGCCATTTCTCCTGATCAACAGTTTTGAAGAGCCCTTGGCGCTTGCCTCTTTTGCTACCGTCTGTTTTTTGGGACACACAAGGGTTTGCACGCAGCCGGTATCGAAAACGCTGCCCTGGCTTCAATTCGTCCAGCTTCAGTCGCTGCCGTAAATTTATGGGCGCGTCAGCATATGCCAGCCAGTTCTTTACGGTAATACCTCCCCACTCAGGCAAATTCCTGCTTTGCACCAGAATACGGGCATTCCCGTCTGCATCTGTTTCCGGCTCAAGCCGCCACAAAAACTCACCTTCAGGGCATTTCACGTCAGGATGGCTAAAAGCCCGGCATAGAGTCGAATGAAACTGGTAAGGGTTGATCAGATCGCGACGAGCCTCCTTGCATCGCAAGTCGAGGTGTATTCTACTCAGGAACATTCGCCACCTCCCCAGGAAACGGAATCCATTCCGAACGCACGAAACGTGCACCGAAACGCCGCTCAGCAAATGACGACAGCGGCTGATCCATCTTGAGCACTCCGGAGCCGTCATTAGACTCAACAGAAATCACTAGCTTTTCAGGTGGACTTTCTCCCTTCCGTGGTGTTGCAATCCAGGAATGACGTCCAAGTGCTTCCGTTAAAGAACCATCCTCCATGCCGTTTTCCATCCAAATGGATTCTGACGGCACATAGGACTTACGCCCTAACGCCAAGGTCCAGACAGGATCACGCAAGGCAGCATAAGCCTTTTCCAGAAGAGATGTGTCAGTGCCTTCCAGCCCGACAAGGAATGCAGCATCGGCTATATAATGCCGCTGTGAGACAACACCTCCACCTTTAGCCTGAGAACCATCAGCCTTGATAATAGTATCTGACGCAGCACAACCAGCAGTTTGGTAGTCACGTTTGGGGATTCCTGGCCGGTCATGACGAACACCCAAGGCAAGATGGGTCAGTGGTTCAAGATCAACCCAATTATCACGGTCGATTCCCATTGCAGCGGCCAGCAGACCGATGACGCCGGATTTACTCGGCTCCTTCCCGGTGTCTCGTTGATCAAAACGGCTGGTGGTGCCCCATGATTGCATGGGCCCCACCAGACGAAGCAATAATGTGGGCATAGGTCACTCCTGTATTGCAGAAAGTGTCTTTTCGAGAAGCTCTTTCAGCGTTGTCACAACGGTTCCCAAACCATTCACATTGGCTTCGGCCAAATTGAGAACGAAGGTTTGTTCATCCCCGCCATAAACGGACTGAAGAGCCTTCGCCTTATTGACAAGCCCCTCTGCCGACTTTCTCGTCAGAGACTCGTCTTTTCTCACCCTAATAGCTGTTTCGAAAGCATTGGCAAAGTTGCGGGGAGCAGCGTTGCGACGGACGGTAACTAGAACGAACTCGGGTGGATTGTGTGCCGCAAAGGTATTCTGTTTGCCGGTCGGTTCAGCTACAACGAAACCTTCGAGGAAAGCCTTTAACCCTTTTTCTGCCAAGGCGTCATCTTGCTGAAGATTTGTGACAAGTTTTTCCCAGTCCACCACTGCGTAACGATAAAAACAGGCTGAATTGAACTCTACGGTCCCCATCATATCGGCGCCGGCAGTGTCTTCAGGTTTACAGTCATCAACTGCGGTGTAGAAGTCGAATTCACGCTCTACTGCATGAGTGGATATGGCGTGGGCCACCTGACAGGCAGCATTCTGATTTTTCTCGGGCATGTCTGCCAGCATTCGTCCAAAAAGAGCAAGATCAAGCGCCTTGCCTCCATTAAAAACTTTATCAAGAGCTTTCTTCAGTTCAGGGTCTGCGCTTTGCGCCGCCTGTTTCTTGGCCTTGCCGGCCTTCTTCCCTTCAACAGGAGCAACTTCCGATGCGGT
The DNA here is from genome assembly GCA_002383415.1 of Geobacter sp. UBA4074. GTDB lineage: Bacteria > Desulfobacterota > Desulfuromonadia > Geobacterales > Pseudopelobacteraceae > Trichlorobacter. Next base: position 19,379 of record DFYU01000089.1, read on the forward strand.
AATGGTGTCCCATTTAGAGTGAATTATCTCGGCTATCCCGGAGATTTCCTGCTGTCCTAGAAAAAGGAGATACTCGTTTTTTCCGTCTTCTTTTACGGTGAGTTCCATTGCTCCCAACGCCAACCGTGATTTTTCGATAGCGTCCGCTTCTTGCCGCCCCTTCTCAACCAGCGAAGCCACAAGGGCATCCAAAACACGCTTGGTTCGAAAAGCAACATCATCTGCGGCTAATAGGTTTTGCGCTACCAGTCCGGTAAAATACTGGCGGATTGAGCGTTTGAGGCATTGGCTAGATACGCGGGCACGACGAGTACCACCGAAAATGGCATCTTTGGGAGCGCCGGTATCGTCTCTGTTCAAGTTTGACGGGGCAAAGTTCTGCAGTGCATGGATTTCGACAATAGTTTTCATTCGGCATTCTCCTTAGCTGTTGTGATTTTGGTCTCAGTTTCGTGATTCAAATTCCTGTAGAACTCACGCGCCCAATCAGTCTGGGAACGTTTCTGGTCGTCATTCCAATACAGCAGTTTTTTCAACAGATCTTCAAAGTCTATCTCCTGCTCTTTCAATAGGGCAATCATCTGCCGTAGCCGGTGTGGCAATTGATCCTGATCGGCGTCCAACAGTGCAATAAAACGACTCTCCGTACTTGTGGAACCGCTTGCTGCCTGATACGCTGCGCAGGCTCGCCCAAGAGATAACGGCAACCCTTTTGCGCTCTCACGCCAATGTACAGCCCAGAGCCCGGCCACCAAATAGAACACCTCCCGGCGCCACCCGTTGTCCTCGCCTCTGACAAATGGTTCGACATACGGATATGCGGGAACATACAATCCGGGATCAAATGCTAGACTCCGGCGCAAAACCGCCCGCACCTTAGTGTCTTTTTCATTTAACTCTTCCAGCCATTCGATGAATCCGCTCATAACGCCTCCTTCTCTGGATCAAGCTTTGTAATCTCATCACCGAGCTCCTTAATTTTGCGCCGCACCGGTTTTTCCGCCTTTACAAGGGCGCGAATCGCCCAGGCATCACCAGTGGATACCGCTGTACATTGCTGTTCCCAAGCGGATTTGATTGCGTTCCGGACATCTATCAGCCACCTGTAGCGAATAACATCGGGGCCTATCTCAACAGTGTAGTCGTGCAGTACGGAGTGAAAGCAGGACTCAAGGGTTGACCAGTACCAAGGGCTTACGGGCATCTGATCCACAAAGGCACTGATATCTTTCCCGGCAGGTTCGCGACTGCCCCGACTCAGAATATCTCGCGCATATGAGCGACATGCCGACCAGAGGGATTTCTGAGCGTCTTCCGCGTCAGTAAGAAGTTGACGAATTTCAGTACGGATGTAGCGATCACTCACCAGCGCGGCAGGTAACGTAAAGCGCTCCATACGCCAATACTCGATTTTTGCCTTGTTGTTTGCTTGCCCAAGTATCAAGACAGATCGAGGAAAGCGCTCTCGATTTGACCTGGTCAATGTTGCCGTATGTTCAATCGACTGAGGGGCTAGATGTGACTCATCCGGCAACAGCGAATCAAAATCTCGCCAGAATCCTCTGTCCCGAAATTGCATGGAAAGTTTGCCGAGCTTTTCGTCGATTCTGTATCCAAGCATTGGGTCGATCTGGTCTGAAGAAGTGCTGCCAACCCCGGAGGCAAATGCCAGTTTACTGATAAAACCAGTATCACCGGTACCGAGTCGAATTGAACGAGTTCTCCAGGTATACCGATCTGCAAGCCCGCTGATAGCCCGCTCAGTGCCGCTTTTCAAGCACTCGACCGTTTCAGGCACTCTCTCCCACAATGGCAAATCATTGGCGGAAATAGCCTTGTTTTGTGGGACGAGGGAAAACAACAGTGTTTCTTGGAGGTCACAGCCTAAAGGCAATACCATTACTGCCGTTGCAGAAGGTGCCGTTCCGGTATGAGACAATTCGCTCTTGCCACAACTGACTGAAAAAGTATGAGTAGCCAACATCCAGCGAGCGGCCGCACCTTCAGAAATGAATCCGGGAATTTCGACATCAACGTGATCAAATAACACCTTGGCATTATCTGCATTATGCTCGGCAGCAAGAGCGGTCCAGGCTCTCCACCCTCTTGGTTCAAATGTTGGAATCTGTCCAAACGGATATTTCTCATCGAATAACCAGAACCGGTCCCGCCACTTCTCCAGATACGCCGTAATCTTTTCCTCTGGGAGCCCCGCCTTGAACAGCGCCTTTGCCTGATCAATGTCCGTCGGCCCTTCCAAGGCGCGGTACAACACCGCCAGCAAAAACCGATGCAGCGCCGCAACTACCAGCGGTGACGGGTCTTCTATGGCGGCTATTTCCCTGGAGCGCAGCAAGGTTGCGCTGATCCCCAGTTCGTCACGATCGCCATTTAGAAACCGCACCGGAATCCATTTTTCATCAATCAGATTAAACTTACTCATTCACCCTCCTTGGGCTCATAAACCAGCCCCAACTCATCATCCAACCGAACCAGTGAATTCTCAACCCAACATGAATTTGCATCCAATACCAATGGAAAGCAGTTCCGCAGTAGCGAAGATTTCTGCCATCCTTCCGGTACGCCTGTGCCCCTGAGTTGCCTGACCACCCCCTTGCGCGACAGACTCACCGCACGAAGAAACCACTGCTTTGCTGTAGGGAAATCCGGCACCGCTACAGGTGTAAAGCAGTCGTCGGCAAAGATGGGAACAGCAATAACTGAATCACTCCCTTGTCGGGTTTGCGCCATCAGCGTTCTATGCACTCCTGCTGCGTCCTCATCGCAAAGGACAAATCTGCCCGGATCATTCCATGAAGCATCATCCGGCAGACCTATGATTGCCTGATTTGCTTGGCCTCGCAGCGGAATGGTCTTTCCCGCTCCGTTGATAAGCGCCTGATTCATCCGCTCTGTCAGAGCCTCCGGAACCACCACAAGCTCTTCATAAACCGCTTCCACCAAGGTGTCGATTTCCTCTGGCAGGGTTATCTTTTGTCTCTGTTCTTCTCGCAGCAAAACCCAAGTGAGCAATAGCAAATCTTCACGATAGACTTCGCTCCACCAAAGCGGTTTCCCAAAAGATGGCGGCTCTTCTCCGGCAAGGCCGGCAACAATCAAGGTCGGTCCGGCTAACGGTCTCTTTTCGCGTTTGTGTCGCCACAAACGACCAGCCCGTTGCAGGATCAGGTCGATAGGCGCAAGATCAGTGATGATCAGGTCAAAGTCGAGATCAAGGCTTTGCTCAACGACTTGGGTGGCAATGAGAATTTTCCGACCGCTCCGGTCGCCACCCTCTCCGAACAGCGCCAATACATGATCCTCGTGCACCTGCCTGTAGACTGCCGGAAAACGGGCATGGAAGAGAATAATTTCTGTGCCGTCAGTAAGCCGTTTGCCGACGCATTGACCATCCTGCATCAGAAGCTCGCCAGCGGGAAACAGGCGGTACAGGTCCTGGGCTCGCTGTACGGTATTGACCAGAGCCAGCCCCATGCCGCCATTTTTTAGATTTTCATCCAAGGATGTCTTGATGCTGTTCAGGTCCGGTGGAATTGCTTCTAATTTAAGGGTAAGACGCCGTGAGGGATCTGCGGCAAAATGTGTCTGACGTACAGAACCGGGAAGGAATACCGACAAACGCGGATATACAGGCTCTTGAGCTGGAAAAGCTGCCTTGACCACTTTTGCCAGTTCCCGACGGAATCTTGGCGGCAGAGTTGCGGACAGCAGCACTACTGAAGAACCTAATTCAACCAGCCAATGGATAATGTGAATCAGTAATGTTCCTGTGTAGGCGTCATAGGCGTGAATCTCATCAAACACCACCACCCGGTTTGCCAGCCCCCAGAGACGCACGAAGTTATGCCTTACCGGCAAAATTGGGACGATTGCCTGGTCAACCGTACCGACACCGTACTCGGAGAGCATCGCCCGCTTCTTGTTGGTGAACCATTCACCGGCTCGAATCTCACCCCCTGCGTCCGGGTCGTGGATGCCGGTAAGACGCAGATTTTGAAAGGAGTCATTGAGTTGTGTCGCGCCATGAACAAGCTGCATGTCGAGCTTACGCTCTACACCCTGTGCGCTGAGAAACTTGAGAGTCCGCTTGAACATGGCGTTGCCGGTGGCTTTTGTCGGCAGGGCCATATACAAGCCACGATGCCCATTGCGCCGTTGCATCTCCAGGTGGGCATAAAACGCAGCCTCTGTTTTTCCTTCCCCCATGGGAGCCTCTATTAACAGGATTGCCGGACTATCCAGATTTTTCAGAGCATCTGCAACAGCCTGCTGCAAGGGACGCGGGGCGAAATTGAACACCTGCTCGAACGTCTTTGCCTCCTGTATAAGAGGCGTTCTTTGCTCCCAGCCAATCGCATCCAACGCACGTTCAGCACAGTCTCTACGCCTAGTAAGCCATACAGACAAATCTTCACAATCTTCCGCCGAACCGAAAGGGAACCACTCCTCGTTGGAGCCGATCCAGTCGGCAAAGCTGGTAAGCCCTGATAACAGCATGAAGTCAGGACCGGAGAGAGTCTGCTTGTCGGGTGCTTTTCCGGGGTTAAATATCACCCGTAACGCCTCAACAATCACATGACGAACATCTGACCACTCACTTCCGCCAAGAGCATTTCTATTCCCTTCAAGTAACTGAAGCTTGTTGGGAGATATTCGTTCTCCGTGATGACACCCCACTGCATCGGCCACCAGTTCCGCCAGATCATTCGGCCAATCTGCACTCAGCAGGAATTCAGATAAGGCAACTTGACTCACAAAGGCATGATTTACATCAGTGTCAGGAATACGCGGCAACATCAGCCCTGTCAGATTTTCCCATTTACATTGGAAACCTGGACACGCCTTGCCCAGATCATGGCAGGCTATAGACAACAATAACCACGGACGAGCGTCGTCCCAATCCAACCCCAAAATCGCCGCCATCCTGTTACGGGTAGTTTCAGGTTCACGCGCCAGAATAGCGTCTGCACTGGCCGCCACATCCATCAAATGCAGGATCAGGGGGTGCCAGCGCGCTTCATTGTTTCTGTCAGTTTTTGCCCAGATGTTTGCCAAGAGACTATTCATTATTACCACCAGTTTAATCGCTTAATGTTCTCATTTTCTGCCACCCTACCCTCACCCCCCCTTTTAGCGTCCAGGGTTTCAGGTTTTCTGCTGCAGTTCCATCCAGACCCGTGCCGCCATCCGGGCATCATCCAGCGCCCGGTGACGCTGTACATCTTTCGGCAGTCCACCAAACAGATGAGAATAAACCGTTTCCAGACGGTGGTTGGACAGACGAGGCAATTTCCTGCGGGCGTGCATCAGGGTGCAATGCCAGTTGTTGGCAGTGGGCAGACCCAGCAGGCACAGTTCATGTTGAACAAAGGCCCGGTCAAAGGGGGCGTTGTGGGCCACCAGTGGACTATCGCCCACAAACTCAACAAATTCGGGCCAGACATCTTCCGGGGTTGGCTTATCTGTCAGCATCTGCTGGGAGATACCATGTACCCGAAAGGCGCCGTAACTGATGACAGCTCCTGTGTTAATCAGAGTTGTCAGTTCAGCTACAATTAGCCCGTTTTCAAGAGCCACCGCACCTATCTCAATCACCCGGCCGCCGTTTTTGACCGAAAGCCCGGTGGTTTCGGTATCTACAATAACTATCCTGTTCATGTTTTCACTCTAGCACTACTGTATGACCAAATATGTCGCGTGCCTACTTCAGGCACAAAAAAGCCTGCCGGCATAGCGCCGACAGGCTGTCATTTCTACTGTTGTTGGCTGCATCCATCCCCTACCCCAGTAGTTCCTGGAGCTTGGCACCGATGTCGGCCTCACGCATCATGGCCTCGCCGATCAGGAAGGCCCGGGCGCCATCGGCATGCAGACGCTCGATATCAGCCCTGGTGTTGATACCACTCTCAGACACCAGCAGACGATCCGTAGGCAGCATTTTTGCCAGGCGGGCGGTGGTGCAGAGATCGGTGACAAAGCTGCGCAGGTTGCGGTTGTTAACACCGATCAGACCGATGTCGGTGCCACAGGCCAGTTCCATCTCCCGCTCGTCATGCACCTCCAGCAGCACATCCAGGTGCAGTTCACGGGCCAGAGCTGCCAGATCGACAATCTGTTGCGGTTCGAGCATAGCGGCGATCAGCAGGATGGCGTCGGCCCCGGCGGCGCGGGACTCATAGACCTGAAACGGATCAAAGATAAAGTCCTTACGCAACAGTGGTAAGCCAACCTGTTCACGGATCAGGGCCAGGTAGCGCAGAGAGCCCATGAAATACTTTTCTTCCGTCAGCACCGAGAGGCAGGTGGCACCGTTATCCTGGTAGATCTCGGCGATCTCCAGCGGATCGAAGTCTTCGCGGATCAAGCCCTTGCTGGGTGAGCCCTTCTTCACCTCGGCGATAATGGCGGTCCAGCCGGTGGCGGAAGCCTCACGCAAATGGCGCTCGAAGCCACGCACTGTATCTTCCAGATCGGAGATGCGGCCAGCCAGCTCCTGGATGGTGGTTTGCGCCTTGGCAGCGGCAACTTCCTGCTGCTTGTGGTTAAGGATCGTCACTAAAATATCAGGAGGTGTCATCGTTTGTATCTTTCAGAAGTATGATGGCGCGACAGACTGATAGTCGGCTTATACTGGCGTACCCAGCATCTTTTTGTTCAAGCGAAAGATCAGCAGCAACGTCTTGAACTGCACATAGATAAATGGGGCCAGAATAATGAAATAGGCGACTGAAAACTGCCGCAGCACATCATTCAACACCAGTCCCAGGTGTACAAAGAAGAAGCCGTAGACCATAAAAGCCACGCCGGGGCAGACCATGGCGTAACTGCCGACGCTGCGAGTAGGGCCGTAAATATAATCTGCAAAGTAGTCCAGTTTTTTAAGTGTGTAATAGCCGAGCAGGCCGAACATCAGTTGCAGGGAAATCACTGCCGAGGTAAGTAGAAAAAGCCATGAACGCGAAACCGCTTCAGTTTGGTCAAAGTTATGGGCAAAACCGAAAGTGTAACGGACAAAGGTGATGCCCAGCAAGGTCAGGATCGGGATCATGATCCAGAGGCTGACGCTGGCCTCACGCGAGATCCCCTGCTCAAGGATGGATTTGAAGCCGAGAGTGCCTTTGAGAATAATCAGTGAAATTGAAATGGAGCTGAAAAATACCGAAAAAAAGATGCCGATGGCCGACACTTCCTTGTGGTGACTCATGGCTCCGGGAGCCGCAAGACCGACGGCAATCATACTGAAGGCGAAGATGGCCATCATCTGACTGAGGTTGTTATTGTTAACAAAATCAAAACTCTTTGAGGTAATGATCCGGGTGGCGTAGGTGAGGAAAAGCTTGAGGGCATAGATGCCAACCAGCAAAAAGCCAAGCAAGGCAAACGGAAACAGGTATTCAACAACGTTCCACAGCCCAGGTATCAGGATCGCCCCCAGGACAAAACAGACGTTAATCGTCATGGCATAGGTCAGGGGAATAGCCATCAACGCAACTTCATTGTTTGATGTTGTAAGCTGTGCAAAGGCATCGGTCTGCTTAAAAAGCCCGTACTCGCGAATATTCCAGAACAAGAGCCGGAAGTGAAGTAAAGCTAGACCTATGATCATTGCCAGATCAACCAACACCAGCACTGACACCAGGTTATTTTGTGCGATCAAGGGGAAGATAACATCAGCCGTTGCCATCGGCGTACCGGGGTGTTCAACCATGAAGAACAGGTAGATGTAGAACGAAACAGCCATGCCGCCGGCGCCAAGCGCTGACAGAAAATACAGCGGTGAGTAGCTTTCCTTCAGCTCCTTGATCATAACCCCTCCTCTAACGTGGCGTTACAGTTGTGTGGTAAGCTCCACCAACTTATCCAGTTGAGCCTTGGCGGCACCTGAATCAATTGCGTTGGCGGCCATGGCGATCCCTTCCTGGGGTGTTGCGCAGCGGCCGGCCGCCATCAGGGCAAAGGCCGCATTCAGCAGTACCACGTCGCGCTTTGGCCCTTTAGCACCGCTCAACACATCTCGCACGATGACGGCATTGGCAACAGCATCGCCCCCGCGCAGATCGGCCATACTGCAGCGGGTAAAGCCATATTCTTCAGGGATGATGGTGAATAGTCTCACGCCACCAGGGGTAATTTCTGCTGCTGCAGTTTCACCTGTCAGGGTGATCTCGTCCATGCCATCGCTGCCGTTGACCACAAAACCGTGCTTGCAGCCCAGGCGATGCAGTACACCGGCCAGTTTTTCAACCAGCTCCTCACGGTAGACGCCCATCACCTGGCAGTCAGCTCCAGCCGGGTTGGTGAGCGGCCCCAGGATGTTAAAGATGGTGCGGATGCCGATCTCGCGCCGGGGGCCGATGGCATGTTTCATGGCCCCATGCAGGGCCGGGGCGAACAGGAAACCGATGCCGATCTCGCTGATGCAGCGCTCAACCACATCCGGGGTGACATCCAGGTTGACCCCCAGTTTTTCGATCACGTCGGCGCTGCCGCAGGCCGATGAAACCGAGCGGTTGCCATGCTTGGCCACCTTGACACCACAGGCCGACACCATCAGGGAGACGGTGGTGGAGATGTTGAAGGTGTTAGTACCGTCACCGCCGGTGCCGACCACGTCCAGGATGGTCTCCTGATCGATGTTGATCTCATCACGGTCGATATCCAGCACCCCTTTGCCAACGCGGATCGGGGTGGCCCGCTCGCGCATCACCCGAGCCGCGCCGGTGATCTCCTCAATGGTTTCACCCTTCATCCGCAAGGCAGTGATAAACGAACCGACCTGGGCCGGGGTGCATTCACCGGACATGATCTGGTTCATGACCTCAATCATCTCGCCTTCGGTCAGGTCCTGCTGCTCGACAACCTTTGCAATTGCCTGTTTGATCATTTCGCCAACTCCTTAAAAAGCAAATGGGGATGTTGCCATCCCCATTCAAGTACTTCGGTGGCAAGCGGTTACTTGCCTTCCGTGATCCTTCTGATGGTTTCCTTGATCAACGATTCGGCAAGATCAGGCACCACTTCCCAGACGATCCGCTCGATAGTCTCTTTGGATACCGACATCAGGGCCTCTTTCAGCTGCTCTTCGGACAGCGCAACCGCACCAGTCGCAGCAACGACAGGTGCAGCAGCCGGCGCAACAACAGGCATCGTCGGTTCTTCAGCAACAACAACCGGCGGTTCCTGTTCCAGAACCGCAGCAGGCGGCTCAGCGACCTCTTCCTGAAATTCGAAGGTCTGCTCCTCAACCGGCACCCAGGAAGCACCGATATTGGCATCGTCAGCTGCCTGAACCGCAGGTGTCTGTGGTTCTTCAGCCATCATGGCCATCACATCGGGCTGATCCAGTTCGATATCCATGCCAGCTGGCTCCGACTCTGCAGTCGGCACTTCTTCCTGCTGGGGTTCCGGCTGGGTAAAGGCACCCCACGGATCATCCGGAGAGACCGCAGGCGACTCCTGCTCGATTGCAGCAGCAGGCGCGGCGGCTTCAAAGACAGAAGAGGTTTCAAGCGCGTTGGCTTCAAAAGCAAACGATTCTTCAGCCGGGGCAGCCTCTGTGGGGGCTGCAAAGGCGGTCGGTTCGATAAAACTGGCCGGTTCTGCTGCTGCAGGTGTTACGGCGGCAATCGGCTCAACCGACTCGCCGGAAGCACGGCGTTGTCCAAGTGCATGCAGCTCTTTAACCTTGGCAATGATCTGCTGTGACTCAAACGGCTTGGTAATGTGGTCGTCAGCGCCACAACTCTTGGCCTTGGCCTCGTCAAAGGCCTCGAACGAACCGGTCAGCAGCAGGATCGGCTTGGCAGCCAGGGCTGGTATGGCCCGCAGCTGCTCACAGACTTCATAGCCGTTCATACCCGGCATCAGCACATCGATCAGCAAAACGTCGGGAAGGATTTCCTGGGCCTTCTGGACAGCTGCAGCGCCGCTATCAACCACCGTCAGGGTGTAGCCGTCACCAGCAAAGATGATGCCAACCACTTTCTGGATGGTGATACTGTCGTCAGCCAGAAGTATCGAGATGTTGCCCATCGGTCCCTCCCTGTGCAGGATTGCGGATTTGAGGCCTTAAAAGTTGGAAAACACTAGCATACGGACTATGAGGTGTCAAGGACCCGGATTTACCGGCCTTTCGAGCATGCCACGCCGTTCCCGCCCGACAAACAGGGCCGCCGCAAGCGTCGAAATATCGCCGCGCAACTTATTGAAACTACGTAGTCGCTGGTAGTCGACACGGGTCGTCAACAGCAGTACGAACAGGTCGGCATCGGGATCAATCCAGACCGAGGTGCCGCTGTAACCGGTGTGGCCATAGGAAAATTCGGAAAAAATGGTTCCCTTGGGAGCGGAAAAAGGCGACTCACGATCCCAGCCCAGCCCCCGCACAACACTGCCATTGCGGAAAAAGTACGGAGCGGTCATCTGAGCCACAGCCCGCGATGAAAGTACGCGCGTACCGTCCAACTGACCGCCGCTCAGCAGCATACCGGCAAAACGAGCCAGATCATGGACTGAACTGAACAGGCCGGCATGCCCGGCGACCCCGCCCAGGATGCGGGCATTCTCATCCTGCACCACGCCGGTCAAGGCCGTTCTCCCGTTACCAAGCGTAGGTGTATTGTTGTCATTCGGCACGGGGGTAAAGCTGGCGGTTTGCATGCCGAGTGGCGCATAAAACATCTGATGGGCGTAGCGATCGAGGGGCAGGCCACTGATTCGACGTACCAACTCACCCAAAAGTATAAAATTGATGTCGGCATATTTGAACCGGCTGCCCACCGCTACTCTACCGATCTGTGCTGCAGCCCGGTTGATGGCGCTTTGCATCGGCTCAGAACGGTCCAGCCCCACATCGTGCAAGCCGGAGGTATGGGTCAGCAGATTAAGGATGGTGATGTCGCTGCCTTCAAACTCGGCAAACCAGCTCGAGATCGGGTCCAGCAACGAGAGCCGGCCCTCGTCCAACAGCTTGACGATGGCGGGTGTGGTGGCAAACACCTTGGTCAGGGAGGCGACATCAAAGACTGCGGCTGTCGTTAGCGCAGGAGCTTCGTCACTAAAGCCGGCCAGACCAACGGCACGCTCATACAGGATGCCGCGATGATCGCCCACCACCACCACAGCGCCGTTGATCAGGCGTTGTGCAATGGCTTGCTGCAGCATGAACTCGATCACGGAAACCCGGGCGTCTTCTGGCAGGGGGTCACTCTCGGCACGCACGTTGCTGCTGAAACAACTGAGTGCCAGCAGTAGTGCCAGACAGAACCTGCCCAGACAGTAGCGCGTATACCAACCGGCCAACGCAACCATTAATTGATATGGAACTCGGTTGCCTTCAATAGTTGACCGTCGGCATCACGGACTTCCAGACGCCAGCGCCCGACACTGCTCGCATCAATCGGCAAGGTGCTGTAAAGCCGCCAACGGCGGCCCTTGACCGGCATGGTGACCTCTTTAAATGGCTGTCCATCACGCAGCCAGACCTGAGTGACGGTTGTTTCCTGGGGCGGTTCGGAAAGGGTGCGGGTGAAGCCATACAGGAACTTCACCGAGCGATAGGATATGCGGTGAACGGCGTCAATCGGTTTCCCTTTGGAAACCTTGGTGGTGACCGCCAGTTCCGTCACTTTCGGCGATGCCGCATCAACTGGCATCACCACCGACACCAACAACAGCATAACAACCGGGAAGATCACCTTCATGAAGGCCTCCTCAGGTCCTGTAATCAGCGTTGATTGAGACATACTCGTGGGAAAGGTCCGAGGTATAGACCGTGGCCTGACCTGTTCCGAGCCCCAGGTCAACCGTTACCCGCAACTCCTTCTGTTTGAGCACCTCGGTACCGCGTTGTTCGGCATCTTCACCAGCAAAAACACCATCCTTGGCCATGCAGACATCATCAAACCAGAGCGCCAGACGTTCCGGATCAACCGTAGCACCTGAATAGCCAACTGCAGCAAAAATGCGTCCCCAGTTGGCATCCTGGCCGAAGAACGCCGTTTTTACCAGACTGGAGTTGGCAACCGCCATGGCGGCCCGTTTGGCGTCTGCATCGCTCAGCGCGCCGGTCAGACGGATCTCGACAAACTTGGTGGCGCCCTCTCCGTCTTTCACGATCTGCTTTGCCAGCCCCAGCAGCACCTCGTCCAGCAGCGCGGCAAAATGCGCCGCCTCCGGGGTGCCGCTGACGATCGGCTGGTTGCCTGCCGCGCCATTAGCCATCAGCAGGCAGGTGTCGTTGGTGGAGGTATCGCCGTCAATGGTGATGGCGTTAAACGAGCGATCGACCGCAACCTTAAACAGATTGTTCAGCAGGCCGGGTTCAATGACGGCATCGGTCAGCACATAGGCCAGCATGGTTGCCATGTTGGGCATGATCATGCCAGCCCCCTTGGCAGTACCGGCCACCGTGTAGCCAGCCGCACCAACGGCCCCTTGGCGTACTTCTGTCTTGGGGAAGGTATCGGTGGTCATGATCGCTGCAGCCAAGTCATCCAAGGAGGCAGTGCCGCGACCGGCCAGCAGCGCAGGCACCGCAGCCCTTACCCGTTCCATCGGCAGCGGCACGCCGATCACGCCGGTGGAACAGACCTGCACCAGCTGTTCAGCGATCCCCAGTCCTTCGGCCACCAGACGTGTCGTCTCCCGTGCGTCGAGCATCCCCTGATTGCCGGTACAGGCGTTGGCATTACCGCTATTCACCACCAGGGCCTGGGCCTGGCCACAGACAATCCGCTCCGCAGACAGCACCACCGGCGCCGCCTTGACCGCATTGGTGGTAAAGACCGCCGTAGCGACAGCCGGCACCTCAGACCAGATCAGGGCCAGATCCTTGCGACCCGGTTTCTTGATGGCCGCCTCAACGCTGGAAAACTGAAAACCCTTCAGGGACATAACAAAACCTCTCTCAGACCTTGCGGAACGAGGATTTTTTCGCAAGGTCAAGGCTGTCGAGGGAGTGCGCGGAGGCGTACCATGAAAAGTACGCCGCACAAGCACGACCGAAGACTTACGCTGAGATTGCGGAAAAAGACCGTTCCATCACTTACCGCAACACTTCTTGTATTTCTTGCCCGACCCACAGGGGCAGGCCTCATTACGACCGGCCACCTTCGAACTCTTGGCCGGCTCACCGTCTGATGCATCATTGCTGCTGATATTCTGGAACAGCTTGCGGCTCTTCTCAACCTGCACCTCTTCCAGCTGCTCAACATCCTCTTCACGTTCCACCTGCACCCAAAAGACCTTTTCAACCGTCTCCTCACGGATCCGGATAATCATCTCCATGAACAACTGGAAGGCCTCTTTCTTGTACTCCTGCTTGGGATCCTTCTGACCGTAGCCCCGCAGGCCGATACCTTCCTTGAGGTGATCGATGTTGAGCAGGTGATCCTTCCAGTGCGTATCAATGGCTTGCAGCATCACCACCCGGATCAGATGATCCATCAGCTCGTCACCGAGTTCTGCCGCCTTGCGGTCGATGATCTCGTGGGCCTGCTCCCTCAGCAGCGTCCGCAGGCTGTCAGCGTTCATCCGTGCAATCATCTCGCGGGACAGTTCCAGTTGCAGTGAGAAACAGCGCCCCACCGCCTCGACCAAGGATTCCCAATCCCACTCCTGAGGGGCGGTCTTGTCAAAGGCATAGGCGTTGATGATGTCGCCGATGGTGTCGTCCAGCATCTCCATGAAGCTCTCACGGATATCCTGACCACCCAGAATCTCACGACGCTGGGTGTAGATCACCTCGCGCTGCTTGTTCATGACATCATCGTAGTCGATCAGATGCTTGCGGATCTCGAAGTTGTGTGCCTCCACCTTCTTCTGGGCATTCTCGATCGACTTGGAGATCATGCCGTGGGTGATGGCCTCTCCCTCTTCAATCTTGAGGAAGTCCATGATCTTTGCCACCCGTTCGGAGCCGAAAATCCGCAACAGATCATCCTGCAGCGACAGGTAAAAACGGGAGGAACCTGGGTCGCCCTGGCGACCGGAGCGTCCCCGCAACTGGTTATCGATGCGGCGGGACTCATGGCGCTCGGTGCCGATGATATGCAAACCACCCAGATCCACCACCTCGTCATGCTCTTGGGTACACTGAATCCTGAACTGTTCGAGTTGCGCAGCAGCCTGCTCTTCGCTGGCATCAGGATTGTTCAGCCGCCACTGCTTCAGCAGGCCGTCCGGGTTGCCGCCCAGCACGATGTCGGTACCGCGACCGGCCATGTTGGTGGCGATGGTGATGGCGGCCTTACGGCCCGCCTGGGCCACAATCTCGGCCTCTTTCTCATGCTGTTTGGCGTTGAGTACGAAGTGGGGAACACCCTGCTTGCGTAGCAGTTCCGAGAGCACCTCCGACTTTTCAATGGAGATAGTGCCCACCAGACAAGGCTGGCCCTTTTCGTAATGCTCCTTGATATCCTTGATGACCGCGTCGAATTTTTCCGTCTCCGTCTTGTAAATCACATCAGGATAGTCGGGACGCAGCAACGGCCGGTTAGTGGGGATCACCACCACCTCCAGCTTGTAGATCTTGTGAAACTCCTCAGCCTCGGTGTCGGCGGTGCCGGTCATGCCGGACAGCTTGCTGTACATCCGGAAGTAGTTCTGGAAGGTGATAGTTGCCAAGGTCTGGTTTTCGCTCTCGATCCGCACCCCTTCCTTGGCTTCAACGGCCTGGTGCAGTCCGTCAGACCAACGCCGACCCGGCATCAGACGGCCGGTAAACTCATCAACGATGATCACCTCACCATCCTTGACCACATATTCAACATCACGACGATACATGGCATGGGCCCGCAGGGCCTGGTTGACGTGGTGCAGGGTTTCGATATTGCGAGGATCGTAGAGGTTTTCGACCTTGAGCAGCTTCTCCACCTTGGACACCCCCTGCTCGGTCAGGGTAGCGCTCTTGGCCTTCTCGTCGATGGTGTAATCGCCGGTGTAGGTCTTGCGCTTGCCGGAGAGGGTGTTGGCCTCAACCTCCAGCACCTCACCTTTTTCCAGCAGCGGAATAATCCGGTTGATCACGTAATACTTGTCGGTGGACTCCTCGGTGGGACCCGAGATGATCAGCGGCGTCCGCGCCTCGTCGATCAGGATCGAGTCCACCTCGTCCACGATGGCATAGTTGAAGCCGCGCTGAACATAATCATCCAGAGAAAACTTCATGTTATCGCGCAGGTAATCGAATCCGAACTCGTTATTGGTACCGTAGGTGATATCGGCGGCATAGTTCTCGCGACGCTGCTGGTCGTCCAGACCGTGGACAATCACTCCCACCGTCAGCCCCAGAAAACGGTACAGTCGCCCCATCCAGTCCGAGTCACGTCTGGCAAGATAATCGTTTACCGTAACGACATGTACGCCCTTGCCGCTGATGGCGTTCAGATAGGCCGGCAGGGTGGCCACCAGGGTCTTGCCCTCACCGGTCTTCATCTCGGAGATCTTGCCACTGTGCAGCACCATGCCGCCAATCATCTGCACATCAAAATGCCGCATCCCCAACACCCGCCGGCTTGCTTCGCGGCAGACGGCAAAGGCCTCAGGCAGCAAGGCATCCAATGATTCACCCTGTTGGTAGCGCTGCTTAAACTCAGCGGTCTTTTCACGCAGCTGGTCATCAGATAAAGCCTGCACGGCCGGTTCCATCCCGTTTATCTTTGCAACGATCGGCCACAACCGCTTGAGCTCACGCTCGTTTTTGCTGCCAATCACCATCTTGACGAGTGAACTGATCATCTGCATCTCCATTCTGAAGTAAAAACCAGCAAAAGATACCACGAAACCCGCTGTCGCTCAACCGAAAAGGGTTGTTAGAGCCGTTGCCACAGACAGCCTTGTCCCGGCGATTGTTAGGGACAGGACAAAAAAAAGCAGCGTACCCGAAACGGGTACGCTGCGCGAAACCATAGAAACAAGGACTGCTTAGCAGCCAGCAGCCTTGAGCATCTTGGTGCTGATGTTTTTGCCGTCCTTCTCGTCGTACTTCACTTTCACGTCGTCATCAACAACGATCTTCTTGCTGTTCAGCTTGTTGACGGTGACTTCATCACTGACCTGCAGCTCAACGGCCTTGCCGGAAGCATCCTTAACCACTACGGTGTAGGAGCCGTCAGCATTCTTGGTGATCTTGCTCACAGGACCCTTGATGGCAGCGGCAAAAGACAGGGAGGCTACGGCAAGCACAACAACAGCGGAGATAACGGATACGAGCTTCTTCATAGTACGGATTACTCCTTTCTGAATGAGGGGTAAAACCCCGGTTGTTGGGTGGCGTGAAGTGGCCGAAGAACATGCAACAATTGATATAGAAGTATCATTTAATCCGATCAAAAGTCAACGTATCTTTTCGGGTAACGGTTACCGCAAATCAGAACATAAACTTACGCATACTGATATTCTGCAGTATACCCACCCCAACCATGGAGGTGATCATCGAGGTGCCGCCGTAGGAGAAAAAGGGCAACGGCACCCCCACCACCGGGAACAGCCCGATCACCATGCCGATATTGATCACCGTATGCCAAAACAACATGGCTGTTACCCCCACCGCCAGCAGGGCGCCCAGACGATCATTGCAACTCCGCGCAATGGTCAACCCCCACATGATCAATCCCAGATAAAGCAAAATCAGTACCAAGGTGCCGACAAACCCCCACTCTTCTGCAAAGACTGAAAAGGCGAAGTCGGTGTGCTGTTCCGGCAGAAAGCGCAGTTGGGCCTGGGTGCCCTTGACATAGCCCTTGCCCAGCAATCCGCCCGACCCGACGGCGATCTTGCTCTGTATGATGTGATACCCGCTACCCAGGCGCGCACGTTCCGGATTGATAAAATCAAGCACCCGGCTCTTCTGGTACGGCTTCATGTAGAAGCTCCAGGTCAGCCAGGCAAGAGGCACCGTGACCACCACGAAGGTCAGCAGGGTCGACCAGCGGAAGCCGATGAAAAAGGCCATTGAAAAGGCGATCAACACAACCAGCGAAGCGGTGCCGAGATCCGGTTGTTTCATGATCAAGGCTGCCGGCACCCCCAACAGAGCAAGCGGAAAAAACATATCCTTGACCGTCAAGCCACCCACCGCGTGGTAATTATTGAAAAAACGGGCAAAGGTTAGAATAATGCCGATCTTCATCAACTCAGAGGGCTGAATGGTAAACAGTCCCAAGTCCAGCCAGCGGGTTGCCCCCAGGCTCTTCTTGCCCACCAGCAGGACCGCCAGCAGCAGAACAACCACACCACCGTAGAGCCAATAGGCAAAATCCTCAAAAATGTGATAGTCAACACTGCAGACCACCAGTGAGATGATCAGGCCGAAGAACATCCAGTTCAACTGTTTGAAATAATAGGGCGCTCCCACCAGCTTGTAAGGAGCTGACGCGCTGTAGATATTCAAAACCCCCAGCAGACAGATGATCATCACAATCCCCAGCAGGGTCCAGTCAAAGTTGCTCACCAGACGGCGGTCAATCATCAGCTTTTACCTCATCAACAGGCTGCTCTGGTTGTTCGGGCGATGGCTTGACAGCAGCCGGCTGTTCATCTGCCTGTTTATCTTCTGTTGGTTCCTTCCGCAGCACCACCGGCTTCTTCAGGTCAAACCAGACCCGCAGAATCTGACCGGCTATCGGCGCAGCCACTGCGCCACCGCCACCGCCATGTTCAACCACTACCGCCACCGCCACCTCAGGCTTATCGTAGGGGGCAAAGGCGGTAAACAGGGCGTGGTCCTGATACTCATATGCCAGCCGACGCTTGCGGTCTTCGCCCAGCTTAACTACCTGCGAGGTTCCGGTCTTGCCGGCCACCCTGACATCAGCCAGCTGAGCCGCTGCGCCGGTGCCCCCTGCATCGTTGACCACCGCATACAGCCCCTGCTTGACCTTTTTGAAATGAGCCGCACTGACACCAACCTGAGCCAGTACCTCGGGGGCAAACTCTCTCAACACCTTGCCATCGGCATCCACCATCTGCTTCACCAGATGCGGCCTAAAAACCGTGCCCTCGTTGGCCACGGTAGCCACCATGGAAACCAGCTGAATCGGCGTCATCAGAACATAGCCCTGACCAATGGCGGCCGGCGGCGTATCGCCGGGAACCCATCGCTTGCCGAAACGCTTCAGCTTCCATTCGGTGGTCGGTATCAGACCTTTCTTTTCACCGGCCAAACCAATACCCAGCGTATCACCCAACTTGAAACGACGACACATCTCTGCCAGGCGATCAATGCCAAGCCGTTCCCCCAGCTGATAGTAATACACATCGCAGGATTCCTTGAGGGAGCGGCGCAGATTAACCGAACCATGGCCCGTTCGGCTCCAACAACGAAATTTGCCGCTGCCCAGCTTATAGGTGCCATCGCAATGCACACTGTTCGACTCGTTGATCAGACCGGTCTCAAGCCCAGCCAAGGCAGTGATCATCTTGAAGGTTGAGCCTGGTGGATACTGGCCGGACAAGGCCTTGTTCTGTAACGGATGACGTTTGTCCTTCAGATAGGACTCCCAGACATCGGTCGGAATTTTGCCGGCAAACAGAGCCGGATCAAAGGTTGGGCTACTGACAAAGGCCAGCACTTCACCGTTGGTGACGTTCATCACCACCGCTGCGCCGGCCTGGCTGCCGAAGGCCCGTTCTGCCGCCTGTTGCAGCCGCTGGTCGATGGTCAACACCAGGCTATTGCCGACGGTCGGTTGGCTTTCATGCAGCACCCGCAGCACACGTCCCCGGGAATCCACCTCCAGTTGCCGGCCGCCATCCTCACCATGCAACTCATGCTCCCAGGCTTTTTCAATACCGTTCTTGCCGACATAATCACCAGGGTTGTAATCCTGATATGCGGCGTCATCCAGCTCCTTTTCCGATATCTCGGCGATATACCCCAGCAAGTGAGCTGCCGACTGCTTGTAATGGTATTCGCGCACCGGCTTCATGGTGATCTCAACCCCGGCCAGGCGCATCCTGTTTTCTTCCACTATTTCAACTTGCTCGCGCGTGATCTGGGTAGCAACCACCACCGGGTAGTAGCGAGCACGTCCCTTGGCCTTTTGCCAACGCTCCCCCAACTCGGTACGATCAAGCCCCAACAGCGTAGACAAACGGTCCAACATCGCTTCAACATCCTTGATTTCCTGCGGTATCAGCGCCAGACTGAAAGAAGGACGATTACTGACCAGTATCGACTTATTGCGGTCCATCAGGGCCCCGCGTGAGGCCGGCACCGGCAAAAAACGGAGACGGTTGTTTTCGGAAAGTGCCCGATAATCTTCAGCATACAAAATCTGCAGATACCAAAGTCTCAGAATCAGCAGCGAAAAGATAAGCACCACCCCGAAGGCCAACGGAACGGTCCGCTGCTTGGGATGGGCCATCTCACGGACATAACGCTGCTGCTTGATCATGGGGATGTCCGCAAAGAACCACAATCGGGAACTGCCGCCACCAGCGAGGCCACAAAGGCGTTTACCAGCAGATGCGGCAACAACTGGTTCAGCAGGGCGGCAAACAAGGTCGGTGTTTGAGAGAATACCAGCAGTAGCAGTAGATTAATGGCAGCAGAAGCAGCGGTTGCCGCAGAGACCGTCAGCACAAACAACAGACAGCTCTGCACATTCAGACGTTCTGACACCGACTTGAGTACCAGATAGACCACTAAAAAAGAAAAGGCGTTCAGCCCCAGGTAGATGCCGCTCAGACAATCCTTCAGCAGGCCAAGACCATAGGCTGCCGGCAGGCTGACACTGGTTTCTGCGCGTAGTGCCAGAAATACCATCAGCACCAGTAACAAGTCAGGCTTAAAGGCTGGTTCGAGGTAATGGGGCAAGACAGCCGACTGGAACGCCACCACCGCGACCACTATGCACAACGCTTTCAGGAAGGCACGCATCGGTTTCTGTTACTCCCGGGGGGCACGCAACACCACCAGCACCTCTTCCAGGTGTGCTGTTGACACTGCCGGTTTGATGGCAACCGACTGAAAAATGCCGTACTGACCCTTCTTGACCATGGTCACCGTACCGATCGGCAGCCCTTTGGCAAAGACACCGCCCACGCCGGAAGTCACCACCAGATCACCAACGGTGACATCCTCTTCACGCATGGTGAACTCAAGGGAACAGACCGCTTCGCCTTTGCCCTTCACCACGCCACGGGCTCGAGAACGCTGGATAATGCCGGCGATACCGCTGGCGTGATCGGTGAGTAACAGCACCCGACTGCTGTTGGGGGTAACCTTGATGGTCTGCCCCACCACGCCGCCGGCGGCCAACACCGGCATGCCGTCGCTGATACCGCTGGATGACCCCTGATCAATGGTCAAGGTACGAAACCAGGGGGCTACATCTTCGCCGATCACGGCTGCCGCCACCGTCGGTTCGTGAACCGTTTTGCGCATCTCCAGCAACCGCTTCAAGCGCTCATGTTCCTGCAGCAATTCTCCGGCCGCAACCAGTGACTGGTTGAGGGTCTTGATATCCTCACGCAGCTTCATGTTTTCGCGCCGCACCTGCACCAGGTTAAGGTAGTCATGCCAGATGCGATCCGGTAGCGTCCCCAGCCACTTTGCCGGCCCCAGGACCGGACTCAGGATACTGCCGACGGCCCGTTCCACCCAATTGGCCTCCCTGGCATCAGGCAAGTTGAGCGAATAGATGATCAGGGCCACCAACAACCCGATGGTGACCAGCAGTGACAACAGATATTTACGCAGCAGATCAAACATTAGTATCTCAGATCAGGATCGTGTTCCCGGCATGCCGCAGCGAGCCTCATGCATCACCCGCTGCAGATACTCGCGGTACGACGAAGCCGGTGTTGCGGCAATAACTGCTTCCATGGCGTTGCAATCGATGAACCCGCGATGCAGGGCGATCTCTTCCAGACAGGCAATCTTGAGCCCCTGCCGTGCCTCCAGGGTTTCGATAAAGTTACTGGCCTCAAGTAGCGACTTATGCGTACCGGTGTCAAGCCAGGCAATCCCCCGTCCCAGGCGCTCCACCATCAGCTCACCCCGTTTCAGATAAGCCAAGTTCACATCGGTGATCTCAAGTTCACCGCGGGGAGAAGGCGTGATACCACGCGTTACATCGACCACCGCGCCGTCATACAGGTACAGCCCCGGTACCGCATAGCTGGACTTGGGGACCGTGGGTTTTTCTTCGATCGAAAGCACTCGACCGGCAGGGTCAAACTCCACCACACCGTAGCGTTCAGGGTCGTGCACGTAGTAACCGAACACCCGTGCTCCTCCCTGAAACTCCGCCACCATCCGATCCAGGTGCATCTTGCCATAAAAGATATTGTCACCGAGAATCAGACAGACCGGCTCACGGTTGATGAACTGCTCGCCGATCAGGAACGCCTGGGCGATCCCTTTCGGTTCTGGCTGCACCGCATAACTGAGATTGATCCCCCAGCGGGAACCATCCCCCAGCAAGGCCTGAAAACGGGGGGTGTCGTGGGGCGTTGAGATCAGCAGGATATCCCGAATGCCGGCCGCCATCAGGGTGGCCAGGGGATAATAGATCATCGGCTTGTCATAGACTGGCTGCAGCTGCTTACTGGCCACCAACGTCAGCGGGTACAACCGGCTGCCGGCACCGCCGGCCAGCACGATCCCTTTACGTATCGGAGACATGCTACGCTTCCCTTCTTAACTGAGAGGATTAAAGCTTACGTGCAGTAACACAACCTGCCAAGCAGTGTCAAACCACCAGAATCAGCTCCACCGCAGCAGCCAAATCGTCACAAACCGGCACCCCGTCCGGCAACCCGGCCGATTCCTGCCGGCCATAGCCGGTACGCACCAGCACAGCTCGACAGCCGGCCGCCTGCCCGGCCTGCACATCAACCAGTTTGTCACCCACCATCCATGAACGGGACAGGTCGATCTCCAGTTCACGAGCTGCCTGCAGCAACATGCCCGGCAACGGCTTGCGGCAATCGCACTGCCGGTTGTACGGCTCCTGGCCTGCCGGATGATGGGGGCAAAAATACCAGCCAGACACCTGTCCACCGCCTTGAGCCAGTTCATCCGCCATGTGGCGATGCAATGACGCCACCTCCTGCTCGCCGTAGTAGCCACGGGCCACACCGGACTGGTTGGTCACCACCACCACCAGCCAGCCGGCCTCGTTCAGGCGCCGGACGGCGTCCACAGCACCGGGGATCAGCACACAGTCATCAACTCGGTACAGATAGTCTTTTTCAACATTCAACGTGCCGTCACGATCGATGAAGACGGCTCGTTTGGTCCCACGAAACCCGTTTGAATTTGACAATGCCCGCCCCCATCCAGTACAACTGCCCAATCAAGCACTACCTTTGCCTGTGAGGCCCGTACCCATGATCAAGACCAACAACCTGAAAGTCACCAGCATTACCCCGATTATCGCACCGGCCGACCTGCGCCAGGTCTTTCCGATGTCGGACAGCTCGCGCGAGTTCGTCTCCCGCAGCCGGGAGCGGATCAAGGAGATCATTCAACGCAGCGATCGCCGGCTGATGGTGGTGGTGGGCCCCTGCTCAATCCATGACCCGGCCATGGCCCTTGAGTACGCTCAACGCCTGGCCGCCCTCTCCCGCCGGGTCGATGACCAGTTGCTGCTGGTGATGCGAGTCTATTTTGAAAAGCCCCGCACCACGGTCGGCTGGAAAGGTCTGATCAATGATCCGGACATGGACGGCAGCCACCTGATCTCAAAAGGACTGGGCATCGCCCGTAGCCTGCTCTGCAAGATCACTGAACTCAACATCCCGGTGGCCAACGAGATGCTGGACCCGATCACCCCCGAATATGTAGCTGACCTGATCTCGTGGGGGGCCATCGGCGCCCGCACCACCGAATCACAGACTCACCGGGAACTGGCCAGCGGCCTTTCCTTCCCGATCGGCTTCAAGAATGGCACCGACGGCAACCTGCAGATCGCCATCGACGCCATGATTGCTGCCCGGGCCTCCCACAGCTTCCTGGGTATCAACCGTGAAGGCCGGACATCGATCATCCAGACCGCCGGCAACCCCGATGTGCATATCGTGCTGCGGGGCGGTTCACGCAAACCGAACTATCATCCGGAGGATATCCTCCATACCGAAGAGATACTTGCCAAAAACGGCCTGCCGGCCACCGTCATGGTGGATTGCAGCCATGGCAACTCCAACAAAGACTACCGACGTCAGCCCGAGGTGCTGGAAGCGGTCATCTCACAGGTGGTGGCCGGCAACCGCTCCATCTCCGGCCTGATGATTGAAAGCTGTCTGGAGGAAGGCAACCAGAAGATCAGCGCCGATCAGAACAAGCTGAAATACGGTGTATCCATCACCGATGCCTGCATCAACTGGGAAACTACCGAAAAGATGCTGCTGGATGCCCATCACCGGCTACAAAAACGCAGATAACCCGGAAGCAGATGATCCTACTCGTAGGTCACCTGCAGGCCGCGTCCAAGCGCCTTGTTCAACACGCCGTCGAATCGTTGCTCGGCCCCTTCAACCAGCAGGTCAAGGTAGTTGACCTTTTTCTTGGGGGGCAGGATTATTTCAGGCTCACCACTGATACCGGCCAGTCGTCCGGCTTCATCAACGGCATCCTGCAGGTTCCCCAGCCTGTCCACCAGCTTGACCGCCTTGGCCTGCTCGCCGGAGAGAATACGGCCATCGGCAAGCTGACGCACCTCCTCAACCGGCAGCTTGCGGCCCTCAGCCACGGCACGCACAAACTGCTCGTGGGTGCTGTCGATCACCGCCTGAAACATGGCGCGGTCTTCAGCGGACAGCGGCCGGTCCGGCGATCCGGCGTCCTTGAAGGTGCCGGTCTTGATGGTGGCTGACTTGATACCAACCTTGCCCAGCAGCCCTTCAATGTTTGAAAATTTGATCAGCACACCGATGCTGGCGGTGATGGTACCCGGATTGGCGTAGATTACGGTGGCAGGAGCGGCAACATAGTAGCCGCCGGAGGCAGCCAGACTGCCCATGGAGACCACCACCTTCTTTTTAGCTGCCAGCCGCTTGACCTCCTGATAGATTTCCTGCGATGGACCAACAACGCCACCCGGTGAATCCACCCGCAGCACCACCGCCTTGACGTTGTCCTTTTTCAGGAAGTAGCGCAACTGGCGTACCGGCTCACTGGAATCAACGATCATCCCCTTGATCTCTACCAGACCAATCCCCTGGCCTCGGGGGAAGTCGGAATCATCACTCTTCAGGAGCAGACGGCCCAGCAGGATTGCACTGACCAGCATCAGCAGCAGTGCAGCAAAAAGGCCGGCAATGACCAGCAGTATTTTTTTGGCGGACATAGTATTCTGCCTCCAGATAGAACCATCGCTACGAAAGGAAAGGGAATGCGTATTCTGGTAGTTTCAGACAGCCACGGTAATGACGGCATGCTGTTCAGGGCCCACCAGCATGCTGGCCCCGTCGATGTTGTCATCCATACCGGCGATGGAGAGCTGGACGCTCAATTCCTTGAGGAAACCCTTGGTGAAACCGTGCTGCGGGTGGCCGGCAACTGTGATCATGGCTCCAGTGCACCGCGCGAGCTCCTGACCACCCTGGCCGACCGGCGAATCCTGATTACCCATGGTGACCGTTATCTGGTTAAAAGCGGGCTTGAACAGCTGTTGAGCTACGGCAAGCAACATGACGCCGACGTGATCCTGTTTGGCCATACCCATCAGGCGCTGTCTGAGCAGCGCGACGGCATACAGCTCTTGAACCCGGGCACCCTGTGGGGCCGCGCCCCCTTCCTCTCCTACGGTATTCTTGAGCTCACCCCGCAGCAGATCAGGGCAACCATCCATCAACTGGAATGAGTCTGCTCCTCATGCCCTTTATGCATTGCCTTTTCAAGCCGCATCCGGCGCGGCAGGCCAACAAAAAAACCGATCGGCCCTGACAGAACGTAACAGAGCATGATCACGAACACCATCACGGCCGGTTCAGCAGCCACAATGATCAGCAGCACCACCGCCAACACCAGAAAACCGAACGGCTGCCGCTTGATCAGCTCAGGGTCTTTAAAGGAGTAATACTTGACGCTGGAGACCATCAGGAAGGCCAGCAGATAGATCAGGGCCAGGATGGCCAGCCGCTTATAGGAACTGGGCCAGCCGAAATGGTTGAACAGCAGCACGGTGGAGGCCACCATGCTGGCTGCAGCCGGAATCGGCAACCCCACAAAGCGCTTGCTTTCAACCGTTTCAACCTGGACGTTGAATCGGGCCAGCCGCAGGGCCCCACAGACTACAAACAGAAAGGCCGCCAGCCAGCCGAGACGGCCAAAGGGCTTCAACGCCCAGGCATACATCATCAGGCCCGGCGTCACACCGAAGGCCACCAGGTCGGCCAGGGAATCAAACTCCACCCCAAACTGGCTGGTGGTGCCGGTCAGACGGGCCACCTTGCCATCCAGGCCGTCGCAGATGGCCGAGATGAAGATCCAGACCGCAGCGGAACCGTAGTTGCCGCTCAAGGTCTCGATCATACTGTAGAACCCCGCAAACAGGCTGCCAGCCGTGATCAGATTGGGCAGGATATAGATGCCGCGCCTGATGTTTTCCTGTCGTGCCTTGACGGTGACTACCGTTTCTTCAGCTGGTTCCATAGACGCTTGCTCCTTGCTACGGCTCACGAAAGCTTGGTCAGCGCAGTGACGCCGGCAGTGGTAGTCTGCCCCACCGCCACCATCGGCTCACACATGGTCGGCAGATAGACATCCACCCGGGAACCCAAACGGATCATACCGTAACGCTCACCACGCTCCAGCCGATCCCCTGGTTCCACATAGCACAGTATCCGTCGTGCTATCAGACCAGCGATCTGCACAAAGGCCACCTTCACGCCGCTTGCGGTCTCCATCACCAGGCCACACTGCTCGTTTTCAGAGGAGGCCTTGGCATGGCGGGCATCGTAAAACCTGCCCTGCTTGTAAAAATGTTCCACCACGGTGCCGGTCACCGGAGCGCGATTGACATGCACGTTGAAGACCGACATGAAGATGCTGATCTTGAGACAATCGCCCAGATGCTCCTGATGTGCCGGCCCCACGTAGACCACGGTACCGTCGGCCGGAGCCACCACCAGACTGCTATCCGCCGGCGGTTGCCGTTCTGGGTTACGGAAAAAGGAGATAATGAATAGCAACAGCGCAAAGGTAATCACTGCCGGCACGGCCAGGGCCACCGAGTGCAGCAGCAGGGCGCCGACACTCAGAAACAGGAACAGACCGCCGCTATAGGCGATAAACGGGTATCCTTCGGGGGTGATCAAGGCATTGGATGGGCGCATGGCATACCAGTAACTGACGAATTCTGTAGAATGTAGAAAACCCCGCTCCCAAAAGAGCGGGGTTCAAACTCAACAACAAGGCTGATTAGTTCTTGGACTTATCAACGATCTTCTGGATCCAGGGCATCATGGAACGCAGTTTTTCACCAACCTGCTCAATCGGGTGGGCAGCGTTCAGACGACGACGGGCGGTCATCTCGGGATAGTTGGACATCCCCTCCAGGATGAAGCGCTTGGCATACTCGCCGTTCTGGATGTTGTTCAGACACTCCTTCATGGCGGCGCGGCTCTGGTCGTTGATCACCCGCGGACCGGTGACATACTCGCCGTACTCGGCGTTGTTGGAGATGGAGTAGTTCATGTTGGCGAT
>DFYU01000039.1 GCA_002383415.1 Geobacter sp. UBA4074
GGATCGCCTATGTCCAGATCAACACCTCCAAGCTGCGCAAGGTACCCAAGAAACAGCAGGCGATCGAGGTGATCGATGACGACAATCAGGTGTTGGCCAGCCTGGGGGAACTGCAGATCGAGGATGGTACCGTGTCGGGCAGATTTTTTGAAAAGGGTGGGGCAGCCATCAAGGAAGGGCAAAAAGTCAGGGCACGGATCAACGCCATGCTGCTTGATCAGTAACCCACGCAAGCAGCAACGGACAGACCAGAGGGGGAGGCTGATTGCCTCCCCCTCTGTTATTTCATCAACACCTTCAGGGCCTGTTTCAGCAACTCTTCCACCGAGCCGCCGGTTGCGGCATTCACCTCGGCCAAAGCCTTTTTGACCTGCGCTTCCTTATAGCCAAGATTGAGCAGCGCCGAGGTCACGTCATCCAGCAGACCCGTTGCCGGCAGGGTCCGTCCCACCGCTTCGGCCGGGCTGGCACCGGTATCCAGCTTGCCGACCTTGTCCCGCAGTTCCACCACCAGCCGCTCGGCGGTCTTTTTACCGATGCCGGGGATGGCCGACAGCTTGTGCAGATCGCCCTGCTGCAAGGCCGCTGAAAGATGTGCTGGCTGGATGTTGGAGAGGATATCCCGGGCCAGCTTGGGACCGATACCGGACACTGAAATCAGCAACTGAAAAAACCCCTTTTCGGTGCGGGTGCGGAAGCCGTACAGCTGGATGGCATCCTCACGTACACTGGTATGGATATGCAGGCTGACGGTGCCTTCTTCCGGTAGTTCGTAATAGGTGGAAAAGGGGATCATCACCCGGTAACCGACCCCATGAACGTCAACAATCAGGTGATCCGGGGATTTATGGGCGATCTGCCCGGTCAACAGTGCAATCATGGTCGGTAGTTCCTCCAGGAACCGGTGCGACGGGAAGTTAGCACCGCAGGGCCGGTCTGTTGTCGCAGACTATGGGAATTGATGTGGCAGACCGCCACCGCCAGGGCGTCAGAGGCATCGGCCTGGGCCAGCTCAGGCAAACCCAGCAAGGCCTTGACCATCTTCTGCACCTGTTCCTTGCCTGCCCTGCCCTGCCCCACCACCGCCTGCTTGACCTGCGAGGCGGTATATTCGGCCACCGGCAGGCCGGCATGCACCGCAGCAGCGATGGCGGCGCCCCGCGCCTGGCCGAGCTTGAGGGCCGCACGGACATTTTCAGAGACATAGACATCCTCGATGGCCACCGCATCGGGACGGTACTGGGCGATCACCCGGCTGAGTCCCTCGAAGATCAGCCGCAGGCGATCGGGGAAGTCCGCTGCCTTGTCGGTGAAGATGGCGCCGTTGTCCAGATGCAGCAGACGGCTGCCCTGCTGTTCAACAAAACCATAACCGGTGATACGGGAACCGGGGTCGATGCCGAGCACTCTCACCTAGAAGCCACATCCCCCACTGTTTTTTTGCAGATATTTCTGGTGATAGGCTTCTGCTTCCCAAAAGGCAGCAGCCGGCAGGATTTCCGTCACCACCGAACGCCGGTAACGGCCGGAAGCGTCAAGGGCATCCCGCGACTCCTCAGCCTGACGACGCTGGTGCTCTGAATGGTAAAAGATCGCCGAGCGGTACTGGCTGCCCACATCCGGCCCCTGTTGGTTGAGCTGGGTCGGGTCATGGGCCTGCCAGAAGACCTTTAACAACTGCTCGTAACTGATGGTAGCCGGGTCAAAGGTGACTTCCACCGCCTCGGCATGGCCGGTGCTGCCGCTGCAGACCTGCTGATAGGTGGGCTGCTCCAGATGGCCGCCGGTGTAGCCGACCCGTGTGGCCGTCACACCGGGCAGATCGTAAAAGGATTCTTCCACACCCCAGAAACAACCGGCAGCAAAGGTCGCCTTTTCCATAGCATCGCCTCCAAACAGTACGGGGCCCTCAAGGCCCCGTTCCATCACATCATCTTTTCCATCTCATCCGCTGAAATATCGAAGTTGGCGTAGACGTTCTGGACATCGTCGTTGTCCTCCAGCTTGTCCATCAACTTGAGCATGCTCTCGGCCTGCTTACCCTCCAAGGGGACCATGGTCTGCGGAATCATAGTGATCTCGGCGTTCTGGCATTTGAAGCCTTTGGCTTCCAGCGCCTCGCGCACCTCGATGAACGTGGCGGGATCGGTGGTCACCTCGAACTGTTCGTCAGCCTCGGCCACATCATCGGCCCCGGCCTCCAATGCCGCCTCGAACAACTGATCAAAATCGACGCTGCGGTCATAGACGATCAAGCCCTTCTTGTCGAACATCCAGGCCACACAACCGGTCTCGCCCATGTTGCCGTTGGCCTTGGTGAAGATGCTGCGCACCTCGGATACCGTGCGGTTGCGGTTGTCGGTCATCACCTCCACCAGCACCGCCACCCCGCCGGGACCGTAGCCTTCATAGACGATCTCCTCGTAGGTGACCCCCTCCATGCCGCCGGCTCCCTTTTTGATGGCCCGCTCGATATTGTCTTTGGGCATGTTCTCGCCCTTGGCCTTGTCAATGGCGGTCCGCAGACGGGGGTTGGCTGCCGGGTCACCACCGCCCAGCTTGGCGGCGATGGAAATTTCCTTGATCAGCTTGGTGAAGATCTTGCCGCGCTTGGCGTCAGCAGCCCCTTTTTTGTGCTTGATGGTACTCCATTTATTATGGCCCGACATTCCCTGCTCCTTGCGATAAAATCTGACGCTGCCCTGTCGGACAGAAGGTAATTTTTTTAGCATGCGCTCCCAACGGCTGTCCAGAGCTAAAATACGCCGGCAAGGCTGGACAGACAGTCCGCATCCTGCTAATCTTGCGACATTACCGCCTGCACAAGGGATCACAACTATGCTCCGTCAGTCAAAGATCTGCCTCCTGCTACTGGGCATCTGCCTGCACCTGTTGCTAAGCGGTTGTTCGGCGATCCCGATCAGCACCGAGCTGGGCGATCCGCCACCGATCCTGTCGCAGGATGAGCTGTTACGTCCCTATGTAACCCTGGGCAGAATCACCATCGTACGCGAGGTCTATTTTACCGACTACGCCATCGAACCAAACCTCCAACAATGGGGTATGCAGGCCCTGCGGACAGAGGCTGACAAAATGGATGCCGATGCCGTAATCCTGCCGGAGATCACCAGTCGGGCCATCACCATTGTCATGTTTCCCGCCTTTCCTGCCAGCGAATACCGTGCCAGCGGCGTGGCGATCAAGTTTAAATAGTATTGACAAAACAACCGAGGAAAACGTATATAAACAATTCTTCACAATAACGGCGACGTAGCCAAGTGGTAAGGCAGAGGTCTGCAAAACCTTTATTCAGCGGTTCAAATCCGCTCGTCGCCTCCAAACAAAAACAGCGGGTTAGTCAATAAGACTAACCCGTTTTGCTTTTATCGTGGTACCTTTCATGGTACCTTCAACAAAAACAAGCGCAATGCCCTATTTGGCAAGAAGGAGACGTTGTGGCGGACATAATTCAGGAACTAACCATGGGAGAAGCCAGCATGAAAATAAACCCAACAAAAAAACACATGAAAGCAAAGAAAAAAACAATGCTCTTTGTGAATGTTTTAGTTGCCGGATTACTTTTTTTATCCATGGGCATTAAAGGCATAATAGCGGCGGCTTGCATATACATACTTCTGGCAGTTCTTTTCACAGCTACCAACAAAAATGCAAAAAAACAAGACGCTAGAGCAACAAAAATGCTAGAAAAAGACGCTGATTACGCACAGAGACTACAGGATGAGGACACAGCTGGGGTAAGCATGACAAGCAGTGGTAGATTCTATTCGCAAGTGC
>DFYU01000081.1:0-20001 GCA_002383415.1 Geobacter sp. UBA4074
AATCAAATTATGGGACAGCAGTGGATTTGTGGATATCGAGTAACAATTTTTTTCTAAAACCCTCTTCACCGCCGTTGCTGTCCATTGTCCTCCTCGGACCGTATAAATATGCATGTTGTTAAGTTTCCTTGCTGTTGCACCAAGACTGTGTCCGTTTGCCCTTAAATAGCTGATCGTTGGCATGACACTTGTCAGGTAGGCCATGCTTGCCTGCTGCCTGACCGCAACAGATGCTCGTCTCATCCTATCTGTGATGATGGTTCCCCTGGCACCACCAAGAACCACCCCCTTTGCCTTGGCAGCAGCAAGGGCCTCTTTCGTTCTGCGGCTAATCATCTCCCTCTCATGCTCAGCTATCGCCGCAAGGATGTGAATAGTAAGCCTGGTTGCATAGGGGTTGTCGCAAGCGACGAAATCAATCCCTGAGTCCATCAAATTTGCGATAAAGGCGACATTACGCGACAGGCGATCCAGCTTCGCAATGATCAGAGTCGCCCGGGAAACCTGACAACGGCTTATCGCTTTTAGCAATTCGGGGCGATCATTGCGTTTGCCGCTTTCCACCTCGACAAACTCTCCAAGCAGTTCGCCTCCCTGAATAGCAAGATAATTACCGATCGCCTGTCGCTGGGCATTGATACCGTGGCCATGCTCCCCCTGCTTGTCGGTCGACACCCTCAGATATGAGATGTAATGTTTCATCCTCGCTCCATAACATTTGAGCCAACGGGCGTTGACTCAAATGACATACCTTTTGGTTGTTATATCTAGTCCGACTAGAAGATCGATAAATTATGATTCTCAGCTGGTTGCAGCAGGTTAATCGCCTTTCCAAGCGCAAGGTCCAACATGATCACTTCCTGGGCATCAAGGTAGACCTCATGTTTTTTGCAACCATGGTCCTCGATGCTAATATGTAGCGAATACAGGTTCTTCTGCTGTCGTGCTGCAAACTTAAGAGCAAAGTCACCCCTAAAGTCCTTCTGATACAAGGCCTTTTCAAGCTCGATCTTGGCCCCGACTTTTGCGGAGCGCTTCCAATAACATTGCATATAATATTGAGTAGTTGCTTTGATGAAGGCCAGATCTGTAAGATTATTGAATATACTATAGTCCCAAAAGTCAGCCCTCACGTCGACTTGGCGCTCAAAGCGTGTGCGCATTCTATTTCTTGAATCAGTGTACTCCTGCATTATCGTGTCGACTGAGGAGCAAACATTGATGCCCTTGTAATTGAAACTAACCATGCTTTTCCACCTCACTCCAGAGCATTTGCAGATAGGATGCCGATGCTTTAACCTTACGTTCCTTTGCTAGATACTGTGACAGACCTCGAAATCCGACACCGTTGGCTCTCAGCTCTTTAACCTCACCCCAGTAGGCCAGAATCTGTTTTCTTTTGACCGGTGACCGGCCACGCTTTATCAATTCTGCTGCTTTTGCGCTTCTTAGGTTCTTAAAGTCCTCATACTGCTCATCCCCTGCCACCCGGTAGCCTTTGCCCCGCACTGTGTCCCAGCCGTTTTTTCTAGCTGCAAGAATGAAGGCACAATATTTAGCCGTCTTCCCTGGCAGTTTTGGCTGTTCATCTTTCAGCTGGAATGATTTCTTTACCGCATCCTGGAAGATTTCAATAATACGTTCCTCAGGCAACGATGCCACCCATGACAAGACACTTTTGCGTTCTTTACTGGTGAGACCAGTAATCGGATTTAGTAGGTCATCCATCATTAACCCCTTGTATAGGTGAGCGTTTCCGACATCCTGAAGTGTGACGCTTCCAGCGATGCTTGCTGTAGCGCCTGTTCATGGGTCAGGCCATGCATCACACACTCTCGATACCGCTCTTGCACGAAACAATGCTTGAGCCCATGTGATCCTCGGCCGGCTACATGCTGACCAGTTGCTACTGCCGCCGTGTTGATTGCCTTTACGTACTCTGAGTAACTGCTTTCCAGTTTTCCGTACATGCCCAGATATTTTTCAAGTCGACGGTAGGTTGCCACCGAGACATAGTGGTCGGTTTCTTTCCCGCCTTTTTCTATGCTGGCAACGACTCCCACCTGTGCACCCGTCACTGGATCATTTGCTACCCCCCGCAAGCTTGAAGCTGTTAGCGGATTTTTAAGCCTTTTATTGGCCGGGGCGCCAACTCCTTCGGCTCGCATCCCCCCTTCGTATTGCAGGCACGCTTGAAGCTGAAATGTCTGGTTCGGCAACCTTGCGATCAACCTCATGGGGTCTGGATATGCTCGGTTGCTAAAGCCTCTGCTTGATTTGGGGAGCAGCTGCTTACTTTTGGCGTAATACCCCATTCGAATCTCCTCAACATTTAACGGTTCAACAGCAAGTTTGCGCCATTTGGCGTAATTATTGATGGCATATGCAAGTTTACCCAGGGCAGACAGTGTCGTTTCAAGTGTTTGACGCGATTTCCGGTTTAAAACGTAGTAATCAAGCTTGTGCTGTAAATATTCATCCATTTGAACGGCCACTTCATCGGCTGCCAGTAAGGATTTGATTCCATTTGCGATCATAAAATCTGCGAACTTGTGCGATTCCACCCGATATACCGTCCAGACGCCAAATGACCTCACACCCGAATTGCTGTCGGCTTTACTGCGCCTGATGGAGCGAATGCTATGGAATACTGCTTCTACTTGCGAATGTAGCGATTTAGGCCAGCGGTGTTCCATGATCAGGCACATACCTCAAAAGATAAGATGACATGCTCTTTAACATCTGACGGTAGCAGCTCCGCCTACAGCTCATATGGAGTCTCTATGGTCAATCGAACACGTGCGCCGGAGCGCATCTTGTTCGTTCTTTACCAGCAGCGTCCTGAGTCTCCACGTTAGGCCTATGCTGGCAGATCTACTTGTGTCAGCCACAAAGTGCCCATGCCTGGCACAATGCTTCGGGGCTACCCCGGCTTTTCCGTTGATCCGGCTTCGATGCTACTGAATCGGAGTGCCTTTCCAGGGGCACCATCACCGAGGGTTTCTCGGCAGTCTCAGGATTTGTGGCTGACATACAATCCTGCGTGGCTTAAATCAGTTCCAAGTGCAGGAAGGAGTCGAATTAGGGCGACTAAAACCGTTGTGGTGTGAGGCTAAAAAGCTCAATTTCCACCAAATAGTGATGCTACAAAAACCTTTTAACCATGCAATTTGCACAAATTTTAACAGCTGGATTTCGGCGCTTCGACACTGAACGTCTAGGGTGTAAAAAAGCCAACTGGCTAAATAGCAGGGTACCTCCCAGCAGCAGAGCCTGAGCTACTACGTCCCTAGACTGGCGCAGGGGCTGCTGGTCCTGTTGAGGTTAAACAAAAAAATAAGGACTTACCTCAACCTATTACTTGTTCTTTTCCAATCACCATGTTCTCCCTCCATTTAGTTGGCCTGATTGGTCGATGCCACCGAGACAGAAAAACCGCCCCAGAAAAAATGCTTAGGCAGCTTCGCGCCGCATTTGATCCTCTAACTGTATTGCCTCCTGCTGGGTGACCCATTTTTTATGGGCTTCAAGTTTCCAGTTGGGGCTGCCATTCCGTCTACCCGCGGTCTCCCAGAAGGCCTGCTCTGCTGGGGCTAGTGATTTCCACCAGGAATCCAGAATCTGTTGTCCCCGCTGTTGTTTGGCTATGGCCTCTGCCTGGGCTTGCCTCTCTTGGGCAGCGTAATCCACGGACAAGGCATCAATCAGCCAGCCACTAGGGTTGTCTATGCCTTTGGCCTTTGCCGACGCCAGGCGGTTTGCGAGGAGTTGGATATTGCTAATTAGCACCTCGACAGGCAGGTTCAAGCGTTCCAGCACCACTGCCAGGCACTCAGGGTGGTGGGCCGGTGGCAGCGCCTCTATTGCCTGCATGACTTCAGATGGGGGGTGGTTGGTTTTTTGATCTTGCGCCGGGGGCGAATCCGCAGCAGCAGTCTCTTGTGTTGCTGCTGCTTTTGTCTGAATCTTGCTTTTTTTCTTGCTTTGCTGTCGGACATTCCCAGGAACGTCCGCGGACGTGTCTGCGGACACTTGCAACCGTTTTATCTCATTACGTTTTATCCGCTTGCGCTCGGCATCTTTTTGCCGCCGCTCAGCTAGTAGGGCCAACGCATCAACATCCTGCTCGAGCCACGCTGGCAGGGCCAGTTCGGGCGGATCGCCAACCCGCTCAACAAAACCGTAACTCTCCAGCATTTGGAGCGCAGCATGGATCGTAGCAGGCTGCCGCCGGAGCACCGCAGCTAGCTCTGCCTCACCGTATGGCTTGCCACTGGGCAGCAGCAGGTGTCCGCCTGCATTACATTTCCCTGCCAGTACAAGCAACCTGATATAAATAATTTGCACGGTGTCGGCCACCTCAGGGAAAGATTCGATGATAAGCCAACGCGGGTCGTCGAATTCAGCCAGGTGCAGCCTGATCCAATATGCGCCGTTTGTCCCTGGCGCCATGTTATTGCCCCAACTTAGCTTGCAGCCATGCGTCTACCACCTCTTGGCTTGTATACCGCCGCCGACCGATCTTGATAGAGGGCGGAAGCTCGCCCTTTTTGCGCAGTAACCAAATTGTTGATTCGCTCGGCAGCTTGCCACCACACAACCCTTGGATAACCTCTTTCTCAGGAACTAATTGTTTCATTTTGACCCCCAATCTAACAATACCTTATTATGCAATACGTATTGCAGTCAACCGTTTTTATTGCTTTCGTTTTTTTCTTTTGAATGCTATAAACTTCACAAGGTGAAAAAATGAATAAAAGCGAACGCTTAAAGACACTTAGGATGTTGGCTGGATATACTCAAGATGATTTGGCCGCCAAGCTTGGCGCACCTCGCTCAGCACTTTCGATCTGGGAAAACCCCAGTAAATATGGCCCATCAGAGGAGTCTGTCCCATCACTTGCCGACCTTTTACGAGTAACACCTGGCTACCTTGTCTACGGAGACAAACAATTCCGCACTACTGTCTGGACGCCACAATTACCAGCACGCAGCCACCACCAAATATCATTTATCAGTGACCTGGAAGCACTTCTTCCTGATTTTCTGGAAGAAAATGGTTTTAAAGCCGTTATTGCTGCCGAACTTAAGGATGGTTATGCTTTTCTCCTTGGCAGAGATGCTACCGGCAGCAAGCACAAATATGCTTACAATTGCTTGATCTTGGCCGAGCACAAAATAGCAGAAAGCTTAAAGACAGCTCTTGAAGTAGCAGGCATGAAGGGATATCAAGGCTTCGGAGATATCGTCTCAATGGTTGACAGATGCATCGAGACGATCACAGCGAACGACATCTACGAACGACTGCTTCTGAAGGGAAGACATTGTGAATGCGATATAGACGGCTTGGGCGAGGAGCTTGAAGCTGCCAGAAAGCGCATTAGTGCAAAAGAGTCCGGCAAGCATGTTGTACTTCCCCCTGGCCTGGAGTACATTTTCCGAAGCTTTTTAGAAGCCCTCATTCCTTCCATCAAATCCCCTGTTGCGCTTGGACTGACAAAGTTCTTTCTTGAAAAATGTGAGGAGCGCGGCAAGGAGCCAAAAAGAAAGATTGCAGACACCCTGATTCCTGAATTCGAGCAGGAATTCAAGCGGATTGGTAGCCTGCCGCTAAACACCTGGCCTGATCCCAATAATGAGGAATTTTTGTACCTTCGTGACTGGCTGAGAGATAAGCTAAGTGATAATTTTACAAGCAAGGATCAGCGTACTGCGCTTGTGGATATGATTACAAAGGGCACAGATTTTTCTGCCTGGAAGGAAAATTACGAAAAAGAGATAAGGGAAGGTAAAAGGCTGGGAAATTGGTTTTAACCATTACAAGAAAGTCTGTTTGTTCATGAGAATCACACTTTTGCTTGTCGTTTTTTCTTCATGCACCCCATCAAAAAATTGGACCACCTGATCAGCCACTCTTCCTTTTCCTTGTCATAGCGATAACGGTTGTATGTCGCAACAATGCCTTTCTTTTTATGGTTCTGGATAGCGTCAATGATTTCGTCAGTGCACCCAAGCGCTGCAAGACCAGTTGCCGCCGTCCGCCGGAGATCGTGAGGGGTCCAGCGCTCTAGTCCGAGATATTTAGGTTCAAGTACGCTGCTAATATGATGAGCCAGCGTATTTGTAAGCAGAGGCCCGCTAGCACCTCGTCCTGCAGGAAAGAGATAGCCTTTCAGTGGAACTATCAATTGAAGCGCCAGCGGAGTCAAATAAACCCTGTTTTCCCGCCCGTTTTTCGAGCGCTCCTTTGGTATGGTCCACCATCCGCATCGACGGCACTCTGCGCAACGCGATTGGCCGACACCAATCACAACTTCCCGTGAATGCATCCCAACAACCTCTCCAGGCCTCTGACCCGTCACAAGCACAAGCAGTATAGCCCTGCGCACAAAACTCGTTTCCGGGCCACCCCAGAGGACTTCTAGCAGCTTTTCCACCTCACCCTCTTCCAGTGCACGCTCACGCGATGTCGGAGCCGCCTTAGGAACCGCCGCTCCCACTCCTGAAAAAGGATTGTACTCAATCAGTTCCCGGTGCACCGCATAAGTGAACATGGTCCTTGCGTGCAACAAAACATTTCTGGCCTGACCTGGAGCTCTCTTGGCAATAGACTCGACAAGATGGATGGCATCACGCCTCCGAATATCTGCAACTCGTTTGTTGCCGATCACGGGCAATACATCTCTGGTAATAGAGCGGGTTTGGTGTTTAACCGACCTTTCAACCAGGTGCCCCTCAATATGCTTCAGATAAAGTCTTGAAAGATCCTCAACAGTAGGTGCATCGTCAAGCACATGCAGCACATTCTGCGGATCCACACCTCTTGCCGTCTTTTGAGACGCTTCCATGAATTTTTCACGGGCTTCAGCCAAGGTGACGACAGGATAATTTCCGAGATGCAAAATCCGGCGTTTGCAACCGACAGAATAGATATACTCGAAACGCTTAACACCAGAAGGTAAAACACGGATAGCAAACCCATGTCCTTCCCGGACGCGGTAATCCTTTTCTTTCGACTTGAGGCTTGCTATATATTTATCAGTAAACTTCATGCCCCCTCCACGAGGATCCCCACGAGCATCAGCCGTAAGGAAGTCGAAATGACCTTAGTTTAGCCGTGGTACCTCCGTGGTACCCCAAAGCCCCTTGCAAGGATCGAAATTTAATGATTGACTTTAATATCAAAACGGGAATTTTAGCAATAATTATTGTATGTTTTAAATATATTTGGCTTTATTCAAGAAAAATCAAAAAACAATCTGAGCAGTCTGCAAAACCTTTATTCAGCGGTTCAAATCCGCTCGTCGCCTCCATAAGATCAAGGGGTTAGCCAAAACGGCCAACCCCTTTTTTGTTTTTGTGCTATAACCCGTACCAACATCAAATTCCCTGCCTGAGCATGAGAGGCCCTGCATGCAACTTTCCCAAAAAGAGATTCTCAACCTGTTGGCCCATGACGAGCAACCGCTGCACTTTGCCGGCCTGCTGCGGGCCTTTGGTGGACGCCATATCAAGAATGAACTAAAACGCCTGCTGGATGACCTGATCGCCAGTGGCGAACTGATCCGTCTGCGGGGCAACCGCTACAGCCTGCCGGGCGCAGAGACCAGCGGCACTGTACACGGCAGCATCTCGGTACACCGTGATGGGTACGGCTTTGTCGCACCGGAAGGCGGCGGCGATGATATCTTCGTGCCGGCCAAGGCCGTTGGCGGCGCGCTGCATGGCGACAAGGTCTCGCTGCGCACTGAAAAGAGCCGCATAGGCCGCGGCAAACTGGAGGGGCGGGTGGTGGCGGTGCTGGAACGGGCCAACAGCCGGATAGTGGGCCGCCTGGAAGAAAACCGCCGCGGGGCGATCCTGGTGCCGGAGGATATCCGCATCGGCACCTTCTTCGCCATCCCTGCCAAGGCGAAAGCCAACGCCGTAGATGGCCAGCAGGTGGTGATTGAGGTCACCTCTTGGCCGGTTGGGGGACGACCGCCCGAGGGCAAGGTGATCGAGGTACTGGGCTGGCCCGACGATCCCCAGGTGGAGGTGCAGACCATCATCCGCCGTTTTGACCTGCCGCACCGGTTCGAAGCGGCCACCCTGGCCGAGGCGGAGGCCGTACCGGCCCTGGTCGGCAAAGACGACCTGAAGGACCGGGTGGACCTGCGTAAACTGCCGACAGTGACCATCGACGGCGAAACTGCCAAGGATTTCGACGATGCGGTCTCGCTGCGCGCCGAGGGTGACAACTGGCGGCTGTGGGTCTCGATCGCCGACGTGTCACACTATGTCAAGCCCGGCTCGCAGCTCGATCAGGAGGCCTACCTGCGCGGCACCTCGGTCTATTTTCCGGACCGCTGCATCCCGATGCTACCGGAACGGCTCAGTAACGGCATCTGCTCCCTCAACCCCCACGTCGACCGACTGACCATGACCGCCGAGATGCTGTTCAATCAGGCCGGACAGATGGTGGAATCACACTGCTACCCCAGCGTGATCAACAGCGACGCTCGCCTGACCTACACCCTGGTCAAGCAGGTGATCGTGGATGGCGACGAAAAGGCACTTGGAGAGCATCGGGCACTGGCGCCAATGCTGCTGCAGATGAAGGAACTGGCCCTGATACTGATGGCGATGCGCCGTACGCGGGGCAGCATCGACTTCGACCTGCCGGAGCCGGAGATCATCATCGGCTTGACCGGCCAGACCGAGGCGATCATCAAGAGCGAGCGCAACCTGGCCCACCAACTGATTGAGGAGTTCATGCTGGCCGCCAACGAGGCGGTGGCACGCTTTGTCACCGATCAGCAGCTGCCGTTCATCTACCGGATTCATGAACAGCCGGACCCGGCCCGGCTGGCCGACTTTCGCGACTTCATCCTCCCCTTCGGCTTCACCCTTGAACTGCAGGGCGACACGGTGGCTCCCCGCGCCTTGCAGCAACTGATCGCCGAGGCTGAGGGCAAGCCTGAGGAACGGATGGTCAACTACGGCCTGCTGCGCTGCATGAAGCAGGCCCGCTATGCCGCCATTAATCTAGGCCACTTCGGACTGGCCTCCGCCTGCTACACCCACTTCACTTCGCCGATCCGTCGCTACCCTGACCTGATCGTCCATCGGCTGTTACGACTGGCCCTGGCCCATGCCGAAGGCAGCCTGAGTAAGCAACAGCAACGGGAACTGGACCGGATCGGCGCTAGCCTGTCCGAGGCGGCCGAGCATACCAGCAAGCGGGAACGGGTGGCCATGGAAGCCGAACGGGACATCGTGGAACTGAAGAAGCTGCAGTTCATGCAGAGTAGGATCGGCCAGGAGTTTGACGGTTTCATCGCCGGGGTGGCCGGTTTCGGCTGCTTTGTTGAACTGACTGAGGTCTTTGTGGAAGGACTGGTGCATGTCTCCACCCTGGCGGACGACCTGTACCGTTTTGAAGAAAAAGATCATGCCCTGGTGGGCCGGCGCGGCAAGGTGTTACGGATCGGCGACCCGGTGCGGGTGCGGGNNAATCGAATTCGTGCTGGTGACCCACGCGCCGGCCCGCCATGACGCCCCGAAACCGCGACCAACCGCCGAAGAATTCCCACGTGTGCCGATCAAAGGCAAACGCCCCAAACTGATCGGTCGTCGCTAGTTGCAGAGCGTTGCCGGCTGTGATAGCCTGCCGCTGGCTCTATCTTACCCTGCGGAGTAACCATGTCAGAAGAACCATCCAAGGTCTTGCCGTTTATTGAACATCTGGTTGAGCTGCGCCGCCGTCTGATCATCATCGTAGTGACGGTCTTTATCGGCATGGGCTTTGCCTGGAACCTGTCGGACGAAATCCTGGTCTACATGGAAAAGCCGCTGACCGGCATCACCTACATCGATGCGGCCAAGCACCGCATCTACCGCTACCTGCAGACCAACTACCCGGCCATCTACCAGCGGGCAGACCTGGAAAAAGAACTCAACAAACCACGCAAACAGCATGCCCTCAACTACACCAAGCCGCTGGAGCCGTTCTTCATCCAGTGCAAGATCTCGGTTATTGCCGGCTTTGTGCTGGCGCTGCCGGTGGTGTTCTACCAGCTGTGGTCCTTTGTGGCCCCGGGCCTGACCCGCCGCGAACGTAAGCTGGTGATCCCATTCATGCTGACCGGAACCCTCGCCTTCTGTATGGGCGCGTTGTTCTTCCTGACCACCATCTGGCCGTTCATCATCAATTTTTCACTTTCCTACGAAACCGAGGGACTGCGCAGCTGGCTCTCCCTGTCGGCCTATGTCGACTTCTGCCTG
Organism: Geobacter sp. UBA4074; assembly: GCA_002383415.1. Classification (GTDB taxonomy): domain Bacteria; phylum Desulfobacterota; class Desulfuromonadia; order Geobacterales; family Pseudopelobacteraceae; genus Trichlorobacter. The sequence continues at coordinate 10,267 of DFYU01000081.1, forward strand.
CGACTGATCCTGATGTTCGGCCTGATTGCCGAACTGCCGGTGCTGACCCTGCTGCTGTCCCGTTTCGGCCTGGTCAGCTACCAGTTTCTGGCCCCCAAACGAAAGTACGCCCTGCTGCTGAGTTCCATTGTGGCTGCCTTTCACTCCGATCTGGTGACCATGTTCGTGATCATGATCCCGATGTATATGATGTATGAGGTCAGCGTCTGGGTGGCCCTGATCTTTGGCAAGAAGAAAGCCGCCCCACCTGCCGCCCCCGAACCTGAAGCGGCCTAAAATACCAGGGGAACATGCCGGGCGCTAACCGGACTTGACAGGTCTTTTAAGGACAGGCTATAAAGAGACTATCACAGTCCTTTTTAGGAGCCCTCCATGATGGAGCTGACCCGCAAGGGTGATTACGCCATACGCGGCATTGTCTATCTGGCCGGCCAACCACTGGACAAGATATCCCTGTTGTCAGATATCGCAGCGGCGGTTGATGTGCCCCAGACCTTCCTGGCCAAGATATTTCAGCAGTTCAGCAAATCAGGCATCGTCAAGTCGTATCGTGGCACCGGCGGTGGTTTTATGCTGGCCCGTGCGCCGGAGCAGATCACCCTGCTGGAGGTGGTGGAGGCGGTGGAAGGGCCGATCACACCCAACCGTTGCGTGGTGGCGCCTGGGGAGTGCGAGCGGGACAGTTTCTGTACCGTTCACCCGGTCTGGGAACAGGTTAAACTGCAGATCCGCCAGCTGTTGGCCGGCATAACCCTCAAGGATCTGGCAAGCAACTGAAACGCCCCTTTGCCCGCACAAACAAAACAGCATTCTGCGAAACAAGCAAACCATAAGCAATTAATTTAACTCATTAAATCAATTTTTCGCTTGACCTTTGCCGACCAAGTCTGTTAGGTAATGGTCACCTTCCGAAACAAACCGGAAGCAGCCAAAGTCCCGCGCTCNNCACGGGACTTTTGTCGTTTCGGCACCCCAGGTGTCACTATCCCGTTTTACGAAAGGAGCAACCGCCGGACCCCAGCGTACACCTCATGACAACGGACCCACTGGTCCGGCACCAATCTGTCCAGCCTTCCCTACTCTTTACTATGCCAAAACCAATCATTCGACAAAAGATCAGCTGTGTGATGGCCGTCATCACACTCTTCTGGCTGCCGGTGCTGTTCATGGCCTGCAGCGGCGACACCGCACCCAAGGCATCACATGCGGCCCTGGACAATAACCTCCAGGAGACCTCCCTTGAAAAAGAGGTCCGCACCCTGATGGAAAAGGGGATCAGCCTGGAGGAGCGCAAACAACAGGTGCCGGTCATCAAGCAAGCCTTTGCACGCCTGACCACACCCGAGCGCGCCCGTAACCTGGCCGCACTCTGCTATCTGAAAACCCTTGGCACCCCTTTCAGCCCGCTGGATCTGGCTGAGATCGCCCTGGCCGAAACCGGTGGCCATCGCCTTTCTTCCAAGGCCACCTCCTCAATGGGGGCCATGGGTGTCTGGCAACTGATGCCCCGCGAGGCCCGCAACCACGGCTACTCTCCCTCAGAAATGCGCAACGACGAAAAATGCGCCGAGGCAGCGGTCCGTACCCTGCTGAGCAAGCTTACCGTGGCCAACGGCAATATGGACAAGGCCAAAAAATTCTACTGCGGCACCGGCCCCCAGGCCGAGGCTTACCTGCGCAAGATACGCTCCATCCGCAGCTCACTCACGGCTGAGATCAAGCGTTCAAACGCCCAGTTTGCCATGAACGACAAGGATTCGGCAGTACAGTAACCGCACCGGTACGCAATACAGACTGAACCTGCAGCACGCCCCTGAGGGATGGTGGACACCCACCGTCCCTCAGTCCATTTTGGGCAACAGCCACCAATCTCACATAAAAGCTGCACACCGGTTATAACCACCCAAAAGGGCTGAAAAACCGGCCGTCCGCCCCCCCCTTTTCACTTGCCCTGCATACAAGCGCTCTGCTATAGTTTGCCGTCTTTAAGCACGGATAAGCAGCCCTGAAAGGAGAGCAGCGCAGTGCAAGAAACCCACACTGCCAAGAAATGTTCCGGCCTGACCCTGCGAACCAGGATGTTCCTGCTTTCGCTGGTCTCCTTTACCGCCATTCTGGTCGTCATCGTGCTGGGCGTACTGCTGTTGAATGAGGTCCGAATCAACGGAGCACCTTACAAGACCATCCGCAATAGCAAGGATGCCCTTGAAAAGATCGCCCTGCTCAAATCCGATATCTATCAGCTGCAGGGAGAGGCGCTGTCGTACATGCATGAGCGCGACCAGGCCGCTGCCCAGACCTTGCTTCAAAAAATCCAGGATCACACCGACGATATCGTCTTCAAGTATGAAGATGTGCTGGAACTGATCGAATCCCCCCAGAAGCGGGAGGCGATCATCAAGGCTGAAGCAATCTGGGATGATTACCGGCACACCCTGCTGGATGAGATCATCCCCAGCGTTCAGCGCGGTCAGCATGCCCAGGCAGAAACACTGACTGCCGGCATTCAGGCTCAACGTTTCAGCTCTTTCAGTTCAATCATCGCCACCATGGTGGACACCCTCCGCAGAGACGTCTACCAGATCGAAAAAACCATCGCCGAAACCACCCGCAGCAAGATGATGACCACCGGCGCCATCACCTTTGTACTGATCCTGCTGATAACGGTACTCTCAATTGTGATCACCGAGTCGGTCACCCGACCGATCCGACAGTGTGTCGAATTCGCCAAGTCGGTGGCTGCAGGCCGACTCACCAGCCGTCTCGAACTGAAGGCCTGCGGCGAGGTGGGCGAACTGGCCAACGCCATGAACGTCATGGCTGAAAACCTGCACAACATTGCCTCACGCCTCAATGCGGCCACCGCAGAACTGACCAGCATCGACCAGAACATCGAAAAGGCTGCCCGCCAGGTAGTGGGGGCAACCCACATTCAGGAGCAGGCAGTCAGCGACAGCAGCCGCACCGTGATCCAGCTCAACGATTCGGTGAAAGACATTTCGCAGGGGGTGGATCAACTCTCGGGCTCGGCGGCTGAAACCTCCTCATCGATCCTGCAGATGGCCGCCAGCATCGAAGAGGTGGCGGTCAATACCGACAAGCTGGGTCAGGCCGTGGATGAGGTCAGCTCTTCGGTGATCGAGATGGCCGCCTCCATTAAGGGAATCGGCACCAACATCGTCAATCTGCTGGATGCCTCCACTACCACCGCCTCGTCGGTGGCCGAAATGGATGCCACCATCCGCCAGGTCGAAAAGAACGCCATGGAGACCGCCGCCATCTCGGAAACCGTCAAGAGTGACGCCGCCAACGGCCTCAAAACGGTGCAGGAAACCATCGCCGGTATGCAGGAAATCCGACGGGCGGCCCACACCACTGCCGAGGTGGTGGAACACCTTTCGCTGCGGGCCAACGACATCGGCGCTATCCTGTCGGTGATCGACGAAGTGGCTGAGCAGACCAACCTGCTGGCCTTGAACGCAGCCATTATCGCTGCCCAGGCGGGCGAGCACGGTAAAGGCTTTGCCGTAGTGGCTGACGAGATCAAGGAACTGGCGGAACGAACCTCCTCCTCCACCCGCGAGATCGCCGCAGTGGTAACCGGCGTGCAGGAAGACACCGGCCGGGCGGTGGCTGCCATCAACCAGTCAGAACTGGCCATCTCTGCCGGCGAAGAGCTGTCCGAGCGTTCTGGAGCAGCCCTTGAGCAGATCGTGCAGGGTGTGCAGCAGGCCGGACTGCAGATCAGCGCCATTGCCCGGGCCACGGTTGAACAGGCCAAGGGCAGCCAAAGCATCCGCATCGCCATGGAACAGGTGGAAGAAATGGTGGAGCAGATGGCCTCCTCGGCCCGCGAACATGGCAAGGGCAGCGAGCTGATCACCACCGCCGTGGAACGGATGCGGGAAATGACCTCCCAGGTACGCAGCTCCACCCGCGAACAGAGCAGGGCCAGTGCCCTGATCGCCCGCGCCATTGAGGACGTCAACGTGTTGATCGGACAGATCCGCGAATCCTGCCACTCCCAGACCGACTACAGCCAGGTCATCGACCGGATGGTCGACAACATCCGCCAATCGTCACAGACCAGCTCCCAGGCTGCCCAGGTGATGGACGGCGCCGTTGCCGGCCTGTCCCGTCAGATTGACCTGCTGGAAAAAGAGATGTCAGGATTCCAACTATGATCGACCGGATTCAACACCGTTTCAAACACCTGCAGGCCGCCAAACAGCCGGCACTGGTAACCTTTATCACGGCCGGCGACCCAGACCTGGCCGCCACCGCCCGTTTGTTGCCTTTGCTGGAGCAGTCAGGGGTTGATATCATCGAACTGGGCATCCCCTTTTCCGACCCGATGGCCGACGGACCAACCATCCAGCGGGCCTCGGAACGCGCCCTGGCCTCCGGCACCACCTTGACCAAGGTCCTGAAGATGGTACAGCAGGTCAGGACACAGGTACGCGTACCGATCATCCTTATGGGCTACAGCAACCCGATCTACGCCTACGGCTGGCAGCGCTTTGCTACTGACGCGGCAGCAGCCGGCGTGGACGGCCTGCTGCTGGTTGATCTGCCGCCGGAAGAGGCCCACGAACTGCTACCGGCAGCCACGGCCGCCGGCCTGAAGGTGATCTTCCTGCTGACCCCCACCTCTGATCAGGCGCGCATCAGCCAGGTATCGCGCTTCGGCAGCGGCTTCCTGTACTATGTGACCGTAACCGGGGTGACCGGCGCACGGGAGGCGGTGGCCAGCTCTCTGGCCGGTGATCTGGCACGGATACGGCAGCAGATCAAACTGCCGGTGGTGGCCGGCTTCGGCATCTCCACGCCCCAGCAGGCAGCCCAGGTGGCTGGCCTGGCCGACGGTGTGGTGGTGGGCAGCGCCATTGTCAAGCTGTTCGAACAGCACCAGGGCGATCAGTTGGTGGACCAGGTATGCCAACTGGTGCGTTCGCTCAAACAAGGCATGACTACAACAACCCATTAATCATCAAGCGAGGTTTTCCATGAGCTGGTTTAGACGCGACAAGACAGGGCTGGAAAAGGCCAACACCAAAAACGTCAAGGTGCCGGAAGGGCTCTGGACCAAGTGTCAGGGCTGCAGCGAATCGATCCTCACCAAGGAAATCGCCGACAACCAGCAGGTCTGCCCCAAGTGCGGCCACCACTACCGGATCGCACCCCGCAAGCGACTGCAGCTGCTATTCGACGGGGGGTCATGGCAGGAGTTCGACGCCAACATCACCTCGGTTGACTTCCTGCAGTTCAAGGATTCCAAAAGCTACCAGGAGCGGATTGACGCCGCCGTTGCCAAAGGCGGCTCCCGTGATGCCGTGATCTGCGTTGAAGGCGCCATCGAAGGGATCGCCACCCAGGTGGCCATCTTCGACTTCTCTTTCATGGGCGGCAGCATGGGCAGCGTGGTGGGCGAAAAGATCACCCGCTCCATCGAACGCGGCCTGGAGAAGAAACAGCCGGTGATCGTGATCTCTGCCTCCGGCGGCGCACGGATGCAGGAGTCGATCCTGTCGCTGATGCAGATGGCCAAGACCTCGGCCGCCCTGGCCAAACTGAAAAAGGCCGGTCTGCCGTTCATCTCGATCCTGACCGACCCCACCACCGGCGGCGTGACCGCCAGCTTTGCCATGCTGGGCGACCTGAACATCGCCGAACCCAAGGCCTTGATCGGCTTTGCCGGTCCACGCGTGATCGAGCAGACCATCCGCCAGAAGCTGCCGGAGGGCTTCCAACGCTCGGAGTACCTGCTGGACCACGGCATGGTGGATATGATCATCCCGCGCCAGCAGATGCGCACCACCCTAGGCCAGGTACTGGCCATGCTGACCGGCCGGTAGCCGATGGCGGTCTCCACCGCCCTGGCCGAACTGTTCGGCCGTCGGCGCTTTGCGATCCAGCCGGGAACGGAGCGGATCAAGGCCCTGCTGACACGACTGGGAAACCCGGAACAACGCTTCCAGTCGATCCATGTGGTCGGCACCAACGGCAAGGGGTCCAGCGCCTGCTTTCTGGCATCCATCCTGACTGCAGCAGGCCACCGTAGCGGCCTGTTTACGTCACCCCACCTGATCAGGTACGCAGAACGGTTCCGGCTTAACGGCCAGGAAATACCGCAGCAGCGCCTCGATCAGCTTATAACTGACCTGCTGCAGGTTGCCGGACCGGAGGACACCTTTTTTGAGCTGACCACCGCCCTGGCCTGTTGCTGGTTTGCCGAATGCGGTGCCCAACTGGTGGTGTTCGAGGCCGGCATGGGGGGACAGGCCGATGCAACAGCCGCCGTACCCGCCCTGGCGACCCTGATCACGCCAATCGCCCTGGATCACCAACTGTGGCTGGGTACCAGCCTGGCGGCCATCGCTACTGAAAAGGCCGCCATTGCCGAGGCCGATTCCCCGATCATCTGCGCCCCCCAGCAGCCTGAGGCACTGGATGCGATTGTTCGACGCTGCCGCAGTACCAACAACCGCCTGCTGCTGGCCGAACGGGATTTCAGCGCACGCTGGGAGGCTGACGGCAGCTTGAGCTACTACGGCCTGCAGCAAGACATAAACGATCTTACACCAGGCATCCCCGGACGTTATCAGCTCTGGAACGCCGCCTGCGCCCTGGCCACTGCTGAACAGCTGACAGCCATGGGCTGCGCTGTTTCCAGGTCAGCCTTGAAAAATGGGCTTGCGGCTGCACACTGGCCCGGCAGGCTGGAACGGTTTTCCCTGGCGGACAACGTCGAACTGCTGCTGGACGGCGCCCACAACCCGGCTGGCGCGACCGCCCTTGCAGAGAGCCTGCAGCATGACCAACCTGGCCGCAGGGTTATCCTGGTGCTGGGGGTAATGGCCGACAAGGAATTGTCAGGGTTGTTGCCCCCCCTGCTGCCCCTGGCCGACGAGATCATCACGGTGGCGCCTGATCAGGAGCGGGCGTTGGGGGCAGACCAGTTGGCTGCACAGTGTGCGCATTATGGGCGCAGTGCACAACCTGCCGGTTCAGTCGAAGCGGGGATCGCTAAGGCGCAAGGCCTGGCCCGGCCCGGCAACCTGATCGTCGTGGCCGGTTCACTGTTCACTGTGGGCGAAGCCCGGGCAACCCTGACCGGCCAGACCTGCTGCGCGGTACGGGGCTAACGCCTGCCTACTCCAAGAAACGAGTCGCTATCCACGATGAAACAGATCATATCCCAGATACTGATGGTGCTGCTGCTGTCACCGGCGTTGCTGTCGGCTGCCGAGATGTCGGGTGCCGAAGGCATGGTGATCAAGGCTGACCGGATGGACCACGACGTTGCCAGCGATCTGTTGACCGCCAGCGGCAAGGTTGAGATGACCTGGCAGGGGATGACCATGACCGCTGACCAGGCCACCCTTGACCGCCAGAACAGGATGCTGGTTGCTACCGGCAACGTAATCATGGTCAAGGCCGGCGATACCCTGTCCGGCGACCGCCTGATCATGGACACCGAAACCGGTCGCTCTGAGATGGAAAACGGTCACATCTTCATGAGCCAGGGCAACTTTCGCGCAGACGGCGCGCAGATTGCCCGGCTGGGTGACGATCAGTACGCACTGCATCAGGGAGAGTTCACCACCTGCGACGCCGAGGTGCCCAGCTGGAAGTTTGGCGCCACCGACTTCGATGTCACGGTCGAGGAGTATGCCACCGGCAGCAATGTGGTCTTTTATGTCAAGAACGTGCCGGTCTTCTACTTTCCCTACCTGATCCTGCCGGTCAAGCGTGAGCGCCAGTCAGGCTTCCTGTTCCCCAGCTTCGGCAGCTCCACCAAGCGGGGCACCTTCATTGAGATCCCCTTCTACTGGGCCATCTCCCCCTCCCAGGAAGCCACCTTCAACCTGGACATCCAGACCAAACGGGGGGTCGGTCTGGGCACCGACTATCGCTACCTGCGCTCCCGTACCAGTACCGGTTCTGCCGGCGGCTACATCATCTACGATAACAACGAAGACAAGGTCCGCGGACAGCTGGTTCAGTATCACCGCGAACAGCTGCCGGACAACCTGTCGCTGATCACCAGCATCAACCTGACCAGTGATGAGACCTACCTGCGAGACTACGCCGACAAAAACGGCGACTACAACCGCCAGTACTACGATTCACGCGTGGTGGCCACCAAGTCCTGGGATCACTGGCTGACTGCCGCCCAGGCGATCTATACCCAGGACTTTGCCAGCGGCAGCAACGCCACTACCCTGCAACGACTGCCTGAACTGCTGGTCTACGGGGTGCGTCAACCGCTGCCCTACCTGCCGCTGCAGCTCGATCTTGACCTGATCGCCACCAACTACTACCGCAAAAACGGGATGCAGGGTCAGCGTGCCGTGCTGACGCCCCAGCTGATCAGCAACCAGGCATTGTTTGGCGGACGCCTCAACGCACGGCTGAGTGCCGGCGCACAGCTGCGAGCCTACAACGTCGAAGAGGCGCCGGCAGCAACCGAGGATCAGGCCCTGGTGGCCGTGCCGGAGCTGAACGCCGAACTGGCCAGTTCCTTCACTAGCACCTTTGACGGCGACCTGCTGGGTTTCAAACGCATGCGCCACGAGCTGGCGCCGTCCGTGGCCTACCGCTACGTGGTCGATCGCGACCAGCAGCAGTATCCGCTGTTCGACCAGAACGACCGTTTCCTGCACCAGAATCTGGTCTACCTCTCGCTGGCCAGCCACCTGGGCGGCAAGCTGGAGGACGACAACGGCGGCGCCCACTACCGGCACCTGCAAACCCTGCGGTTGAAGCAAGGCTACAGCTTCAGCGGTGACCGCCCTGACCTGCTGACCCTGGCAGTCGACGACCAGCGCCCCTGGTCAAACCTGACCCTTGAGAGCGAAACCTGGCTACACCGCAGCTTCCGCCTGCTGGCCGATGCCGGTTACAACCATTACGACCAACGCTTCACCAGCACCGCCCTGGGCGGGGACTACAACGACGGCCGTGGCAACAGCATCGGCGCCAGCTACCGCTGGGCCGACCAACAGGTAGAGTACCTGGAGGGACGAGTCACCACCACCCTGCTGCGGCCGGTCTACCTGAGCTACATCCAGCGTTACTCCTTTGACCGCAAGGACTTTCTGGAGCAGGAGTTGGATATCGAGTACCGACACCAGTGCTGGAGCGTCTTTGCCAGCTACCAGGAACGGCTCGGCAATCGCTCTTTTACCATCAACTTCAACCTGGCCGGCCTGTTCAACAGCGGCGGTTCCAGAACCAGATCCCTCGGACGTTAGGAGACCACCCGGTGAAGAAGAATCTGCCGCGCCTGGTCTACGCCGATGCTCAAGGCCAGATCTACGACCACCCGCACCTGACCATGGCCGGTATGAGCGGGCCAGAAGCGGTGCTGCCCGAAACGGTTGAACTGATACCGCTGCCGGAAGGAAGCCGCCTGTTCACCATTCCCGACACCCCGCCCATCGCCTGGGACCAGCGCACCAAACGCTTTAACACGGTCGACAAGGCCCCTGGTCTGCGGGGCAGCCCCCAGGCGGTGTCGGCCTTCATGGCACCTGGCTATGCCCGAACCCTGCTGCCGGCCTGTGACTACCGCAAAAAAAGCGTCCATCTACCGCTCTGGTCCTACACCGCCGTGGGCTGGGATGAGGAGCAGGACTGCTTTGTGGTGGCCGCCAGCCAGGTGGACACCAACCAGAACTGGAACCCTGACAACTACGACGACCGCCTGCTGGACCCGCTGGTCCGGCAGCG
>DFYU01000081.1:20068-22741 GCA_002383415.1 Geobacter sp. UBA4074
CACGACCGGATCAGCTTTGTGCCCACCCCGGAAGAGTTGGTGGAGGTGGCCCTGCCCCACCTGGAGCAGGCCCCGGAGCCGATCGTCTCCTTTGGTCAGGGCTGTGAGGGGGACCCGATCCTGCAGGCCCCCACCATCGCCGAGGCGACCCGTCGGCTTAAACGTGCAACCAGCCGGGGCACGATCAACTTTAACTCCAACGGCTCACTGCCGGATCGTGTGCAGGAACTGTGCGACGCCGGCATGGACTCCTTCCGCTTCTCGCTCAATTCAGTGTTGGAAGAACGCTACAACGCCTACTACCGGCCCAAGGGCTACCGCTTCAGCAGTGTGCTGCAATCGCTGCAGATCGCCAAGCAGGCGGGCCGCTTCACCATGATCAACTACCTGATCTCACCCGGCGCCAGCGATGCCCCCGAAGAGGTTGAGGCCCTGCTGCGCTTTGTGGCCGAGACCGGGGTCGATATGATCCAGCTGCGCAACCTGTCCATCGACCCGGATTACTACAACCGGGCCATCGGTATCACTCGGCGCGGTATCGGTATCTATCGCCTGCTGCAGCGGCTCAAGCAGGAGTTCCCGCGACTGCAGTTCGGCTACTACAACCGCACCAAGGAAAACTTCTTCCCACCCGGCTTTGAAAACGGTTGGCCGATTCGCTAGGCCGGAGCAGTTCAGCAGAGATCGACGCGAACCAGGCGTCGTCCAGGGAGACCGCCCTGACAGCTTTTACCCGACTCTACCTGCATATCCCGTGGTGCCTGAGCAAGTGCGGCTACTGCGCCTTTTTTTCAGCACCCGGCACTGCGGAACAGCGCGAGGAGACCATCCTGCTGCTGCTGCGGGAGATGGAACTGGCCGCCAAACACTACGCTGGCGGACCGCTGACCTCAGTCTATCTGGGGGGCGGCACGCCGTCACTGTTGACGCCGCACCAGGTTCAACGACTGCTTGAGCGCTCAAAACAACTCTGGAGCCATCAACCGACGTGTGAGGTAACGCTGGAGGCAAACCCCGGCACCGCCACGGCAGAGTCCCTGGCCGGTTTTCATCAGGCCGGAATCAACCGCCTCTCGCTGGGTATACAGAGCCTGAATGACCGCACCTTGCAGCTCTTGGAGCGGCCCCACAACGCAGCACAGGCACGGACAGCCTATGCCGAAGCACGTGCAGCCGGTTTCCGTAATATCAGCCTGGACCTGATCTGTGGCCTGCCGTACCAGAGTGCAGAAGGCTGGCAGCATCAGTTGCAGCAGGTGATCGAACTGGCCCCCGAGCATCTCTCGATCTACAGCCTGTCCATCGAAGAGGGGACACCCTTCAGCCGGCGCTATAGCGACGATAGCCCGGAACTACCCGACGACGACCAGACTGCCGCCATGCTGGAACTGGCCGATCAGCTGCTGACAACGGCCGGGCATGAACATTACGAGATCGCCAACTTCGCCCGTCCAGGCCACCGCTCAGACCACAACAGCGGTTACTGGCTGCGGGACGGCTACCTGGGTCTGGGGCCTTCGGCCCATTCACTGCTGCTCCAAGGATGGGGACTGCGCTGCAGCAATCCCAGTGACTATCAGCAATGGGCAGCCCGAATCACCGCCGACCAGCTGGCACACCACGATCCGGAGCAGCTTTCCAGGCAGCAGGCCCTTGCCGAGCAGATCTTTCTCGGGCTGCGGATGGCCGACGGCATCTCACCGCAGGCCTGCCGCGAGCTATACGGCGCCCAGGCATGGCAGCCCCACGATAAAACCATCGCAGAGCTGCTGAAGACCGGCCTGCTGGAAGAACGTGGCAGGCGGGTCGCCCTGACGCAGCGCGGCATGCTGTTATCCAATCAGGTATTTGTCAGGTTTATTTGATCCAAGCCCACAGGAGGGGCCATGGCCAACATCATTCTGCTGATCGTCTGTCTGGTGGCAGGCCTGATTCTACGCTGGACCGGCCGCTTTCCGGACAATACACCGGCCAGCCTAAACGGTTTCGTAATCCATATCTCACTGCCGGCTGCCGCCATTTTGCATATTCATAGTCTGCAGCTGGATGCCTCAATGCTGGTGGCACCACTGATGGCCTGGCTGCTGTTCGGTGGAGCCTGGCTGTTCTTCCACCTCGCCGGCAAACTGTTCTCCCTGCCACAACGGACCATCGGCGCCCTGGTGCTGGTGGGGGGACTAGGCAACACCTCCTTCGTCGGCCTGCCGATGATCGAGGCCTACTACGGTCGTGAATGGCTGGGGGTCGGCATCTTGGCCGACCAGTTAGGCACCTTCATGACCCTGGCCACACTGGGCATCCTGGCGGCCACCGTCTACTCCTCCGGCAGCGCCTCACCCCGGCAGATGGCGCAAAAGATCATCTTCTTCCCACCGTTCCAGGCCCTGATCCTGGCCATCATCCTGCGACCGGTGCCCTTTCCGGACTGGACGGTGGCGGTACTGCGCAAGCTGTCTGACACCATCACCCCGCTGGCCCTGGCCTCGGTGGGATTCCAGCTGCGTTTTACCAGCCTCACCGGGTTGCGGACCCGTCTGGCACTGGGTCTGGGCTATAAAATGCTGCTGGGTCCGTTGCTGATTGCCGCTGTCTATCTGGGCCTGCTTGGGCTGCGCGGCACGGCGATCCAGGTCACCATCTTCGAGGCCGCCATGGCGCCGATGATCACCGCCG
>DFYU01000100.1 GCA_002383415.1 Geobacter sp. UBA4074
AGAGCCAGACCAGGAAGCTGCTGGATGTCTGCCGCCTGCGGGATACCCCGATCATGACCTTCATGAACAAGCTGGACCGGGAAGGTCAGGAGCCGCTGGACCTGCTGGACGACGTGGAGAAAAACCTGGGGATGCAGACCGCGCCGATCACCTGGCCGATCGGTATGGGCAAACGCTTCCGCGGCACCTATCACCTCTACAACAAAGAGGTGCAGCTGTTCGACCCTGAGGCTCAGAACGGCGTAGGGCGGATCGTGACCGTCAAGGGACTTGATGACCCCCAACTGGATGAGATCCTCGGCACACAGGCTGAAGAACTGCGCAACGACGTTGAACTGCTGGAAGGGGCGGCCCACCCCTTTGATCTGCACGAATACCTGGCCGGCCGCCAAACCCCGGTTTTTTTTGGTAGCGCCATCAACACCTTTGGTGTGCAGCAACTACTGGACACCTTTGTTGAATACGCCCCCCACCCTCGTGAGCGTGCCACGGTCTCACGGATGGTTTCACCCTATGAAGAGCCGTTCTCCGGCTTTGTCTTTAAGATCCAGGCCAACATGGACCCGGCCCACCGCGACCGGATCGCCTTTTTCCGGATCTGCTCAGGCCGCTTCGAACGCGGCATGAAGGTGCGCCACCTGCGTCTGGGCCGCGATGTGCAGATCAGCAACGCCACCATCTTCATGGCCCAGGACCGGACCAACGTGGAAGAGGCCTACCCCGGTGATATTATCGGCATCCACAACCACGGCACCATCAAGATCGGCGACACCTTCACCCTGGGCGAGGATATGAAATTCACCGGCATCCCCAGCTTTGCGCCGGAACATTTCCGCAAGGTGCGCCTCCTGAACCCGATGAAATCAAAGGCGCTGGAAAAGGGACTGGTGCAACTGGCTGAAGAGGGCACCACCCAGGTCTTCAAGCCGCTGTTTGGTGCCGAATGGGTGGTGGGAGCGGTGGGTATCCTACAGTTCGATGTGGTGCTGCATCGCCTGAAATACGAGTACAGCGTGGAGATCGCCTACGAACCGGTGGCCTATGCCACGGCCCGCTGGGTGACCGGCGACAAGAAACTGGTTGAAGAGTTTGAAAAACGGGAGAAGATGAACCTGTACATCGACGGCGAGGGCAAGCTGACCTACATGGCCGGCAGCCAGTGGCGGCTGGACAACACTATTGAGAATTGGCCGAAGCTGGAGTTCCACGCAACGTCAGAGCACTCGTGAAAACCGACTGGAAACGTACCTGGCAGGCCATCACAGCCCTGCCCACCGATCATTTCCCCCTGCTGCTGCCGGGCGTACACAAGCTTGCCGCTTTCTTCATCCTGCGACGGCTTAAAAAGCTGGGCTATTCCAACTGCCGGGTGGACAGCAGCAGCAAAGGGCTGGTGGTCTACGCACAACGTTAAAAAAGGGCGACCCGATTCGGGTCGCCCTTTTGGTTGTTAGCGATTATGCAGCATCACACGGCGAACTTGCCGATCTCATAACCGATCTGGCCCAACGGCAGCACCTCATCGGCCACACCGCCGTCCACGCAGGCCTTAGGCATACCGTAGATGGTTGAGGTGGCCTCGTCCTGCACGATGGTCACACCACCCTTCTGCTTCAGCTGTTGCATCCCTTTGAAACCGTCATTGCCCATACCGGTCAGCACCACTCCCAACATGGCGCCGGCCGAGGCCTCAGCCATGGAGCCGATCATCAGGTCAACTGATGGTATGTAGACATACTGCGGGTAATCGCTGGTAGGCGCGGTCTTGACCACCAGACCGCCAGCCCCCCGCACCAGCTGCGTATGCATGCCGCCCGGTGCAATCAGGATCGTACCCGGTTTGACCGGTTCGCCATTTACTGCTTCCTTGACGCTAATCGAACATTTGGCGTTCAGCCGCTCTGCATAGGGGCCGGTAAAGGCCTTGGGCATATGGATCGCCACAACGATGCCGTAGGGAAAGTTCATCGGGATACGGGAGATGACCTCCTGCAGCGCCACCGGTCCGCCGGTGGAGGCACCGATACCGACGCAGTTGATCTTTTTGCCATGGATCTTGGAACTGCCGGACGGACGTGGCGCCGGTGCAGTGCCCAGCGACGGGCGCGCGGATGCGGTTGTCGGGCCAACACCGGGGGCGGCCCGCAAAAAACGGGAGCGGGTGGCCTCACGTACCTTCTTGAGCAACTCCTCCCGAAAGACATGCTGGGCCTCGGAGGAATCAGTGATGTTCTTCGGGATGTAGTCTATGGCGCCGGCATCCAGAGCCTCAAAGGTGGCCCGCGCCCCTTCATTGGTCAGTGTGGATACCATCAACACCTTGGTGGGTGCCTTGGCCATGATCTGCTTGAGGGCTGAAATGCCATCCAGTCGGGGCATCTCAATGTCCATCGTAATCAAGTCCGGCTTAAGGGCGATCGCCTTTTCAACCCCTTCGGCACCGTCACTGGCAGTACCGACGATGTCGATACTCGGTTCTTTTGACAGTATCCCCCGGATCGCCATCCGCATGAAGGAAGAGTCATCAACGATCAGTACCCGCGTCTTGGTACCAGCACTGGAAGCAAGCATCCGACCTCCCCCTCAAGCCTTCGAAAATATGGAACTGACCAGTTCCTTCACATCCGGCACCGCATCGTCCAGTTCGTAACAGAACCGCTCCACATCCAACTGGGCCAGACTGGGGAACTGCTCCTTCAGAATCTGCCAACCATCCTCTTCTGCCAGATTGAATACCACCCAGGAGCGACCGCCATAATTCAGGTCACGCACGGTGCAGAACAGGTCGGCCAGGTTGATGATGGCACAGAGTACCGGATCGGAAGTCGCCGCGCGGGGATCATGGTGGAACAGGATCGCCTCCCGGTAGGCCTCGGGAAAGTTCCAGCGCTCGGCAATACAGAAGCCGATCTCAGCATGGGTAGTACCGAAGGTCTCCGCCTCGGCGTCGATCAACTTGATCGGCCGCTGTCTGGTCATCTCCAGCACCGCAGCGAACTGCTCGGCCCGGTAGTAACTCAAGACCACCTCGCCGATATCGTGGATGATGCCGCCGATATAGGCCTTTTCCAGATCCGGGTAGTGGATTTTTTCGGCGATCACCTTGGCCACCATGCCAACCCCGAAGGCGTGTTCCCAGCAGGGAGCCACCTCCAGCACGCCGCCCTTGTCTTCGAAGGCATTGATAAAGGAGGAGGTGAGCGCCACCTCCTTGATGTGACGCAGCCCGAGGTAGACCAAGGCACGCTTGAGCGAGGTAATCTCCTGGCTGGGCCGGTAGACCGGCGAGTTGACCATCTTCATCACCCGGGCGGTCATCACCTGGTCGGCCAGCATCAGATCAGCCACTTCATCAACATTCACATCCGGGTTGTTCAGCAGCTGCAGCACCTGGGTCGCCACCGCCGGAATGGTCGGCAGGTCATCTATGGTGGCCACCATGCTGCGGGCTGTTTCCAACATCACCTGTCTATCCATAGCTTGCCGCCCTCATTATTTTTTGTAGCCGAAGCCGCCCGGGAAATGGATCGTCTTGAACTTGTCGTTTACCCCATGCAGCGACTCGGACTGCCCCACGAAAAAATAGCCGTAGGGCTGCAGGTTATTATAGAAGTGCTGGACAACCTTGGACTTGGCCGCCAGGTCAAAATAGATCAGCACGTTGGCGCAGAAGATAAAGTCAAAGCTCTTCATGAACACCATCTTGGTATCATCGTACAGGTTCAGCTTGTTGAAGGTGACGAACTTCTTGACCTCTGGCGAGAGTATGAACTTGCCGTTTTCTTCCTTGAAGTACTTCTTCTTATACAGATCAGGCACGTTACGCACCGAATAGGCGT
>DFYU01000026.1 GCA_002383415.1 Geobacter sp. UBA4074
GCTATCTGGTTGTCAAAGACCGAACCCGCTGCGTTGTGCTTGGTGTTCCGTGCAGCAAGGAATCCCGTTTATACACACGCCGGTTTTCATCGTCAAGTATTTTTTTGAAAAAAATTTTTAGCACCAGCTAACCGCTTGAAATTCAATTTGCAAATGATAGACTAGACACCATACTAAGACAGACGACAGCTTAGTACACGCCACTAAGGAGCAGCAGAAAATGCCGTACGGAACACGAAAACAGATGGCGCTGACAGCTTGTCTTTGCGGCTTGCTGCTGAGCAGCGTCGCACAGGCAGATGTCCGCAGCGAGGCGATAGCCATGTTGGCCAAACTGCGCTCGGACGGTGTGGCGGAGCGCTTCCCGCAGGAGTTGCGCAGCCTGGACGCCACCGTTGCCACCGCTGAAATGTATTATCAGCTCAGCGACAGCCAAAATGCCGAGCGCTACTACCGCCTGGCCACCCAGAAGGGCACCCAGCTTCGGGAACGCCTGATTGCGCCGTCCCAGCCTGCTCCAGACAGTCAAACCGCCACCACTGCTCCGCCGCCCCCTGTCGTTGAGCCGGAACAGCAGTCAACCACACCCCTCGAACAACCATCGCCCACAGTAGCGCAGCAGCCCGCACTGTCCGATCCCTCCAGCACAGTGCAGAACGAGACCTTGCAGCAACTGCCCGCAGCTGAGGAGCAGCCCATCCAGTCAGCCAAGCTGGTGGGCACCATCGGCAGTTACACGGTGGTAAAAAACGACAGTCTGCGGCTGGTGGCTGCCAAGCTGGGGGTTAACTATCGTCGTCTGGCAACCATGAACGGCCTGAAACCACAGAGCCACCTTAAGGTCGGCCAGGTGTTGCGCTATAACAACCAGCGGATCATCCCTCCCAGCAAGCTCAAGCACGGCATCGTGATCAACATTCCCGACCGCATGCTGTACTACTTCGAAAAGGGCAAGCTGGCCTATGCCACGGCAGTGGCCCTGGGCACGCCGACCAAGATGGACGACATCCCCTGGCACACCCCCACTGGTCGCTTCCGGATCACCAACAAGGCCAAGGATCCTACCTGGACCGTCCCGCCTTCGATTCAGGAGGAGATGCGGCGTGAAGGCAAGGAGGTCATTACCAGCGTACCGCCGGGGACAGACAACCCGTTGGGCAAATACGCCCTGCGCACGTCGTTGCCGGGCATCCTGATCCACAGCACCAGCAAGCCGTGGTCGATCTACACCTTTGCCAGCCACGGTTGCATCAGGGTCCATCCGGATCGCATGGAAGAACTGTTCAAGGTGGTGAAGCTGAATACGCCCGGCGAGATCATCTACCAGCCGGTCAAGGTGGCTACCACTGAGGAGGGGCGGGTGTTTCTCGAAGTACACCGCGACATTTACACCAAGACCAGGGGCGTTGAACGCGAGACAAAGGCATTACTGCAGACCCTGAACATCAGCGATAAAGTCGACTGGCAGAAGGTGCGGCAAGTAATTTCCCGCAAGGCCGGTGTGGCCGAAGAGGTCACCTTGATCAACGTCAAGGAGGCGCAACAAGGGCTGACGGCGCCCGACGCGCCTCAATCTCCATCGTAACTGGACGGCTCCGTCCCCTTGACAAAGCACTCCAGAATCCCTGCTTCTCCACTGGCCAGGCGACCGGTCTTGGGATTAATCCTGACGTAGGAGATGTCCTCGGGCGGCTCAAAGCGCTCCACCGGCAACCCTTTGGCCGCCCCAAGCATAAAGTCGGCCCAGATCGGCGCAGCTGCCTGTCCACCGGTTCCAGCCCGCCCTAAAGAACGTTCCTGATTGTCAAACCCTACCCAGACACCGGCCACCAGTTGGGGGATATAGCCCACGAACCAGGCATCCTTCATGTCGTTACTGGTGCCGGTTTTGCCGGCCACCGGACGGTTGATGGCAGCAGCCCGGTGACCGGTGCCGCTCTGCACCACGCTCTCCATCAGATTGGTCACAATATAAGCTGCCTGCGGCGTGACTGCCGACGGTTCGACGGGCACGACCGTTGCGATGCCGGGAGCAAGCTCCGCAGTCGGCGGAGGGGTAACCGGAGCCGCTGGCGCTAGTGGTTTGCGTTCCTCAAGTATCCGCCCTTCGCTATCGGTCACCCGCAAGATTGAGAACGGCTGCAGATAGACACCTTTGTTGGCAAAAACGCCATAGGCCGTCGTCAACTCCAGGGGAGAAACACTGGCGGCCCCCAGAGCCAGCGAGAGGTTGGGCTCGATCTTTGAGGTAAAGCCCAGCTTTTTAGCAAACTCGACGGCATAGTCAACGCCGACCTGGTCGAGCAGCTTGACGCTGAAGATGTTGATCGAGTGGGTCAGTGCCTCACGCATGGTCAACGGCCCTCGATGAGTGCCGTCATAATTCTTCGGCTTCCAGATCTTACCGCCACCGGCCGGGTACTCCACCTCTTCATCCACGATCACGGTGGCCGGGGTCAATCCTCTTTCCAGGGCAGCAGCATAGATGATCGGCTTAAAGGCTGAACCGGCGTTGCGCTTGGCCTGCACTGCCCGGTTGAACTGGCTCTTACGAAAATCGTAGCCCCCCATCATGGCCTTGATGCCGCCGGTGCGGGGATCGATCGCCACCAGCGCCCCTTGCACCTCCGGCGTCTGGTCCAGAGTGAAGACTGCCCCTTGACGGTTTACTTCAGGGGTTACCACCTGCACCTCCAGCACGGCGCCTAGCGACAGATTGCGGGACGGCTTGTCCGGCTTGCCAAAACGGTTGATCAGGCCCAGCTTGCCGGCCCAGGCCATCCCCTTGCGGTTCAGCACGCCAATCCGATCACCCACCCGCACGATGGCCTCGCCCTTGTTCGGGTAAACCGCCGTCACCACGCCGCTATAGGTCTCGCCGACCTTGAGCGCCGCCGAATCGATCCCCTCTTCAATCTTGGCACAGAACGGCGTGACCTCTTGTTCCTTCAAAAATTTGGAGGCGCCACGAAACCCCATCCGCTTGTCAACGGCCTTCAATCCAGCACGCACCGACTCATAGGCCGAGCGCTGCATCTCATAGTTCATGGTGGTGTAAATCTTCAGGCCACCTTTGTAGAGTTGATCTTCGCCGTACTTTTCTTCAAGATATATCCGCATCTGCTCTAAAAAATAGGCCACCTGATCATTCACCACCCGCCGACCGGGAAGCACGGTCAACGGTGTTTTACGGGCATGGTCCGCCTCGGCCTGGGTAATGAAGCCTTCAGCCACCATGCGATCCAACACGTAGCCTTGACGTTCCTTGGAGCGTTCCAGATGCTTGATCGGCGAATAGGCATTGGGGGCCTTGGGCAGACCGGCCAGCACCGCCATTTCAGCAAGGTTCAGCTTTTCAACTCCCTTGCCGAAGTAGGTCTCGGCGGCAGCCTGCACCCCATAGGCGCCAGCCCCCATGTATATCTGGTTCAGGTACAGGTAGAGGATCTCATCCTTGGTCAGCTTTTCCTCCAGCCGCTTGGCCAGAATCGCTTCCTTGATCTTGCGCGAGATCTTTTTTTCTGGACTGAGCAGCATGGTCTTGGTGACCTGCTGGGTAATGGTGGAGGCGCCTTCCTTCTTGCGAAAGGAGATCAGATTTTTGAAGGCGGCCCGCACGATGCCGAAATAATCAATCCCCTTGTGGGAATAAAAATTTGCGTCTTCGGCCGCCACAAAGGCCTGAATCAGCTTGCGAGGCATCATGTTAACCGGCACCACGGTGCGACGTTCAAGGTAAAACTCTCCCACCAGGGTGCCGTTATCGCCGTAGACCTGTGAAACCACCGGCGGTTTATAGTCAGCCAATCGGTCGACCTTGGGCAGCCGTGCAACTAAAAAAGCCACATAGCCGACCAGGCCCACCACGGTAACCAGAGTCAGGGTGACGGCAGCCACCAGCAACGTGGACAAAAAACTTTTGCCCGTCCGGCCAGTAGAACGCCGATGATGTTGTTGATCAGTATACATATAACCTGGGTCCTTTCTCACGGCCGCTCGCCGTCCGTACCCGTAACCAAATCGGCACGATACCCGATTCACCTATGGGGTTCAAGGCTTTTGCAACAGCTTGCCAAGCGCCTGCATTCAGCTATACTGAGTTGCGGTCGCACTACGCTTGTCACGAGGCTCCCATGCGGATCACCACCAAACTAACCCTGATCATCAGCTGTCTACTGATCGTCCTGTTCATGACCCTGGCCTGGACCTCGTACCGGCATGACCAGGCGCTGGCCCTGCAAGAAACCGTTGACAAGGCCCGCACCATCGCGCGCCAGATCGTGGAGATTCGCGAATATCTTTCTTCGGTAGTCAGGGTCGAACAGGTAGAGCAAAACACCGACCTGACCCCCCAGGTGGCCGCCACCCGCATCGCTCTGCGCCTCACCCAGGACAGCCCCTACTACGTGCGCCAGGTGTCTCTGCGCTATCGCAACCCCCAAAATCAGCCCGACGCCTATGAACGCGAGACGCTGCTGCAATTCAAGGGTGCACAGCTGAAGGAACGTTTTCAGGTGGTGGGTGATGGCGACAACAAGGCGCTACGCTATCTCTTGCCGATGGTGGCCGATCAGTCCTGCCTGACCTGTCACGGCAGCTTCGAGCAGGCCCCGCGCTTTGTGCAGCAACGTTTCCCCAAAGGGCATCCGTCCTACAATTATCAGGCCGGCGAACTGATCGGCGCCATATCGGTATCGGTGCCGCTCAGCACACTGCAGCAGACCATTCTGAACAATATGCGGCGAGAGCTGCTGTTGGAGGGAGTGATCGTGCTGCTGCTGGTGGTGGTTACCGGCTGGCTGATCCACCGCACGATCCTGTCGCCGGTGGCCAGGGTGGCGGAAGGAATTGAAACCGCAGCCAACAGCGGTAACTTCTCCAGCCCGATCGTGGTCGCTAACAACGATGAGATCGGCCGGCTGGTAAACTCCTTTAACGAGCTGATGGCGGAGCTTGAGCGCCGTACACGCCAGCGGCACGAATCGGACGAGCGCTACCGCAACTTCATTGAAATCGCCCAGTCGCCGATCGTTACCTTCCTGCCGGACGGCAAGATCGTGATCAGCAACCAGAAGGCGGAAAAGCTGTTCGGACTGAGCAAAGACGAACTGTTAGGCCAAAGCATCTTTGACTTCTTCAGTGATCCGACGGCACTACGGGAGGGGATCAGCGACTATTTTCATGCTGGCAGCAGCGCCCTGATCGGCACCACCAGCCGCCAGACGGTGCGGGACATCTGCGGCAGGCTGTTTGAGGTTGAGGTGGTGATTTCAGTCTCCCAGACCGAGCAGGAAGCGATGTTTACCGCCATCCTGCGTACCGGCAAAGAGGCTCAATAAATCAGGATATACCCGTGTGACTCAGCAATGGCGCGCACCTCGTCACGATCAGTGATCCGGTACTGCTTACCCTCCAGGGTAAACAGGTAGCCGTCACCATCTTCCTGCAAAGACTCCAGCAATGCCTCAAAGGTTGCTGTCTTGACCATCCGCCCCTCCCGATGTATTTCTCCCGCTAGCAGCCGTGATCAATCGTACCTGCCGTTCATGGAACCAGTAGTACCAAGCCCAGTTGAGCAGCACCACCGCCCGGTTACGAAAACCGATCAGATAGTAGAGATGCAAGAGCAGCCAGACCAGCCAGGCCACAAAACCGGAAAACGAGAGACCAAAGGCCATTGCCACGGCAGTGCTGCGACCGATGGTGGCCATACTGCCCTTATCGACATACTGAAACGGTGCCGGTGCAGCCCTCTGTTCGCGTACAATGATCGAACGGGCAGCGTGGCGCCCCTGCTGCATGGCAACCGGCGCCATCATCGGCAACGGCTTGCCGTCGTGCAGTGCGCAGGCCATATCACCCACCAGATAGACCTCGTCGTGTCCTGGCAGCGTAAGCCGGTCAGTCACGACCACCCGTCCGCCCGGCCCCTTTTCGCCAGGTAGCAGATCAGCCAGCGGGGCGGCCTTGACCCCGGCCGACCAGAACAGGGTGCGGCTGGCGATGGTCTCACCATCAGCCAAAACAACGCTGTCCTGAGTGGCATCGGCCACCAGACAGTTGCAGCGCACCTCAACCCCCATCTGGCGCAACCGTTTTTCCGCATAGCGCCGTAGCCGATCCGGCATGGCGCCCAGCAGGGTCGGCGCAGCCTCAAGCAGCATCACCCGGCATTCCGCAAGATTAAGGTCAGGGTAGTCCTTGCGGAAGACGTAGCGGATCAGTTCGGCCAAGGCGCCGGCAAACTCGACGCCGGTGGGACCACCGCCCACCACCACAAAGGTCAGTAGTTCACGGCGACGCTGCGGGTCCGCCTCCTGCACCGCCAGCTCAAAGGTGGTCAGAATCGCATTACGCAGCCGTTCGGCATCGGCCAGCCGTTTCAGATCAAAGGCGTGACGCGCCACACCGGCGTTGCCAAAGAAATTGGTCACGCTGCCGCCGGCCAGGATCAGATAATCATATTCCACCGCCCCCTGGTCGGTCAGCACCCGCTTGCCGTCCAGATCAAGGCCGGTCACCTCACGCATCTGAAACTGAAGGTTGTACCAGTTCCGTATCAATGCCCGCAGCGGATAGGCGATCGACTCCTGCTCCAGCCCGGCCGTGGCCACCTGATACAACAAGGGCTGAAACAAATGGTAGTTATTGCGATCCAGCAGCAGCACCTCACACTGGCTGCCAGCCAGTTCCCGTGCGGCATGCATGCCGCCGAAACCCATGCCGACGATCACCACCTGCTTGCGTGCCGTGCGTTGTGGCGCGCTCACAGGAGCTTCCTGAGAAATTTTCCGGTGTAGGATTTGGTCACCTTGGCCACCTGCTCCGGGGTACCGGCTGCCACGATCTGTCCGCCCCGGTCGCCACCTTCGGGCCCCAGATCGATGATCCAGTCAGCCGTCTTGATCACGTCCAGGTTGTGCTCAATGATCACGATGGTATTGCCGGCATCCACCAGCCGGTGCAGCACATCCAGCAACTTGGCGATATCGGCAAAGTGCAGTCCGGTGGTCGGCTCGTCAAGGATGTAGATGGTGCGCCCGGTGGCGCGGCGGGACAACTCCTTGGCCAGCTTGACCCGTTGCGCCTCACCGCCGGAAAGGGTGGTGGCCGATTGCCCCAGGGTGATATAACCCAACCCCACCTCAACCAGGGTCTTGAGCTTGTTTTTGATGCGGGGGATCGCCCCCAGAAATTCCAGGCCCTGTTCCACCGTCATACCAAGCACATCGGCGATTGACTTGCCCTTGTAGTGCACTTCCAGGGTCTCGCGATTGTAGCGGGCGCCATGACAGACGTCACAGGTCACAAAGACATCCGGCAGGAAGTGCATCTCGATCTTGAGGATGCCGTCGCCGGAACAGGCCTCGCAGCGGCCACCCTTGACATTAAACGAATAACGCCCCGGCTTGTAGCCCCGCAGCTTCGACTCCGGCAGATTGGCAAACAGGTCGCGAATGTCACCGAACACCCCGGTGTAGGTGGCCGGGTTGCTGCGTGGAGTGCGACCGATGGGCGACTGATCGATATTGATCACCTTGTCAAGGTGCTCCAGCCCGCGTATCTCTTGCACTGCGCCGGCCTTTTCACGACTACGGTACAGACGCTGTGACAGCACCTTGTGCAGGGTATCGATCACCAGGGTTGATTTGCCTGAGCCAGAAACGCCGGTCACACAGGTCATCACCCCCAGCGGAATCTCCACATCGATCCCCTTCAGGTTATTCTCGGTAGCGCCGATCACGCCAATATGCCGCTCCGGCTTGCGCCGTTTCTTCGGTACCGCGATCGACAGCTCGCCGGACAGGTAGCGACCAGTCAGCGAGGCCGGATCGGCCATGATCTCCTGGGGCGTACCCTGGGCCACCACCTCGCCGCCGTGGACGCCGGCCCCCGGCCCCATGTCCAGGACATGATCGGCGGCCAGGATGGTGTCCTCGTCATGTTCCACCACCAGCACGGTATTACCGATATCCCGCAAATGCCGCAGCGTGCCCAGCAGCCGCTCGTTATCCCGCTGGTGAAGGCCGATGGACGGCTCATCAAGGATATACAGCACCCCCACCAGGCTTGATCCGATCTGGGTAGCCAGCCTGATCCGCTGCCCCTCGCCACCGGACAGGGTGCCGGAGGTGCGGTCCAGCGAGAGGTAGTCCAGACCGACATTCACCAGAAAACCGAGACGCTCGCGGATCTCTTTCAGGATACGGCGGGCGATCTCCTGCTCCTTCTCAGTCAGGACAAGTGCGTCAAAAAACGTCAGACAATCCCGGATCGGCAGGGCGGTTACCTGTTGAATATTCTGCCCTCCCACCAGGATATGCAACGCCTCTTTTTTGAGCCGCGCCCCGTGGCAGGTGGGGCAGGGCATTACATTCATGTACTTTTCCAGCTCTTCCCGGGTTGCGTCGGAATCGGTCTCGCGGTAGCGGCGCTCCAGATTGTTGAGCACCCCCTCGAACTCCTTGTGGTAGGTATGGCGACGGCCATGTTCCTCCCACCAGAATTCCACCTGTTCACCACGGGAGCCGTGCAGGATCACCTCCTGGGCCTTGGGGGGCAGTTCCTTGAAGGGGGTGGTGATATCGAATTTGAAGGCCTTGGCCAGCGCCTCGAGGGTAAGATGATACCATCCCGAAAGCCGCTTTTCCCAGGGAGCGATGGCCCCCTCGCGGATCGAGAGGTCGGGATTGGGCACCACCAGCTCGGCATCAAAATACATGCGGGTACCGAGACCGGTGCAGTCCGGGCAGGCGCCGTAGGGGTTATTGAAAGAGAACATACGCGGCGCGATCTCCGGATAGGAGATGCCGCAGTCGGTGCAGGCGAATTTTTCAGAAAAGGTCAGCCGTTCACCATCCACAATCTGGGCCACCACCAGACCGTCGGCATGGCCCAGGGCGGTCTCCAGCGAGTCAGCCAGACGGCGCTCAATCCCCTCCTTGACCACCACCCGGTCAACCACGATCTCGATGTCGTGCTTCTTTTTCTTATCCATCTCGATGTCGTCGGACAGCTCCAGCGCGACGCCATCCACCAACACCCGGGTAAAGCCCTCCTTGCGCAGCTGCTGCAACTCCTTTTTGTACTCGCCCTTGCGGCCGCGGATCATCGGGGCCAGCAGCTGCAGCTTGGTCCCTGCCGGCAAGGCCATGATCCGGTCCACCATCTGGGAGACGGTCTGGGCGGTAATCGGCTTGCCGCACTCGTGACAGTGGGGCTGCCCGATCCGGGCGAACAACAGACGCAGATAATCGTAGATCTCGGTTACCGTGCCGACCGTAGAGCGCGGGTTGCGAGAGGTGGTCTTCTGCTCGATGGAAATAGCCGGCGACAACCCTTCGATCGACTCCACGTCCGGCTTTTCCATCTGCTCCAGAAACTGACGGGCGTAGGCCGAGAGCGACTCGACGTAGCGGCGCTGGCCTTCAGCGTAGATGGTGTCAAAGGCCAGCGTCGACTTGCCTGAACCGGACAGGCCGGTGATCACCACCAGCTTGTCGCGGGGGATGGCCACGTCGATGCACTTCAGGTTATGTTCGCAAGCGCCTTTTATGGTGATGAATTCATGTGACATACTGTGTCAGCACACCTTTCAACTGCCGTACTAAAGGATCACTTCTGCTTCAGGCACCAGCCCTCTTTGTTGACCTGGGGGGTACGGGCAATGGCCAGCGAATCGGGGGGGACATCCCGGGTAACGGTGGTGCCGGCTGCGATCAGGGCGCCCCTGCCGACGGTCACCGGGGCCACCAGCTGCACGTCGCTACCCACAAAGACGTTATCACCGATCACAGTCCTGTGCTTGTTAACGCCGTCGTAGTTACAGGTGATGGTGCCGCAGCCCACATTCACCTCCCGCCCGATCTCGGCGTCACCCAGATAGGTCAGGTGCGAGGCCTTGCTGCCTTCGCCCAGCACCGCCTTCTTGGTTTCAACAAAGTTGCCGATCTTGACCTGATCGTGCAGCACGGTGCCTGGCCGCAGGTGAGCCATCGGCCCTACCGCAACGTCGCTATGCAGCACCGCTTCGGCAAGCACACTGCCACTTTTCAGATGAACCTTGTTTCCCAGGGTGCAATCACAGACCTGCACGTTGCTCTCCAGCAGACAGCCTTTTCCAATAACGGTTTTGCCACGCACTACGCAGCCGGGCCAGATCTCGGTGTCGGCACCGATTACCACGCCGGCATCAATATAGGTGCAATCAGGATCGATCAGGGTCACGCCACTCTGCATCAATCCTGTATTGATCCGCTCCCGCAGCAACCGGGCTGCCTGGGCCAACTGCGCCCGGTCATTGACCCCCATGATCTCCTGGGTGTCATCCGCTACCACGGCAGCACAACCACGCTGTTCAGCCACGGCAACCGCCACCAGGTCGGTCAGGTAATACTCATTCTGGGCATTATCGCTGCCCAGGCTCCCGATGTGTGCCTGCAAAAAATCCAGTTCCATACAGTAAATGCCGCTGTTCACCTCGTTGATGGCAGCTTCGTCAGGCGTGGCGTCCTTCTGCTCAACGATCCGCTGCACCCGGCCTGCGCTGTCCCGCACGATACGTCCATAGCCGGACGGGTCTGCCAGCTTGGCGGTCAGCACCGTTACCGCTGCCTTGGACGAATGATGAGTCAATGCCAGACGCTGCAAGGTGACGCCGGTCAGGAGCGGGGTATCGCCGCACAGGATCAGCACCGTTGTGCTGTTTCCCGAAAGCGCCGGCAAGCCACAGGCCACGGCGTGGCCGGTGCCCAGTTGTTCTTCCTGCAGGGCGATGCGCAACCCGGCCTCGCCGCTCAACACCCGTTGAACCTGCTCTGCCTGGTGGCCCACCACCACCACCATCTCCTCGGCACCAGCCTCCCGTGCGGCGGCCAGGGGCCAGCAGACCATCGGCTGTCCGGCCACCTCATGCAGCACCTTAATCAGGTCCGACTTCATACGGGTCCCTTTACCGGCGGCAAGGATCAGGGCAGCTATCTTCGACATGGAACACTCCTAAAAATCAGTAGTAACGTGTAATTGTAATGATACGCACCCCTAGCGTCAAGCAGACATGTTGGCGGAAACACTTTACAGACGCCTTTTTTCACCCTATAGTCACCAGCTAAAATCATTAGTGTTTTCTGAGAGATCATGGGAATCGCCGAAGACCTGCTCATATTCGAAGCCCGCCTGAAGGAGCTGATCACCAGCTACGAGCAATACTTCATCGGCCTCGAGAAACGCGAGCCCCTCAAACAGCTGGAAGAGGTGGAAAAACTGGCGCGCCGCTATGCCACCGGACCTATCACCAACACGATGTACAAGCATCGTTACAACAACCTGGTGGCCCGTCTGAGCAGCTACCGTCAGCATTGGAACCGGATTTTGCGGGAGATTGAAGAGGGCCGGTACTCCCGTGACCGTTTCCGGGCCAAGCTGCATGAAACTGAACGCACCAATCCGTCGGCCACAGCATCAAAACCACAACGTTCACCCCAGGAACAAGAGATCGAACGGATCTACAGCGAGCTGCAGGAGGCCTCCCGCCGCTGCCACCTGACTGCAGCCATGAGCCGGGAACAACTGGCCGCCACCCTCGAAAAACAGCGCCCGGTGCTGGCCCAGAAACTGGGAACCAGCGACATCCAGTTCCGGGTGGTGGTGGAAGACGGCAAGCCCAAGATCAAGGCCGGCCTGAAGCACAAACAAAACAACGAGTAACTCCAGACCTGCCTATGCCGTTGCCATCACGCCCCACCCTGTTCAACACAGACCACCATTTTCACCACCTCCTCACCAGCGGCTCATCCCCCTTGGTACTGAGCGGTCTCTGCGGCAGCGCTCCAGCCCTGGTTATTACAGAGCTTGCCCTCCACAGCAAACGACAACTGCTGGTGGTGACGGCCAATCAGGCAACGGCAGATGAACTGACCCGTGAGCTTGTCTTCTGTGAAACACGGCAACTGACCACCTTCCCGGCCTGGGAAGGGCTGCCGTTTAGCACAACCTCGCCCGCTACCGACATCAGCGGAGCCCGTCTCGAAACGCTTTTGCGGTTGCTGCAAAATGCTCCAGCGGTTGTCATTGCCCCATTGCCGGCGCTGATGCAGCGGATCATACCCCGCTCGGTACTCGGCAACGTTGCCTGCAGCCTGGCCCCCGGCGACGAGCTGGACCGTGACCAGTTCATGGCGCAGCTGGTTCGTCTGGGCTACACCCCGGCGCCACTGGTCGAGGAGCGGGGCAGCTGTGCCGTGCGAGGCGGCATCCTTGATCTGTTCCCCCCCTCACAACCACGCCCGGTGCGGATAGAGCTGTTTGGTGACACCATCGAGACCCTGCGCAGCTTTGACCCTTTGAGCCAACGTTCCCTGGAGCCGTTGGAGCGCCTGACCCTGCTGCCCTCGCGGGAACTGGTGCTGACCCCTGAAATGCTGGCCGCCTTCCTGCCCCGCCTCAAGGCGCGGGCCGACGAACTGGACCTGCCGGCCGATCGTCGACGGCTGCTGGCGGAAGAGCTGCAAGGCAGCATCTTCCCTGACGGCGTAGAGTACCTGCAACCTTTGTTTCATCCTGGGCTGGAGACCCTTTTCGACTATCTGGACGCCCCGCTGGTGGTGCTGGTCGATCCGGCGGCGCTGGAGCAATCCAGCCAGCAACTGGTCAGTGATCTGCTGCTAGGCGCCGAAAAGGCCCACAGCGACGGTCGACTGTACCCGCTGCCCGCTGAACTCTACCTGACACCGGACGAGCTGACCGGGCTGCTAGAACAGCAAAAACGGATAGAACTGCCGCTACTGGCGGTCAGCAACGACACCCCAGTGGGCCAGTTGCTACCGATCAGCTGCGAGAACAACAGCGATCTCCGCCTCAACGTGGGCCGCGACCACGACCACGCCCTGCAGGGTGTGTCAGCACGGATCAAAGACTGGCAGCAATCAGGCTGGCAATGCATCATCACCTGTCACCAGCCGTCCCAGGCCGAACGCCTGCGCAGCCTGCTGGAACCCTATGGCATCCAGCCACCAACCACCATTGCCGAGGGCCTGGAGGCCGCCTGGCAGCTGGCCGCAGCCGGAGGTATCAGTCTGGCTCTGGGCGACCTCTCCCGCGGCTGTCGACTACCCGATGCAAAACTGGTTCTGATCGCCGAGGAAGAGTTGTTCGGCAAACGGGTCCGCCGCAAGAGCGGGGTCAGCGCCCTGCGCAGCAAGCAGATCATGGCATCGCTGGCGGAGCTAAAACCAGGCGACGCCATGGTGCATATCGACCACGGCATCGGCATCTACCGCGGCCTGCAGCACCTCAAGATGGGCGCTGTAGAGGGCGATTTCCTGCTTTTGGAATACGCCGGCAATGACAAGCTCTACCTGCCGATCGACCGGCTGGGACTGGTGCAACGCTATGTAGGCGGTGAAGGAGCTCAGCCCCATGCCGCCAAACTGGGCGGCACTGGCTGGGAAAAGACCCGCAGCAAGGCCAGGAAGGCAGTGGAGGAGCTGGCCGCCGAACTGCTGGAGATCTATGCCAAGCGCCAGGCCTCCCAGGGCTTCGCCTTTTCGCCGCCGGACGACCTATTCCGCGAGTTCGAGGCCACCTTCCCCTGGGAAGAGACCCCCGACCAGCTCTCGGCCATCATGGACGTACTGGCCGACATGCAGCACTCCCGCCCCATGGACCGCCTGGTCTGCGGCGACGTGGGCTATGGCAAGACAGAAGTCGCCCTGCGCGGTGCCTTCAAGGCCGTGCTGGACGGCAAGCAGGTAGCGGTGCTGGTGCCCACCACCATCCTGGCCCAGCAGCATTTCGAGACCTTCAGCAACCGCCTCAAGGACCATCCGGTGACAGTGGAGATGCTCTCCCGCTTTCGCACCACAGCTGAACAAAAGGCAATTCTGGAGCGGGTCAAGAAAGGGGAGATCGACATCATCATCGGCACCCACCGCCTGCTTCAGAAAGACGTAGCTTTCAAGGATCTGGGCCTGTTGATCGTTGACGAGGAGCAACGTTTCGGGGTCAAGGACAAGGACCGGCTCAAGCAGTACCGGGCCAGCGTGGACATCATGANNGCATCCGCGACCTGTCGATCATCGACACCCCGCCGGTTGACCGTCAGGCGATCCGCACCGTGGTGGCGCGTGATACCGATGAGCTGGTGCGGGAGGCGATCCTGCGCGAGCTACAACGGGATGGCCAGGTATTTTTTGTCCACAACCGGGTGCAGAGCATCGGCCTGGTGGCTGAACGTCTGCGACGGCTGGTGCCCGAGGCCCGCATTGCTGTGGCGCACGGCCAGATGGAGGAAAAAGAGCTGGAAAAGGTTATGCTGAGCTTCATGCACGGCCAGACCGACCTGCTGCTCTGCACCACCATCATCGAATCCGGCCTGGATATCCCCCGGGCCAACACCATGATCGTCGACCGGGCCGACACCTACGGCCTGTCGCAGCTCTACCAACTGCGGGGCCGCATCGGCCGTTCCACGGTGCGTGGCGAGGCCTACCTGCTGATCCCCGGTCAGGCGGCCATCAGCCAGGATGCCCGCGAGCGGCTCAAGATCATCCAGGAGATCACCGAGTTGGGAGCCGGCTTCAGGATCGCCACCCACGACCTGGAACTGCGCGGTGCCGGCGATCTGCTGGGACCACGCCAGTCCGGGGCGGTGGCCGATATCGGTTTTGAATACTACAACCAGCTGCTGGAAGAGGCCATTGCCCAACTGAAGGGTGAGGCACTCGAAGAACGCTGCGAGCCGGAGATCAATCTGGCACTACCGGCCTTCATCCCTGAGAGCTACGTGCCTGACACCAACCAGCGGTTGGTGCTGTACAAACGGCTGGTGCAGGCCGAGTCCGACGACGAGGTGGCCGAGACCTTGAGCGAGATGGCCGACCGCTACGGCCGCCCCCCCCAGCCGATCATCACCCTGGGACAGATCATGCAACTCCGCATCAGCCTGAAACGACTCAAGGTCAACAAGATCGAATCTGACGGCAAACGGCTGGTCTTCAGCTTCCATCCCGCTACGCCGGTCAACCCGGAGCTGCTGATCGGCCTGATCCGCCAGGAGCCGCAGCGCTACCAGTTTACCCCCGATCACCGCCTGCTGGTTGCGTTGCCAGTTAACGCCAGCACTGCCGAAACCCTGGCCGCCGCCCAGGCGGCAATTTGCAAACTAACTGCGTAGCCGTCACCTGTCAGCCGTCACCCCAAGCACTGATTGCACCTTGCAACCATAGTGTAGGCTATGGTATTTTTTCAAAGTTTCATCACCCAATTAACACGCATCTCAAAGGAGCAGCCGTGAACACTCGCACCATCGTCAAACTGATGATTACCGCCCTCGGCCTGACCGCCCTGGTGGCCTGCCAGAACAAAACGACCTCATCGGACAGCACCGCCGACAAAAAGCAAGCCACCGTACTGGCAACCGTCAACGGCAGCACCATCACCAGCGCCGACTTCGACCGTGAAGTCAAGGCTCTGCCGGAGTATATCCGCGGCATGGCCGACACACCGCAGGGAAAAAAAGAGCTGATCGATACCCTGGTGATGCGGGAACTGATCCTGCAACAGGCAGCTAAAGAAGGGCTGGACAAGGGCAAGGAGATCGATGAGAAACTGGCTGAACTGAAAAAGCGGATCGTGGTTGACACCTACCTCAAGAAAAAGGTCGAGACCGATGCCAAGATCAGCGATGAAGAACTGAAAAAGTTTTACGAGCAGAACCTCGACAAGTTCAAATCCGGCGAGCAGGTCAAGGCCAGCCATATCCTGGTCAAAAGCGAGCAGGAGGCCAAGGATATCCTGGNNTGGA
This sequence comes from Geobacter sp. UBA4074, assembly GCA_002383415.1. Taxonomy (GTDB): domain Bacteria; phylum Desulfobacterota; class Desulfuromonadia; order Geobacterales; family Pseudopelobacteraceae; genus Trichlorobacter. The sequence goes on from DFYU01000026.1 coordinate 15,803, forward strand.
CACCTCGGCCAGCAAGGGCGGTGATCTGGGCTGGTTCGGCAAGGGCAACATGGTGCCGGCCTTCGAAAAAGCCGCCTTCGCCCTCAAGGAAGGGCAACTGTCCGGCATCATCAAGAGCGAGTTTGGCTTCCATATCATCAAGCTGACCGGCAAGCGGGCCGCCGGCACCCGCAGCTTTGACGAAGTCAAGGAGCAGATCACGGCAGCCCTGATGCCGTCCAAGCAACAGCAGATCTTCATGCAACTGAAAGAGGACCTGAAAAAAGGCGCCAAGATCGAGCTGAAGGAAGCCGCTCCGGCCGACGCCCAACAGACACCGGCTGCCCCGGCGAGCCCTGAGAAAAAGTAACCGAGGCCATCTGCATGATCATGCCGTCCATCTATTGTCGCCTACTGCCGTCGCTCCTGCTGTCGACCCTGCTACTGGCCGGGTGCGCCTCAACGCCCGAGCCGGTGGCCGAGCCACTCAAACCGGCGGTCACCGTACTGCCCCAACCAGCTCTACCACCACTGCCGAGCGGTGCGGTGCGGGTCAATGGCATCGCCGCCATCGTCAATGACGAGGTGATTACCTTCCGGGAAGTCGTCCGCGAGACACAGCCACTGATCGCCGAGAGTCAGAAAAAAGGACTGGTGGATGACAAGGCCCGCAGCGACCTGCGCAAGATGGTGCTGGAGCGGCTGATTGAGAAGAAACTGACTGACCAGAAGGTGAAGGAACTGGGCATCAAGATCGGTGACGATGAGATCCGTCAGGCCATCGACGATGTCAAGCGTCAGAACAATAACATGAACCAGCAGCAGCTGGCGGATGCGCTCAAAAAACAGGGGTACACCCTGGAGCAGTATGAGGCGCAGATCCGCGAACAGCTGGAACGGCTGCGCCTGGTGAGCATGGAGGTTCGCTCCAAGGTCTATGTCAGCCCAAAGGAAGTCGAAGAGTACTACGCCGCCAATCTGGCCAAGTATGCCGAGGATGAGCAGTTCAAAGCGCGGCATATCTTCATCAAGGTTGATGAAACAGGGCCGGCCGAAGAGTTGCAGCAGGCCATGACCAGGGCCTTGAACATCCTGTATGAGGCCCGCAGCGGCAAGGATTTTGCCGAGCTGGCCCGCCAGCATTCCGATGATCCGGCCGCCAAGAAAGACGGCGGCGACCTGGGCAGCTTCAAGCGGGGCGAGATGCTGGCCGATCTGGAGCAAGCCTTGCTGCCGCTGAAGCCTGGTGAGGTGGGTGAGCTGGTCAAGACCCCCTCCGGCCTGCATATCGTCAAACTGGAAGAACGCGACAGCGGCAAGGTCAAACCGTTTGAAAAGGTGAAGACCGAGATAGAAGACCAGCTCTACCGCACCCGTCAGGACGAGCGTTTCAGCCAGTGGCTCAAAGAGCTCCGCGCCAAGGCAAGCATCGAGATCAAGGATAGTAACGGCCTGATCTAACCAGCAGCCAGATTGATCAGGCAGCACAGTAAAAGCCCCTGACGGCAGCGACCGGCAGGGGCTTTTAGATTTGTAAAGCTTGATGCGCCAGGCGCGCAAGGTCAGGCCCGGGTGCGCAGATATTTGAGAAACTCCTCCTGGGTCAGTTGCTTTTTGCTGACCAGGTGGGATATCTCACGACTCATAGCCAGCTTTTCTCCCTCCTTAAGTTCCCCCTTCAACAGCACAAAGAACGGCATGTTCTGGCTGTAGGGGAACAGGCGGAACTTGTCCAGCAGCTCAAAGGCCGACATATCGGGCAGCATTACATTGCTGAAGGCCAGATATTTGGGATGCAGCGAGGTAAGAGCAAGCGCCTCTTTACCGGTATAGGCCTTCACCACTTCAAAACCGATACCCTCCACCGCCCTGGACAGCTTTTCCTCACCGGAGCGTGAGACCATCAGAGCCTGCAGGTCCCAGGTCTCCACCTCATCGGTCAGACCATAAACCGCCAAGCGGTCCAGCAGGTACTGTTCATCCACCGGCGTCACAAAAAAACCGGCCACCGGGAAAACACCGCCCACCTTACCCTTCTCGCTCAAGAAAACCGGCAGCACCGGAATGTTACGGGTGACCGGATCGGACTTGATCTGCAGCAGAATTCCCCAGCCATCGGCAGAGTAGGGCGAGATATCCAGCACCACCCCCAACGGTCGACGCTCAGCCAAGCGCTCGAGCTGCTCCAACCGGGGCTGATATCCTGCAGCTTCCAGATAGCCGCTGAGAATGGCTTCGCGCCCTTCGCCGGGTTGGACACCCAGAATCCAGAGTTCCGGCCGCTCTGCCGCAACGGCCCCAGTCATCGCCGCACCGTCATCCGCTTTTGCATCCGCCCTCCCATGGCCGCCATCTGATGCTTTTGCAACTGTCCCAGGCTCTCCAGATGGAACTGGTACCAGGGATCACCGAAGCTGCGCATCTTCATCTTGCGACCGTTCTCAAGGTGATCCAAGTTTTCGATGATATGCGGATCGGCAGGCAGTTTTTTGAGGCCGCGCCGCAACACATCCTTGGCCTTGGCCGCATCGTTACACTCTTCTGCCAGACAGTAGGCGTAGAGATTCCAGAGCAGCGATTCCTTACCGTTCCACTGCACCGCCTTCTCAAAGGTCTTCTCCATCTTGTCACGCTTCTGGCGTTTCAGATAGCTAATGGCCAGCATCCCCATGGCGATCCAATTTTTGAAGAAGGCCTGCTCAAGGTGGGGAAAGGCGTTCGAAAAATCACGTTTGATGTAGTAGGCCATGCCGATCTGTGAATTGATCTGCTGGCTGACGTACAGCTGCCAGGGACCGTAGCGCAGGGCATCTTTCATGCCGCGGATAGCCTTCTCGAAACGCTGGGCCTGCAAGTCTTTGCCGGCTAGCTCCAGGGCGGCCATCACCTTTTTCATGATGATCCGGGAGGCGATCACGAAAACGGCGGTAAAGACCACCATGCCAGCCATCAACGACAGCCACCAACTCAGCTGGAAACCCAGCAGCATCACCAACAAAACCGCCACAGCAGCGGCGGCAGACAGAAGAATCGAATACATGGAATACAATCCCTTCGGATGAGAGTGGTGGCGTCTTAGGCCCTGGTACTGCTTTCGGTCTTTGCTCTGGCGACAATCAGCTTTTTACCTGGGGCCAGCACCATCTTGCCCTTCAGGTTGTTCCAGGAAGCCAGAAGCTTGGTTGAAACCTTGAAGCGACGTGCCAGGGTGGTCAGCGTGTCCCCTTTACGTACCGTGTAATAACGGATCTCGGCCCGCTTCTGTGCCTGTTTACCCTCGCTAGCAAAATCCACCGACTGCCGGACCGGAACGATCAGCGTCTTGCCAGCCACCCGCTCCCTGCGCCCCAAGCCATTCAGTTCGGACAGTTCTCCGGTGCTTATATTGAAGCGACGTGCCACGCTCCGCAGATTATCCTTGCGGCTGGCGGTATAGCGGGTATAGAGGTTTTTTTCACTATACCGCTCCTGCTCGGGAATCTCGGCATAGGCCACCTCGAAACGGGCCTTGGTCCCCTTGGGGATGCGCAGCTCAAAATTCGGGTAATTGGGCGGGGTTGTCCAGTGGCGCAGGGCAGGATTCAACTGACGAATGCTCTGGTAGGTGGTGCCGGTCAGACGGGCCACCAACTCAAGATCGGTCCGTCCAGGCAGCGTCACCGTATCGTGTTCGATCTGTGGGATCGACACAACATCTTCAAAGCCGTAACGTGCCGGATCTTTGGCAACGATGGCGGCGGCCAGCAACTTGGGAACATAGTCCTTGGTCTCGCGCTTGAGGTACGATCCTTTGGTCAGCTCCCAGAAATCGCTGGTGTTATACTTGTCAATGGCCCGGAATATCTTGTTTTCGCCGGCATTATAACCGGCGGTGGCCAGGTACCAGTCACCATTGAACATGGCGGACAGGTCTTTCAGATACATGGCGGCCGCCATGGTGGCCTTGACCGGGTCCCTGCGTTCGTCGATCCACTGGTCGATCCGCAACGAATAGCGTCGGCCGGTGGCGGGCATGAACTGCCAGGGACCGACGGCGCTAGCCACGGAGCGGGCGTGCAACACAAAGCCGCTCTCGATCATGGCCACATAGACCAGATCCTCAGGCAGGCCTTCCTTGCGCAGCACCTCTTTCATCATCGGCAGATAACGGGTTGAACGGCTGAGCCAGCGTGCAAACGAGGCCTTTGAACGTCCCTGAAACTGCTTGATAAAATATTCAACCTGGCTGTTGAGTGTTAGTGGAAGGTCTGAGGCCGGGAGGTCATCGGGCAGGCGTAACTCGGACAGCAGGTCAACCTCTGTATCCTGCAGCTCGTCAAGGGTAAAAAGGGATGTCAAACCACCTGGGGCAGGCTGTCCCGCTGCCAGTTCTTCCAGATCTGCAGCGGCAACAGGGGACTCTGCGCGAACGGACGAGACTGAACTGCCCCCGGTGCTATGGGGCTGCATCAGTTCGTGCAGCAATTTTTGTGCAGGATCTGCGGCACCATGGGCGGGTAGTACACACACCAGCATCAGGCCACAAACGACAAGCAGACAGTATTGTATCACGAAGCAGTACCCTCAACCATTCCATTGCAAAAGATGCGGCATTATAGTCGCTTGGCCTCCGAATGTCAAATCACCCAACGGGCTGTTTTTGCTTAACAAAACAAAAAACGAGCCCATCGCTGGGCGATGGGCTCGTCTGTACAGCAGGGGCAGATGGGCTGATCAGGAGGCGAGTTTGCTCTTTTCTTTCTGAATCGCCTCACGGCCGGCCTCGATGGCAGAAGCCAGGATCGACTTCTTCTCGCGAATCGCCTCCTGACCTTCCTCAAAGGCGCTCACGAGCTTGGTCTGCGCTTCCTTGGTATATTCCTTGATCTTTTCTACGGCATCGTCCGCCAGGTCAGCGATCTGCTCTCTGGTCTCACGCCCGCTCTTGGGGGCGTACAGCAGCGCCAGAGCAGAACCCAGGGCCGCGCCGGCCAAAAACGAAACTATCACCGTACCAGTCGAAACACCATTGTCATTGTGGGCCATTGGTCAAGCTCCTTTCATCTTACGATTGAGATAACGGTCCAAAAGAAATTTACCGGCCACCTTCGCTCCAGTTGCCCAGGCGCTGGCCTGACCGAACATGCCGGTAACCAGACACATGGACCGATTGATGGTGGTCATCTGATCGCCTGTTTCGCCCAAGGCGGTCATGAACCGCTGAACATCAGCCGTGTGTTCAGCCATGCCTTTGCTCACCGTTTTTAACTCTGCCAGCACCTCGTTCAGCTCTTTGATCGTGGGTTTAAGCTCGCTGGTCAGAAGATCGGCCAAGCCGGTCACCGATTCGGCGGTACGCCTTACCGACAGGATGGTCGGTATCAAAAACAGGACCAACACCGCCAAGGCAAGAGCGGCAATCAGTGCTGCGAGTGCTCCGAGGGTCATTACGACGCTCCTTTCATTGCATATACGGCAGTCGGACTTTTAGTATAGCTGATGCTGGCGGTTGTGCAAGTAAATCATCGGACAACATCGTAAAGCCGTGCATCTGCTAGACACAACTATCAGGAGCCATCGCTAGCGAGCAGAGCGAGGCGGCACCCTGCTCCACCAGACAGCCGCTGCGCAGCGTGGTCTCCTCGGCCAGATTCACCAACTGCTTGGCCCAGGCCAGGCTGCTGGGCGGCATGCTCGCAATCCGCTCAGCCACGGCGACCACCTCATCCCAGTACCGGTCACCGTTGACCACCCGGTCCACCAGCCCCATCTGCAGCGCCTCGGCAGCGTTGTAACTGTCGCAGGTCACAAATATCTCCCGGGCCCGGTTCTTGCCCACCAGTCGCGGCAGCTTCTGGGTGCCGCAAAAACCGGTAATGATCCCCAGCCGTGCGCCGGGATGGGCGATCAGCGTCCTGTCACTGGCGATACGCATATCGCAGGCCAGAGCCAGATCGCAACCGCCACCCATGGCGATGCCATTCACTGCGCCGATAATCGGCTTGGTAATGCGTTCCATCTGGTCAAACAGCGACTGCCCGAGATCGGCGAACTGCAGCCCGTCCAGGGGGGTGAAGGGACGCATCTGACCGATATCGGCCCCCACCGCAAAGGATTCGCCGGGCCAGCCCGACAGCAGGATGCAGCCCACATACTCGTCATTCTCAAGCTCGGCCAGAGCCCGTTTCAGCTCGCGGATGGTGGTTACGGACAGCTTGTTGAAGCGGGCTCCACTATCCAGGGTCAGGTACCCGACCCGGTTGCGAACCTCAATACGCAACTTCTTGTACGGCATCAGCTTCCGAGCTCCTTGTTCATTGCCTGCCTACATCTCGATGCCGGTCCGCGCAGGGACCCCAGCCTGGTAGTAATGTTTGATATCGCGCATTTCGGTCACCAGATCGGCTGCCTCCACCACCTGCGGATGGGCATCACGGCCGGTTATGACCAGTTCCATGGCGGCTGGTCGCAGGGCAATCAGTTCCAACACCTGCTCGAGATCCACCAGACCAAACCCCAGCGCGCCGTTCAGTTCATCCAACACCACCAGATCATAACGGCCGGAGGTAATGATCTCCCGTGCCTGCTGCAAAGCCTCCTGGGCTGCAGCCCGGTCGGCGCTGGTATCGCTGGTGTTGACCCAGCCAGGCTGACCGGTCTGGATGATGGTGAATAACGGCGCCAACTTTTCTGCCGCCAACTGCTCACCATACGGACCGCCCCCCTTGATAAACTGGAAAAAACAGACCTTGAGCCCGCGCCCCACGGCACGCAGGCACAACCCCAAAGCGGCTGTGGTCTTGCCCTTGCCGTTGCCGGTATAAATCTGTACACAGCCTTGCTTGAGCGGCATCGGTCACTCTCCCGTAAACTGCGGTTCCCGTTTTTCCAGAAAGGAGCCCATCCCCTCCTTCTGATCACGGGAGGCAAAGCAGAGCGCGAAGGCATCCCGCTCCAGCAGACAGGCGGTCTTGAGATCGATATCATACCCGGCGTCCACCACCTCGCCCCCCACCCGCAAGGCCAGTGGAGAACGGGTACAGACTCGCTGCAGCAGGGCCATGGCAGCTTGTTCAAGCTCAGCCGACCCATAGAGCCGGTTTACCAACCGCACCCGCAACGCCTCCTCGGCATCAATCAACTCGCCACTAAACAGGAGCTGCTTGGCCACTGAACGGCCGACCAGCCGGGCAAGGCGCTGGGTGCCACCAAAGGCGGGCAGACGTCCCTGACTGATCTCCGGGAACCCGAAACGGGACGAATGATCGGCGACGATGAAGGAGCAGGCCAGGGCCAGCTCCAGCCCCAGACCGGTAACCTCGCCGGACAGGGCTGCCACCACCGGCTTACCTAATCCCTCCAGGGCAAACAACGCCTCCTGGCCAAAAGCGGACAATCGGGCGGCATCAGATGGCGTCAGTGAAGCGTCAGCAGCAACCTGGCAAAACTGTGCACCCTGACCGCAGACCAGCACCCCTCGCACACCTTCTTTAACGGCCAGTTGCTCGAACTGCTTGCGCAGCTGGCCTAACAGGTCACGACGTGACAACTGTTCGCCACCGGGTATCCGCAGCCGCGCAACCGGCCCCTCAAGCTCTATTCGACAGGCTTTTTCTGGCATGGCTAAAAAGATCCCTTCAAGGTTTTCTGCGGACAGGAGTATACACATCCACGGTCGGCATGGTCAAGGCTACCGTGTCAGACCTTGCCAGCGGCCGCTTTCTCGCTATACTCCCAATGCACAGGCACCACACACTCCGGGGGACACCATGCAACTCACCCGTTCCATCCAACGCAGTCGCAGTACACACGCTGCCACGGCACTGGCCAATGCAGACTGGCTTGAGTCGCACATGTCGCCCTACTTCTTTCAGGCCATGGCCGATGAATCAGAGGCGCTGACAACCCTGGCCAGGGAACTCGGCACACTGCAGCACAACCGCCACCTGATGCTCAGCGACCGGGAGCGGACCTTGATCCTGGCCTGCGTAGACCAACCCGGATCCCTGTACGAAACCCTGCGTCGTATTCCGGTTGAGCATATCTCCTACGCCATGTTCTCCCACTCCAATGGTGCCATGCCTGGCATGACCGAAGAGCTGGAGGTACAACGCTTCGAATTCGACCGACAGCCCCACGGAATGATCGATCCGCAGCGTGAGTCGATGCTTGATCCCAAGCTGCAACGGTCAATCCTGCGCGAGCTGCGAACCATCGCACCATCCCTCGATCGGCAGCGTTGCCTGCGCCTGTTGAGCCTGCTCTGGCAGAACAACCCGGCCAGCGTTACCTTGTCGCCCCCCAGCCGCACCGCCTGGCTCGTCTGGCTGTTCAGCCAGAGTAACGCCAGCGGCGGCCTGTACCTGGACCTGAGAGAGGTGGAGCGAGAGGGACAGCAGGAAACCCGGCTGCTATTCGCTGTAGGCAATCCACCCCAGGAGGAGTTTCTGCTCCAGGTGGTGGAGGTCTTCAACCGGCTGGATATCGGCATCCGCAGGGCCTACTGTCAAACCATATCCAACGGCACCCACCCGTACTTCTTGGGGACATTCTATCTGCAGCACCGCAGCGGCCAGCCGCTTACCACCGGCTCACCACTGGCAGGTCGCATGCAGCAGGAATTGTGCAACACCCAGATCCTGGCCAATACCGGTTACAGTTACCGGGAATGGGTAACCAAAGGGGTTTTGCCGGGAGACGATACTGCCTTGATCAATGCCTTTGTGGCCTTCTGCCATACCAATCTGGCCCACAGCAATCCCGATCGCTTTGGCCTGGAAGATGTGCAGAGCGCCTTCCACAACCACCCGGAGATGGCGCTGCTGCTGACCAGCCTGTTCAGGCTGCGCTTTGACCCGGAGCTGCCCGACCGTCAGCAGTACCAGCAGGCATTAGCGGAAGCGACCCGCACGGTACAGGATTACAATACCGGCCACCGCTGGCTGGATGAGATTCGTCGCACCATCTACCGCTGCTGCCTGCTGCTGATCAGCCACACCCTCAAGACCAACTTCTTCGTCGTGGAAAAGCAGGCCCTGGCCTTTCGTCTTGATCCGGCCTACCTGCAGGAGCTGGGCAGCGCAACTATTGCCGATCTGCCGGATACACCGCCGTTCCGGGTGACCTTCTTCTTCAGCCGCTACGGCCATGGCTACCACATCGGTTTTTCCGATATCGCCCGCGGTGGTTGGCGTACCATCATCGCCCGCAGCCAGGATGACGTGATTACCGCAGCCAGCACCCTGCTGCGGGAGGTCTATGTGCTGGCCCACACCCAGCACCTCAAGAACAAGGACATCTACGAAGGCGGCTCAAAGTTGGCGCTGGTGCTGGACGCCAGCGACCTCGACCCCGCAGTCCGCGATGCGGAGACCTGCCGCCTGTATAAGCTGCAGTACAGCATCGCCAACGCCTTTCTGGATATCTTCATCACCAGCGACGGCCGGGCCCGCGACCAGCGGGTGGTGGACTACTACGGCGATGACGAACCGATCGAACTGGGCCCCGATGAGAACATGCACGACAGCATGATCGAGGCCCTGGCTGACCTGTCCAGGCGCCGCGGCTACCTGCTGGGGGCAGGAATCATCTCCAGCAAGCGCTTCGGCATCAACCACAAACAGTACGGCGTGACCTCCACCGGTGTGATGACCTTTGCCGAAGTGGTGATGGCGGCCCACGGGATCGACATCCGTCATGATCCGTTCAGTGTCAAGCTAACCGGAGGGCCTGGCGGCGATGTGGCCGGCAACTGCCTGCGGCTGATTCTGGAACGCTGCCCCCAGGCACGGCTGACCATGATCCTTGACGGCACCGCCGCCGCCTACGACCCGGCAGGACTCGATCGTGACGAACTGCAGCGGATTACCCTGCGACAGGACCTTGATCACTTTGATCCGCTCCGCCTCGGCCCCGGCGGCCTGATGCTCTTCCGTAGCGGGCAGCGCAAAGAGGGCTTAAAACTGGTGCACCGGCGCATGGAATGTCTGCCTGATGGCAGCCTGCAGGAGCACTGGATTCCATCGGATGATTTTCATCGCGAATACGACAAGCTGCTATTCCGCGTGGCGACAGACCTGTTCATTCCGGCCGGTGGCCGGCCGGAGACTATCGACGACCGGAACTGGAAAGATTTTCTGCTGCCAGACGGCAGACCTTCAGCGCCGGTCATCGTAGAGGGAGCCAACTCCTTCATCACCCCCCAGGCCCGTCTCGAACTGCAAAAGGCAGGCTGCGTAATCATGCGGGACGCCTCAGCCAACAAGTGCGGCGTAATCTCCTCATCCTACGAGATCATCGCCAACCTGCTGCTGACGGAACAGGAATTCCAGACCTTCAAGGAGCGCTACGTGGCCGATGTGCTGGCTATTCTGGAAAAACGATCCCGAGACGAGGCACGCCTGATCCTGCAACGTCGGCAGGAGTCGGGAGGCAACCTGCCGTACACTGAAGTTTCAAGCCATATCAGCCAGAACATCAACAGTTACTACGGCCGTCTGTTCCAGTTCTTCAGCCAGCGCCCCCAGCTCTGTCTGCAGCGACCTTTCCGCGGGGCCCTATTGCGGCATCTACCGGCACTGCTGCGCGAAGAGCCCGCCTTTCGCCGCAGGATCAGCCGGCTGCCACGCAAGTACCAGGCAGCCATCCTGGCGGCCGAGATCGGCGCGTCGCTGGTCTACACCGGTAACCGTGATGCCGACTTTGAACAGATGGTGCGCCGCCACCTGCAACGGATTGACTCGGTCTGACACGTAGTTTTTGCTTTTGCTGACACGCCGACCTGTGCTAGAGAGAATACAGAAATTGCCTGTGAAGAGGAGGTCCATCATGTCCCGCTCCAACGATAATGCCGCCACCACCGCCATCCTGGCCTTTGCCTCCGGCGCCCTGCTGGGTGCTGTTGCCGCCCTGCTGCTGGCACCAGCCCCCGGGAACGAAACCCGTCGCAAGCTGGCCGGTATCCAGGAAGACGCCACCGGACGGCTCAAGCAGTACGCCAAGGAGGCCCGCTTCAAGATGGGCCCCAAGGGCAAGGCTGAAGACCTGCAGTACGATGGCGGCGACGCCTGGATCTAGTCATTGATCCAGTCTGCGGCCTGAACGATAAAGGCCCCGACTCCTGCTGGAGTCGGGGCCTTTTATTTCAGCAACCACCGTAGCTGTTACTCAAACACGGCCTCAATGCGGCGGTTCAGGGCACGTCCGGCAGCGGTGGTATTATCGGCCACCGGATTGGCCTCACCAAAACCTTTGGCGCTCAGACGATTGGCATCAACCTTGAAATTCTTGATGATGTAATCACGCACCGCATTGGCACGACGCTGGGATAGTTGCTGGTTGAGCCGAGCGTTGCCCACGCTGTCGGTATACCCTTCGATGGTCCCTTTCAGAGTCTTATCCTGATTGAGGGCATCGCCAACCGCCTTCAGTTCATCGTAGTACTGCCGCTTGATCAGCGACTTGCCGGTATCGAACTGCACCTTCAGGGCGACACGGGTAGCAACAGGAGCGGCCTTCTGGGCCGTTGACTCCACGACCTTGGGAGCGCAGCCGTCCTGATCGACCTTCACGCCTTTGGGGGTGCCGGGGCACTTGTCCAGGTAGTCATACACGCCGTCACCGTCGGAATCCAGCGGGCAGCCCTTGGCATCGACCTTGACGCCCAGCGGGGTGCCGGGGCAGCTGTCCAGATAGTCATACACGCCGTCCTTGTCGCTATCCAGCG
>DFYU01000084.1 GCA_002383415.1 Geobacter sp. UBA4074
AAAAAGACCGACCGGATCAAGCGCACCGCCGATGACTTTGAGAAAGAGGGGGTCTTCACCGGCAGCTACTGCGTCAACCCGGCCACCGGCTGCAGGATGCCGGTCTTTCTGGCCAACTTCGTGCTGGTGGAGTATGGCACCGGTGCGGTAATGGCGGTGCCGACCCACGACCAGCGCGATTTCGAGTTTGCTAAAAAGTACGAGCTGCCGCTGGTGGTGGTGATCCAGCCCCAGGGTGAGACCCTTGATCCGTCCGCCATGGCGGCTGCCTACACCGAGCCAGGCGTGATGATCAATTCCGGTCGTTTCGACGGCAAGCCGAGTGATAGTGCCAAGGAGGAGATCGCCGACTGGCTGGAGCAGGAGGGTAAGGGCAAGAAGACGGTCAACTTTCGCTTGAGGGATTGGGGGGTATCTCGCCAGAGATATTGGGGTAACCCGATTCCAATCATCTATTGCGACTGCTGCGGCGCTGTGCCGGTGCCGGACAAGGACCTGCCGGTGGTGCTGCCTCACGACGTTGCCTTCACCGGTGAAGGGGGTAGCCCGTTGGCCAGGCTGGAGAGCTTTATCAAGGTAGACTGTCCGCAGTGCGGTAAGCCGGCCCGCCGCGAAACCGATACCATGGACACCTTTGTGGAATCCTCCTGGTACTTCTTACGCTACTGCAGCCCTGATTTTGAAGGGGGCATGGTTGACAAGGCCCGCACCGACTACTGGATGTCGGTGGACCAGTATATCGGCGGCATTGAGCATGCCGTGCTGCACCTGTTGTACGCCCGCTTCTTTACCAAGGTAATGCGTGACCTTGGCCATATCTCGGTGGATGAGCCGTTCACCAATCTGCTGACCCAGGGGATGGTGATCAAGGACGGCGCCAAGATGAGCAAATCCAAGGGTAACGTGGTGGACCCCGACGCCCTGATCAAAAAATACGGCGCCGACACGGCCCGCCTGTTCTCTCTGTTTGCCGCACCGCCGGAAAAGGACCTGGACTGGAACGAGCAGGGAGTCGACGGCTGCTACCGCTTTCTGAATCGGGTCTGGAAGCTGGTGCACGAATATCTGTCAATCGCACAGGGGGCAGCGGACCTGGATGTCGCCGTATTGACCGAAGAGGAGCGCACCCTGCGCCGTGCTGTGCATAAGACCCTCAAGAAGGTGACCGAGGACATTGACGAACGGTTCCACTTCAACACCGCCATCGCTGCGGTGATGGAGTTGCTGAACGTGTTGCAGGGGGCCAAACTGGCCTCGCCCCAGTCCGGGGCGGTGATGAAGGAGACCCTTGATCTGCTGGTGCAGATGCTGGCACCCTTCGTGCCGCACATCGGCGAGGAATTGTGGCAGCAGCTGGGGCATGCCACCAGCCTGGCAGACACCCCGTGGCCGGCTTATGACCCGGCGGCCACGGTGGATGAAGAACTGCTGATCGTGGTGCAGGTCAACGGCAAGCTGCGTTCCCGTTTGTCGGTGGCGGTGGGAATTGATGAAGAGACGGTCAAGGCGCAGGCTCTGGCCGACGACAAGGTGAAGGTCTTTACCGACGGTCAGCAGATTCGCAAGGTGATCTATGTGCCTGGAAAGCTGGTGAACATTGTTGCGGGCTAGGGGGCTTTACTGTGGCTTGCTGTTGCTGATTTTTGTTCTGGCCGGTTGCGGCTACCGGTTTACCGCTGACAGCGGAACACGTCTGCCGTCGGGGCAAAAGGTCTGGGTGGCCTATTTTCAGAACACTACGGTCTATCCTGCCGCATCGGTTGCCTTAAAGCGGGCGTTGTTTGACCAGTTTAGCGCCCTGCGGGGCATCGTGCCGGCAGCGACACCAGCCGAGGGCGATCTGCTGGTAGAAGGAACCCTGACCGGCTACAGCGCCGGCAACGCCAGCTATACGGCCACAGACATCGTGAAAGAGTACCGCCTGACCGTCTCGGCTGAGATCACGGTCCGCCGTAAGGGAGACGAGAAGAACGCCAAGCCGCTATGGAAAGGGCCGGTCTCGGCCTGGCAGGATTATCCGGTGGCGGCCACCATAGAACTGCAGCGCAGCAACGAGGATGCGGCCCTGCTGGCAGCCTCGCGTAAGCTTGCCCAGCAGGTGATCTGGAATCTGGAGCAGGGTTACTGATGACCGAGCAGGAGCTTGATAAACAGCTTGCGACCGGCGCCTTTGCGCCGGTCTATTTTTTGTACGGTGAAGAACCGTTTCTGGCGGAACGGGCCAGTCGTCGTATCATGGAGCGGGCTGTTGACCCGGCCATGAAGGATTTTAACCTGAATATCTATTACGGCAGCGACTGCAAAGGTACTGAAATTCTGGACACCGCCCAGACCCTGCCGATGTTTGCCGAACGCCGGGTGGTGCTGGTCAAGCGGGCCGAAGGGCTGCCTGCGGCGACCCAGGAGGGGCTTTTACCCTATCTGGCCAACCCGAGCCCTGAGACCTGCTTGATCTTTGTGGCCGGCAAGCCGGACCTGCGGCGCAAGTTTTTTGCCGAGTTAAAAAAGCAGCCCGGCAGCCTGGAGTTTAAAAAGCTGTACGAGAACAGGCTGGGACCCTTTATCAGTCAGGAGGCCGCCGGACACGGCAAGAAAATCGACAGCGCCGGGGCTGAACTGTTGGCCTTTCTGGTGGGGAGCAACCTGCAGGCATTGTCGTCGCAGGTCGAAAAGGCTGCCCTGTATGTTGGCAACCGTCCGGTGATCACGGTGGATGATGTACGGACCATTGTCAGCCAGAGCAAGGAGTTCAGCGCCTTTGAACTGGCCCGTTTCATTGGTGAGAAAAATCTGGCCAAGGCGTTGGCCACCCTGGAGTCGATGCTGACCAATGGTGAGGAAGCGATCATGATGCTGGGGGCGCTGGCCAGCCATTTTCGCAGGATATGGCGTATTCGGGAGCTGTTGGACCAGAAGCTTGCGCCGGCCGAGATCGGCAAGCAGCTCAAGATCCACCAGTTTTTTCTGGGGGAGCAGCTGGCCCAGGCCAAGAAGTATGCAACCCCTGAGTTGGAGTTGTTGTTCGAGCGGCTCTATCGGGCGGATCAGGCGCTCAAGACCGGCGCCGCGGCGGCTACGGTGCTGCAGGGGCTGGTGTTTGATGCCTGTAATGGCAGTCTGTAGCTGCTTTTAGTGAATCATTAACAAAAAAGCCTCCACTTTCTAGTGGAGGCTTTTTGATGTTCAGTGGTGCCGTGTGATTAGCCGAGGGTGTTGACCAGCTTGGTCAGGCGGGAGACGCTGCGTGAAGCATTCGCCTTATGGATGACCCCTTTGGTGGCGGTCTTGTCGATAACCGGAATGGCTGCCTGCAGGGCCTCTTGGGCTGCAGCCTTGTCCTTCTTCTCAACGGCCTCGCGGACCCGCTTGATGTAGGTCTTCAAGGTTGATTTCTGGTGACGGTTGCGGGCGTTACGCTTTTCGTTCTGTTTGATCCGCTTGATTGCCGACTTGTGATGAGCCACGTGCTACCTCCGAATGATTGCAGCAAAGCATGCTGGTAATTAGTCAAATTGAAGCGAAATTTTTAGCATCCTATTCTGGTGCTGTCAAGCAGTATCTGAATGGTTAGGCTGAGATATGGACCCGTCGTCCCTCGACTCTCAGTCGGCCGGCACAGAACAGTCGCACTGCCTCAGGATAGATATGATGTTCTTCGCCATGAATCCGATCTGAAAGGGTTTCCAGCGTGTCGTCGGCCAGGATCGGCACCACCGCCTGCAGGATGATCGGTCCGGTATCAGTGCCGGTATCCACAAAATGTACGGTGCAGCCGNNGCAGGGCAGGGTGGATGTTCATCATGGCATGGGGAAAGGCCTCCACCATCACCGGAGATAAGAGCCGCATGAAGCCGGCCAGCACTACCAGTTGTACCCCGTGTTCTTTGAGCAGCGCCACCAGGGCCTGATCGTAGGCTGACCGGTTGGGGAACTGCCGATGATCCAGCACCAGGGCCGGGATGTTGTGCTTTTTGGCCCGCTCCAGGGCGTAGGCGTCGGCCTTGTTGCTGATCAGGCAGGCGATCCGGCCGTTGGTGATCCGTCCCGCCTCCAGGGCATCAACGATGGCCTGAAAGTTCGAGCCGTTGCCGGAAACCAAGACCCCGATGGCGATCGGTGTGGTTGTCATCAGAGCAGCTCTACCTGTTCTTCATCCTGACGGCGGGTTTGTACCTCACCCACCAGCCAGGCGGTTTCGCCCAATCCCTGCAGGCGGGCCAGGATGTCATCCACGTCCTGTTCGGCCACGGACAGGACCATGCCAATCCCCATGTTGAAGGTGCGGTACATCTCGAACTGATCCACCTTGCCAGCCTCTTCCAGCAGGCTGAAGACCGGCGGACGCTGCCAACTGTCCAGCTTAAAGCTGGCCTTGCAGAGTTTGGGCAGGATGCGAGGTACATTGTCGGTCAAACCGCCGCCGGTGATATGGGCGATGCCGTTGATCCGGAAGTCTTTCAGCAGGTTCAGCACGGCCCGCACGTAGATCTTGGTGGGGGTCAGCAGGGTCTCGGCCACCGTGGCCCCCAGGCCAGGCAGTTGATCGTGGATACCGAGTCCCATCCGGTCGAAGATAATCCGGCGGGCCAGGGAGTAGCCGTTGCTGTGCAGGCCGCTGGAGGCGATGCCGATCAGCTTGTTACCCACCGTGATTGACGAGCCGTCAATGATCTGGTCCTTTTCCACCACCCCTACGGTAAAGCCGGCCATGTCATACTCGCCGTCACTGTAAAAACCGGGCATTTCGGCGGTTTCACCGCCGATCAGGGCGCAGCCGGCCTGCTTGCAGCCCTCGGCAATGCCGGCCACAATCTGGGCCGCCTTGTCCGGATCGAGGTGCCCGGTGGCCAGGTAGTCCAGGAAAAACAGCGGTTCAGCCCCCTGAACAATGATGTCGTTAACGCACATCGCCACCAGGTCGATGCCGACCGTGTCATGTTTGTCGGCCAGGAAGGCCAGCTTCAGCTTGGTGCCGACGCCGTCCGTGCCGGAAACCAACACCGGGTTTTTGTACTTGGCGGTGTTCAGTGAAAAGAGGCCGCCAAAGCCACCAATTTCGGTCATCACTTCCGGGCGGAAGGTGGCCTTGACCAACGGCTTGATCTTCTGCACGAATTGGTTGCCAGCCTCAATGTCGACACCAGCCTCTTTGTAGGTTGCACGGGATTCTGTCACAGCGTGGGCACTCCTTGTCAGATTGAATCTGTTTTCTAGCCAATCGGAGGGTAAAAGTCAATCAACTCGGCATCAACCCCAATGGTAACGCCAGTTTGACCTTGACAAACCTGTCGCTTTGTCGCTTACTTGAGGCCATGCGTCGCATCACGCTCCATACACCGTTTCTCGTGCGTCAGCTGCTGCCCGCTTTGGTGCTGCTGTTTGCCGTCATGGCGCTGGCTCAGCCAGCCTGTGCCGACATCTATCGTTACGAGGACGAGGAAGGGGTGGTGCATTTTACCGATGCGCCCACCGATAAAAAATTCAAGGTCTTCCTGCGCGACCTGCGTAAGGATCGCCAGCTGCGTACCCGTTTCAGGGTGGCCCAGGGCAATCCGCAGCAGTACGAACAGCTGATTCAGGCCAGTGCTGCCAAGTACGGCGTCAACGCAGCCTTGGTCAAGGCGGTTATTCAGGCGGAGTCAGGCTACAATCCCAATGCCGTTTCCCGCGCCGGAGCCAGCGGCCTGATGCAGTTGATGCCCGGCACCGCCAAGCAGCTCAAAGTGGCGGATGCCTTCAATCCAAAACAGAACGTGGACGGCGGCGTGCGTTACCTCAAGTTTTTGCTGGATACCTTCAAGGGTGATGTGAGCCTCGCCCTGGCGGCCTACAACGCCGGGATGGGCAAGGTGGCCAAGTACGGCGGCATCCCTCCCTACGAAGAGACCCGCACCTACGTCAGTCGCGTACTATCCTACATGGGGTCTTACTGACGTGTCTCAGTACCATCCAATTCTCAACCCTCCCAACATTATTACCCTGTTCAGGATCGCCTGCATTCCGTTGATGGTGCTGCTACTCATGTCGCCATCCCGTGAGACCTGCTTCTGGGCAGCCTGGATCTTTGCCCTGGCGTCGGCCACGGACTGGCTGGATGGTCATTTGGCCCGTCGGATGGGTATTGTGACGGTCTTCGGCAAGTTTCTTGACCCGATCGCCGATAAACTGATCGTGATGGCTGCCCTGATTATGATCCTGCCCTATGATCGGGTACCGGCCTGGATGGTGTTCGTGGTGCTGGCCCGCGAGATTGTGATCACCGGCCTGCGCAGCATCGCCTCCAGCGAAGGGATTGTGATCCATGCCTCTGACCTGGGCAAGTACAAGACCATCTTCCAACTGGTGGCCATCATCGGCCTGCTGCTGCATTTTGACTACAACTGGTTCTTTGGCATTGCGCATCCGCTGGTGACGGTCAACATGCACAATGCCGGCATGTTCTTTTTTTGGATCGCCTTTGGTCTGACGGTCTGGTCGGGCCTGGATTACCTGTACCGCTTTGTGCGGGTCATCTCCCGCTAGTCATAACGTCATCCCCCTCTGCTTCCCTTGGTACCATGTCGCTAGCGTATATCACCCTTGATGAGCTGACCGGCCGTTTCGGACTGGATTCGACGTCGTTCGCCCAGGTCGCCAAACAGTACCCCTTTCGCCTGACCGGCTATTACGCCAGTCTGATCCAGCGGCCGGGTGATCCGATCTGGCGCCAGTGCGTGCCGGACCTGGCTGAGCTGGCAGACGCGGAACAGCTGCCGGACCCGTTGGATGAGGAACGCCTCAGTCCGGTGCCCGGACTGATCCATCGGTATCCCGATCGGGCGGTGCTGCTGGTCTCGAATCGTTGTGCCGTCTATTGTCGGTTCTGCATGCGCAAACGGCAAGTGGGCTGCGGCGCGGCATCCCTGGACCTTGACCGGGCCATCGACTATATCGCCGCTACGCCGGCATTGAGGGATATTGTCCTGTCCGGCGGCGATCCGCTCTTGCTGCCGCTTGACCTGCTGAACGATCTGCTGCGGCGGTTGCGGTCGATTCCCCACCTGGAGATCATCCGTATCGGCAGTCGGGCGCCGGTTACAGCGCCGAGCTTGATCACGCCCGAACTATGTCAGATGTTGGCTGGTCATCAGCCGCTTTTCCTCAACACCCACTTCAACCATCCCTATGAGCTGACCGCAGAGGCTGCCCGGGCCTGTGCACTGCTGGCCGATACCGGCATACCGCTGGGTAACCAGACGGTGCTGCTGAAGGGGGTCAACGACGACCGTGACGTGCTGGAACAACTCTTCTGCGGCCTGTTACGGCTGCGGGTGCGTCCCTACTACCTGCACCAGATGGATCTGGTGCAGGGCACGGCTCATTTTCGTACCCCGCTGCTGCAAGGGATGCAGTTGGTGGCCGGCCTGCGGGGGCAGGTCAGCGGCATGGCGATTCCCCATTTTGTGGTGGACCTACCAGGAGGGCAGGGCAAAGTGCCGCTTATGGCTGAAACAGCACAACGCACCGCTGATGGCTGGTTGATCCGCAATCTGGCAGGTGAACAGGTTGTCTATCAGGATCCTTGTTAAGGTTCAGAGCCGTTTACGCATCTCCAGCACATTGCCGCCGGGTACGCGTCGGTAGACCACCGAATCCATCAAGGCACGGATAATGTAGATGCCGCGCCCGCCGGTCTCCAAAAGTTCTTCTCCATCAAACCCCGGATCCTGGATGCTGTTCAGATCAAAGCCCTGTCCTTGATCAAAGACCTGCACCAGTAGCTCGTTGTCGCCGATGGTGATGCGGACATCCACCTGTTTGTCCGGATCGCCGGCATTGGCGTGCCGGATGGCGTTGACCATCGCTTCGGTCAGCACCACGTTCAGTTGATTGGCCAGATTTTCCCGGTCGCCCTTGAAGCCCTGCAACTGGAGGGCAAGGTCTTCGCCGATCCGGCCGATCAGACTTAAGTAACGGGTCTGGTTGGGGACCTTGATCTGTAGGTCTATCTCATTCTGCATGGTCTGGTATCCCGTATGCGCCGCTTTGGGTTGGTCAGAAAGAGGCCAGGGCGTCATCCATGGTACTGTAGATGTCGAATACGCGATGCAGCCGGGTCAGCTCGAACATCGACTTGACCTGGCTCTGTACACCAGACAGTTTGAGCTCGGCTTGGCGGGCTGAGGCGTTTTTGAAGCCGGAAACCAGGGCCCCCAGGCCCGAGCTATCGATAAAGCGCACCTCCTTCAGATCAACCACCACGCCGTTTTTGCCGGCTTCAAACAGGTTGGCAAGCTCCTGCTTCAGCTCGTCTGCATTATGGGCATCCAGCCGCTCCTCTTTCACCTGTAACAGCACCACGTTTCCCTGCTCTTCTCGTTTAAGGTTCATGTCCCACTCCTTTCATCAGGTCAGTATCTTCAAGACTACCATTGAGATGTCATCCTGCAGGGTCTGCTCACCGCTGAATTGCTGCGCCTGTTCGTAGAACGAGTCGGCGATCTGCCCTGCAGAAAGGTTGCCAACCGTGGCTAGATGCCTGCAGATCCGCTCGGTACCGTACAGCTCTCCCGATGGGGTCATCGCCTCCGGTATGCCGTCGGTATGGAAAAAGATCAGGTCGCCCGAACGGAGTAAAATGGACTGCTCTTCAAAGACCACTTCCTGCTTGACCCCCAGGATCAGCCCCTCGGCGTCCAGTTCCTGGCAGGATGTTTCGCCGGGACGAGAGACCATCGGCCGGTTGTGGCCGGCGTTTGCATAGGACAGTCGGCCGGTTGCCGCGTTGTACCGGGCGTAGAACATGGTGATGAACAGTTCTGAGCGGGACAGGTCATCGTACAGTTGGTGATTGAGCAGGCTCAAGATCACACTGGGACTGGTGGCGCGGTTGACTTGGGCCCGCAGCAGGGTGCGCACTTCGGCCATGATCAGGGCAGCCCCAACACTGTGGCCCGAAACGTCGGCAATCACCAGGTCGATGGTTTGGTCATCCCGCTTGAAGAAATCATAGTAGTCGCCCCCGACGTGGGCGGCCGGGATACAGCGACCGGCCAGTTCAATGCCGAAGATGTCGGGTGGCTCTTCGGGCAGCAGCGATAACTGAATCTGCTGGGCGATCTCCATATCGCGCATCAGGCGCGCCTTATCCAGTTGTGCCTGCTGCATCTTGCGGCGGGCCGTTTCACGAGCCTCCATCTCACCCATTAGTCGTGCGGCCTGGGCCAACTGGCCGGTAAGGCTGTTCAACAGGCCGATAAACTCCTCGGTGAAGAGACCCACGATACTCTTGGAATAGACCGACAAGACTCCCAGGCATTCCTCTCCTTCGCGGAAGATCGGTACGTGGGCAAAGGAGATAAAGCCTTCATCACGGGTCTTGGGCATCTCGAGGATGCCTTCCAGCAAGCTGATATCGTTTACCAGATGGGCCCGTTGATCGATCATCGCCATCTTGAAGTAGGGCTCGCTTTCCAGGTACCAGTGCTGAGGCGTGATCGGCCGGCGGTTACTGCCTTGGTAACTGATCACCTCCAGCGGGAAGTCGCTGTTTTTTCGTAACTGGATCAGACCCGCATCCAGCTTGAATTCTTTCAGCAGCAGTTGCAGCAAATCATCGCAGATGGTCTGCAGCTCCAGGGTGCGGTTCATGATCTCAGAGGCCTTGAGGCGAACGTAGAGTGCTTCACGACTCTGGTCTAGTGAGGTGCGCACCGTGCTGAAGATGTCGTAAACCGATTCCATCCGGCTGCCCATGTCGGAGAGATAGCTGTCGACAATGGCGCCTGCCGCGGCGGCGCCCACCGAGCCGGCCAGGGTCCGCTCCACGAACCGTTTCAGGCCCGGCAGCTCGAACTCTTCAACCGCTTCCTGCGGTGAAAGGTTTCGGTCACGCAGGTAGGCCTCCATGATGCGGCGGGCCTCATCCTGACCGATGAATTTGCCGAGCAGTGCCGCGAACTGGGGGATGGTGACCGGTTTTGAGAGTCGTTTGACCGCAGCGCGGTATTCGGTGGCCTCTTGCTCAAAGCTGCCGATGAAACGGTGCACCTGTTCTTTTTCGCGCTCCGATTGCGGCAGCAACAGCGAACAGATCAGGTAGGCACCGATATTGAACAGCATGCTCCAGAACAGGGAGTGGCTCCACATGTCCATGCCAACCAGGCCAAACAAAGCGGTCGGTTTGAACAGGGTGAGGCCAAAGGGGCCTTCGGTCAGCAGTGGTGGGAGTTGGGGGGCGGCCAGCAGTGACGGAAGCAGCAGGGTGTAGCCCCAGATGCCAAAACCGAGACCCATGCCACAGATGGCGCCGGTCTTGTTACCGCGCTTCCAGTAGAGTCCACCCAACAGGGCCGGCAGGAACTGCATGGCTGCCGAAAACGAGATCAGGCCCATGTTGACCAGCATATAGGTGTCCCCCACCAGCAGGTAGTAGAGGAACCCCATGGATACCACTAGGAAGATGCCGAACCGTTTGAGGTTAATCAGCAGGACCGGAAACCACTGTTTGGGGGTGATCCGCACGATGATCGGCATGAACAGGTGGTTGAGCAGCATGGTGGAGATGGTCACCGATTCAACCATCACCATGCCGGCCGCCGCCGATAACCCCCCCAGAAAGGCCAGCATGGCGATAGCGCTATTGTTGCTCATCAGCGGCAGGCTGATCACGAAATAATCGGCGCCAGCAGGGCTGCCGGTCAGCAGTATCCCACCCAGGGCGATCGGCATGATGAATAGGTTGATCAGGAACAGGTAGGCCGGAAAGAGCCACATGGCGGTCTTTACGTGGCGTCGATCGGCGTTTTCGACCACCATGACATGAAACTGGCGTGGC
>DFYU01000109.1 GCA_002383415.1 Geobacter sp. UBA4074
TGCGGTCGATCTGGATATCAGCCTTTTTGAGACCGAAGATGAACTTGCTGTAGGGCAGTCCGTTCAGGCGAGAAGCCGCGTTGATCCGCATGATCCAGAGGGAACGAAAGTCCCGCTTCTTGACGCGACGGTCACGGAAGGCGTAGTTAAGCGCCCGGTCAACTGCCTCGGTTGCGCTGCGGAACAGCTTGCTCCGTGCGCCACGGTACCCTTTGGCCAGCTTCAATACCTTGTTGCGACGCTGGCGTGTTTTAAAACCACCTTTTGCTCTCGGCATCTTAGTACTCCTTTAGGTGTATTGCCCGATCCGCAAGGGGCCGTTTTCCTCACGGTTCTGGGTCGGTGCACCTAGCGGTGCACCTAGCGCCCCTACCCGGTTACAGGTAAGGAATCAGTGCGCTGATGTTCTTTTGATCCACCGCAGCAACGGTGTTGCCCTGACGCAGGTTACGCTTGCGCTTGGTGGTCTTGGGGGTCAGGATGTGGCTGGTGAAGGCATGGGCACGCTTGATCTTGCCGGTGCCGGTCTTCTTGAAGCGCTTGGCTGCGGCGCGATTGGTCTTGATCTTGGGCATTGCAGACTCCTTTGTGAATAAATCTCTACAGGGTTATTTTTTCGCCTTGGGCGCAATAATCATAAACAGTTGACGGCCGTCAATCCGGGGAGCAACCTCCACCACGCCGATATCGGCCAGTCCGGCTGCAAATTTTTCTATCACGGCACGTCCGATATCCTGGTGGGTGATCTCGCGGCCACGGTAGACCAGGGTTACCTTGGCCTTGTTGCCTTCTTCTAGAAAACGACGCACATGCTTGATCTTGAAGTCCAGGTCATGATCATCGGTCTTGGGCCGGATCTTGACCTCCTTGACCTGTACCTGCACCTGTTTTTTCTTGGCTTCCTGCTGTTTCTTACTGGTCTGATACTTGAACTTGCCGTAGTCCATGATGCGGCAGACCGGCGGCGTGGCGGTCGGCGAAACCTCCACCAGATCAAGCTGACGGGCTTCGGCAGCCTCCAGGGCCTCCCGAAGGGTCAAAATCCCCAGTTGTTCGCCATCGTCGGCAACCACGCGTACTTCTTGGGCGCGAATGGCATGGTTGATGTTGGTTGTTGCAGTTTTAGGGGCGGCTATGGCGACACCTCCTCGCAGGATAACAGCATATTACTTGTGTGCCTTTACTTCTGATTCTACAAAGGCGATAAATTCTTCAGGTTTCATGGCATGCAGGTTCTTGCCGTCGCGGTAGCGCGGCGTCACGGTCCCCTGCTCCACTTCCTTATCCCCGATCACCAGCATGTAGGGAATCTTCTGCAGCTGGGCCTCGCGGATCTTGAAATTCAGCTTTTCGTTGCGCAGGTCTTCCTGCACCCGGATACCGGCTGCACGCAGTTGTTTGAACACTTCCTGCGCATAGGGGATCTGGTTGTCGGTCACCGTCAGTACGACCGCCTGCACCGGCGCCAGCCACAACGGGAAGTTGCCGGCAAAGTGCTCGATCAGCACGCCGATGAAGCGCTCAATGGAACCGAGGATAACCCGATGCACCATGACCGGCCGTTTACGCTCGCCGTCACTGGACACATAGGTCAGATCAAACCGTTCAGGCAGGGTAAAATCGCACTGGATAGTAGCACACTGCCACCGCCTGTCAAGACAATCGCGCAGCTTGATATCGATCTTGGGACCGTAGAAGGCGCCATCCCCCTCGTTGATCTCAAAGGGCCGGCCGGTATCCTTCAGGGCGCCCAACAGAGCTGCGGTGGCCCGCTCCCAATCCTCATCGCTGCCGATGGACTTTTCAGGGCGGGTGGAAAGCTCCATCTCGTAGTCAAAACCGAAGATAGCCATCACATCGGAGACGAACTTCAGCACCCCTTTAATCTCGCCGTCCAATTGCTCGGGCGTACAGAGGATATGGGCATCGTCCTGGGTGAAACAACGAACCCGCAACAGACCGTGCAGCACACCGGCCCGCTCGTGGCGGTGCACCGTACCAAGTTCGAAATAGCGTTGCGGCAGGTCGCGGTAGCTACGCAGTTGCGACTTGTAGATCATCATGTGGGACAGGCAGTTCATCGGCTTGACGCCGAAGCTCTGCTCGTCCACCTCGGTGAAGTACATGTTCTCGCGGTAGTTATCGTAGTGCCCCGACCGTTGCCAGAGCTCGGTCTTGAGGATCTGCGGGCCCACCACGATATCGTAGCCGCGCTTCAGGTGTTCCTTGCGCTCGAAATCTTCCAGCAGGGTGCGCAGCATGGCCCCCTTGGGATGCCAGATGGCAAAACCGGGACCGACCTCGTCGGAGAAGGAAAACAGATCCAGTTCGCGACCCAGTTTACGGTGGTCGCGACGCTTGGCCTCCTCGATGCGATGCAGGTAGGCTTCCAGCTCCTTTTTGTCCACAAAGGCAGTGCCATAGATACGCTGCAGCATCCGGTTGTTCTCATTACCACGCCAATAGGCGCCGGCAATCGAGAGCAGCTTGAAGGCCTTCAGCTTGTTGGTGTTGGGCACGTGGGGACCACGGCACAGGTCGGCAAATCCGCCCTGACTGTAGATCGAGACCTGCTCGGCGCCGATATCCTGGATCAGTTCTTTCTTATAGGGCTCGCCCATCTTTTCAAAGAAGGCGATCGCTTCAGCAGCGGACATCACCGAACGCTGAACCGCTTGACCGGCGGCGGCCAGCTCGGCCATCCGCTTCTCAATCTTTTCAAGATCTTCCGGGGTAAACGGCGTATCGACATCGAAGTCGTAATAGAACCCGTTTTCCACAGCCGGACCGATGGTCACCTTGGCCTGGGGGAACAGTTCCTTCACCGCCTGGGCCATCAGGTGTGAGGTGGAATGGCGGATGATATCAAGGGCCTCGGGGCTCTTTTCGGTGATGATGGCCACGGAAGCACCATCGGCCAGGGGGGCCGAAAGGTCCACCAGCTCGCCGTTCACCTGGCCAGCCAGGGCAGCCTTGGCCAGACCGGCGCCGATTGATGCGGCCAGATCAGCCACGGTGGCGCCGCTGGGCAGTTCGCGCTTCGAACCATCGGGCAACTGTACGTTAATCAAGGACATGGTTCGTCTTCTCCAAACAGAAAAGGCATCGGTAGTGCCGATGCCGCTCTCAGTTCAATGGTAGGCGCGGGCGGTCTCGAACCGCCGACCTCTACCGTGTCAAGGTAGCGCTCTCCCCCTGAGCTACGCGCCTCCAGCAAGGAATTGTCTTGATAACAGGTCGTGCAAGCTTCTGTCAAGCTGTTTTTACAGGGATTCGCTCCAGCAGCGCCACATTTTCCACATGGGGGGTCTGGGGAAACATGTCCACCGGCTGCAGTTCACGGCAGGCATAGCCCAGGCCGCCCAGGATATCCAGGTCGCGGGCCAGGGTCTGGGGCGAACAGGACACATACACAATCCGCTGCGGAGCAAGCTCTGCAACCTGCTGCAGCACCTCCCGGTCGCAGCCCTTGCGCGGCGGATTCAGAACCACCAGATCAAAGCGTTGCTCATCTTCAATGCTATCAGCCAGCAACTCCCGCACATCGCCGGCTTCGAAGCGGCAGTTACGCCGATTATTCAGCCGGGCATTGCGTCGGGCATCGGCCACCGCCTCGGTGTTCATCTCAATTCCAACCACCCGTTTTGCATGGGGGGACAGGGTCAGGGCGATACCACCGATGCCGCAGTACAGATCCAGCACGGTCTGTTTTCCGGTCAGGCCGGCCCGTTCAAGCACCGCATTATAGAGCAGCGCGGCAGCCTCATTGTTGACCTGCAGGAACGAACGAGGAGAGATCAGCACCTCCACCTCACCGATCCGGTCCTGCACGGTCTGCTGCTTGCTCAGAAAATGGTCGTGGGGGCCAAAGATCACATTGCCTTCGCTGCTGTTGACATTCTGACAGGTCACCACCACCTGGGGCACCTGCTCCTGAACAAAGCGGGCCAGGTGATGGATTTCGTTGAAGGCCCGGCGGTAGGTGACAAAGGTCACCATCGCCTCATTGCTGCTGGCAGAGACCCGCATCACCAGGTAGCGCAGGACGCCGGTCTTGTTCTTCTCCTGCCAGATCGGCACCTTCAGTTTGCTGATCCCCTCACGGGTTGCCTTGACCACCCGGTTCACCAGGGCATGGTGCAGCGGACAGTCTTCCAGGTCGACCACATCGTGACTGGCTCGGCGATAGATGCCGATATAGGGCTCACGATGGGTGCCGGCCACCGCCAGTTTGGCCGTGGTGCGGTAGTGCATCCGCTGGTTGGGGCTGAGCGGCTCCAGCACCGGCACCTTCTTTAAGGTGGGATAGGCGGCCAATTCGTCCCGCACCTGTTCATGCTTCCAGCGCACCTGCTCGGCATAGCGCATCCCGATCAGGGCGCAGCCCAGACACTGCTCGGCCTCACCACAGATCGGACGCTTGGTACGCAACTCCGACGGCTGGGTCAGCTTGATCAGATCGGCATGGGTCACGGTCTGTCCCAGATGACTGATCCGTGCCAGACACCGGTCCTGGGGCAGTGCGCCGGCCACCAGGATGGTGGCGCCCTCGAAATGGGCAACACCCAACCCTTCCGGGTCAAGCCGTTCAATCAGCAGTTCCAGGGTCATACCCCGCCTCAAGCCGGACAGTGCCGCACCTTTTACCGGCGGCTTGGCAGCGGTGCGTTCGGCAGGTTTGCGTGATGGTTTTTTCATGGTCTACTCCGCTGGCGGGCCGCCTCAAACAGCACAATACCACCAGCCACCGAGGCGTTGAGGGATGAGACGCCACCATACTGCGGGATCGCAAGCAGGCCGTCGCACTGCTTGCGCACCAGCGGTCGCATCCCCTCCCCTTCACTGCCGATCACCAGCACCAGATTGCCCCGCAGGTCGGTCTGGTAGATATCCTTGTCGGCCTCGCCAGCCAGGCCATAGGCCCAGCAGCCGGCCTGTTTCAAACGTTCCAGGGCCTGCACCAGATTGGTGACCTGGATCACCGGCAGGGTCTCCACCGCACCGGCCGAGGCCTTCTCCACCACTGGCGTGACGCCGCAGGCCCGATCCTTGGGGATGATCACTCCCTGGGCGCCGGCACAGGCCGCCGAGCGGATCAGGGCGCCCAGATTCTGGGGATCCTGAATACCGTCCAGCATCAATAAAAACAGTGGCGCATCCCCTGTCGGAGCAGCCAGAAAATCATCCAGGTCGGTATAGGCAAAGGGGGCCACTCGCAACACCAGACCCTGGTGATGTGAGTTGCCGGCCAGACGCTCCAGATCGGCCCGTTCACGCCGGCGAACCGCGACGCCCTTTTCTTCGGCCAGGGCAACGATCTTGGCAATACGATGGTCGCTGCCGCTGGTCTGCACAAAAAGCTCAAAAGCCCTGCGGTTTCCACGCAGGGCCTCACGGACCGGATTGACACCGTACAGGATGTCGTCACTCATGGCGTCCCTTTCACAATCTCGTCCACAATCAGGTCGGCGGCCAGCACCGGATCAGCAGCCTTGGCAATCGGACGACCGATCACCAGATAGTCGGCACCCGCCTGCACCGCTTCGGACGGGGTCATGATCCGCTTCTGGTCATCCACCGCCGCAAAGGTCGGCCGCACACCCGGGGTCACGATCAGGAAGTCGGGCCCGCAGGCCGCCCGGATGGCGTGAATCTCCAGGGGCGAGGCCACCACGCCGTCCATACCGCTCTCTTTGGCCAGCTTGGCCAACCGCACCACCATCTGCTCCACCGGCTGCTGGATCCCCACCGCCTGCAAGGTCTCCTGGGTCGACGAGGTCAGGATGGTGACAGCCAGCAGACGGGGACGCTCGGCATCCGTAAACTGTTTACGAACCGCACTGGCAGCCTGCTCCATCATCTCAGGCCCGCCCAGGGCGTGCAGGTTGGCCAGCTTGACCCCCAGCCGTCCGGCGGCCAGCATGGCCTGAGCCACGGTATTGGGGATGTCGTGGTATTTGAGATCAAGGAACACCTGACCGTCGTGGCGCTTGACCGCCTCCACAGCTGCCGGTCCGGCGGTGGTGAACAGCTCCTTGCCCACCTTGAACATGCCGACCTTGGAGGACAACAGCTCCGCCCAACGGTCGATCTCGCTCAGTTTGTCCACATCCAGGGCAAAGATGATCTTTTCACGTGCCTGTTCTGGTGTCATATCAGCGCTCCCATATTTCTTTTTTGTCCTTGCCCAGGTAGGCCCGCTTGACCTCGGCGTTCTCCAGCAGCTCGTCGGCTGGTCCTTCCAGGATCACCTTGCCGGTCTCCAGCACATAGCCCCGGTCAGCCAGCCTCAGTGCGGCCTTGGCGTTCTGCTCCACCAGCAGGATGGTAACCCCCCGTTCGTCCCGCAGCTGCTGCAGCACCCGGAAGATTTCCTGCACCACCAGGGGCGCCAGGCCCATGGAGGGTTCATCCAAGAGCAGCAGTTTGGGACGGGCCATCAGGGCTCGGCCGATGGCCAGCATCTGCTGCTCACCGCCGGACATGGTGCCGGCCGCCTGCTTGCGACGTTCTTCCAGACGTGGAAACAGCTGGAAGATTTCCTGCATATCTTTATGGATGTCTGCCTTGGCATCCCGGGACCGGTAACGCAGGTAGGCACCCAGTTCCAGGTTTTCCTCCACGGTCATCGGCTTGAAGACCTGGCGCCCCTCCGGCACCTGGGAAACTCCCAACTTAACGATCCGGTCCGGGGCCAGGGCCTTGATCTCCTGTTTCTGAAACAACAGATCGCCGCCGCTGGCCGGAGTGACAGCGGAGATAGTGTTGAGGATGGTGGTCTTGCCGGCGCCGTTGGCGCCGATCAGGGTTACGATCTCCCCTTGGGCCAGATGCAAGGAGACGTTCTTCAGGGCATGGACCTTACCGTAGTAGGTGTTGACATTTTTAAGTCTTAGCATCAGTCATCGTCTCCAAGGTAGGCGGCAATCACCTCGGGATTATCCTGTATCTCGCGCGGCGTCCCCTCGGCCAGTTTCTGACCTAAATTGAGCACCACGATCCGGTCGCAGATATCCATCACCAACTCCATATCATGCTCCACCAGCACCACGGTCACGCCCAGTTCACGAATCTTGCGGATCAGTTCCGCCAGACCGACGGTCTCCTGGGAGTTCAGCCCGGCGGCCGGCTCATCCATCAGCATCATGCGCGGCTTGCAGGCCATGGCCCGGGCGATCTCCAGCATCCGGCCCCTGCCAAAAGGCAGGTTGGCGGCGGTTACCTCGGCCAGATCGGCAATGCCGACAAACTCCAGCCACTGCAGCGCCTCTTCGCGGATACGACGTTCTTCCTTGAGTGCCCAGGGCATCTTGAACGAGCAGGCAAACAGGCCACTGGAACTTCTGCTGTGCAGCCCCACCATCACGTTTTCCAGCACGGTCATCTTGCCGAACAGTTCAATATTCTGGAAGGTACGCACCATCCCCAGGCTTGCCAGCCGTTCAGCCGGAATTCCGCTGATATCCTGCCCCTCGAAGATCACCCGACCGCTGGTCTGCTGGTAGATGCCGGTGACGATGTTGAACAGGGTGGTCTTACCGGCGCCATTGGGACCGATCACACCGGTGATCTCGTCGGCCCGGATGGAGAACGAGACATCGTTCAAGGCGGTGACGCCACCAAAGATCTGGGTGATGCCCTGCAACTCAAGCATGGCTGTCCCCCTTCCCCTTCCGCAGGCCAACCAGCTTGCGGAACAGGTCAGGAATCCCCTGTAC
This sequence comes from Geobacter sp. UBA4074, assembly GCA_002383415.1. Classification (GTDB taxonomy): domain Bacteria; phylum Desulfobacterota; class Desulfuromonadia; order Geobacterales; family Pseudopelobacteraceae; genus Trichlorobacter. Next base: position 7,719 of record DFYU01000109.1, read on the forward strand.
CAGGCCGCCCGGCATGAAGATGGTCATCACCATCAGCAGACCGCCGTAAAAGACAATATCGTAGTCATGCATGAAACGCAGAAACTCCGGCAACAGCGTCAGCAACAGCGCCCCCAGGAATGAGCCGTAGATGCTGCCCAGACCGCCGATTACCACCATGGTCAACAGCTCCACCGAGATGTTGAAGCCGAAGGAGGGCGGCGCGATAAAGGTCATCACATGGGCGTAGAGCGAACCGGCGATGGCAGAGATCATGGCCGACAGGGCGAAGATCTGCACCTTGAGCAGCCGGGCATTGACCCCCACCACCCGGGCGGCAACCTCGGCGTCGTGGATGGCACGCAAGGCCCGCCCGATGCGTGAGTTGGCCAGGTTGACCGACAGCAGCACGCAGCCCAGCACAAAACACCAGACCAGGTAGTAATTCTTCAGGTCGCTGTCAAAGATCAGCTGGCCCAACTGCAGGTTGGGGATGCCGGAAAAACCGGAGGGGCCGCTGGTCACCTCGACCCATTCGTTGAAGACGATGAAGATGATGATCCCCAAGCCCAGGGTGGCCATGGCCAGATAGTGCCCTTTCAGCTTGAGGATCGGGAAGCCGATCATAAAGGCCAGGCCGCCCACCACGATGGCGGCAACCAGCATGGTAAACCATGGATTCCAGCCATAGGTGGTGGTCAGCACACCGGACAGGTAGGCCCCCAACCCGAAAAAGGCGGCATGGCCCAGGGATATCTGGCCGGCATAGCCCAACAGCAGGTTCAGGGCCACCGCCAGCATGGTGTGGATACCGACAAAGACCAGCACGTTCAACAGGTAGCTGTCAAGGAAGGCAAGCGGCGCCAGCAGCACGCAGACAGCAAAGATCGAGTATTTCAGCAGCTCACGTTTCACGCCGTTACACCCGTTCGCTTTCCGGCTTGCCGAACAGCCCCTGGGGTCGCAGGAACAGGATCAGCAGCAGGATCACAAAGGCGATGGCGTCCTTGTAACCGGAGGAGATCAGTCCGGCCCCCAGCGATTCAAGCACCCCCAGAACCAGACCCCCAATCACGGTGGAAAGGCCACTGGACATGCCACCGATGATGGCGGCGCAAAACCCTTTCAGACCCAGCATGATCCCCACATCGTAGGCGGTCATGGTCAACGGCGCCACGATGATCCCGGCCAGTGCCCCCATGGCGGCGCTGATCACAAAGGAGAGCAATACCATCCGCCGCACGTCGATCCCCACCAGCCCGGCGGCGCGGGGGTTATAGGAGCAGGCCCGCATCGCTTTGCCGCTGATGGTGTGGCTGAAGAACCATTTGTTAAGCCCGATCAGCACCACCGTGATGCAAAAAATCCAGAGATGTTGGGGCAACAGGGTGGCGCCGGCCAGCATGATCGGCTCGTCGCCGGTAAAGGATGGCAGGCTGTGGGTATCCTTACCCCAGATCAGCATGGCCAGACCACGGATCAGGATCGCACCACCGATGGTGATGATTACCAGGGAGATCGGTGAGGCCTTACGCAAGGGTCTGATGGCCAGCCGCTCGAACAGCAGCCCCACCAGGGCAGCCAGCAGCACTGCCAGCGGGATGGCAATCCACAGCGGCAGCTGCAGCACTGACAGCAGAAACAGGGTCAGCATCCCGCCCAGCATCACGAACTCCCCCTGGGCAAAATTGATGATGCCGGTGGCGTTATAGATGATGGAAAAACCGATCCCGATCAGGGCGTAGATCGCCCCGGTGGAAAGCCCCGACAGCAGGTATTGTAACAGTTGAGTACCTAATTCCATGCGTTTTCAGTGCAACCTTTGAATACGGAAAGACAGGCGGATGCCTGCCTTTCCGGTAATGAACCTGCCAGTACAACAGATAAGAGGGCTGTTTCTACTTTGCCAGACTCCAGTCCCTGTTCTTGATTTCCACCATCACAAAGGCCTCCTTGTTCAGACCGGCATGGTCACCGGCCGAATAGGTGAAGGTACCGCCGATGCCGTGAAAATTACGGGTATTTTCAAGTCCATCACGAATCGACTCAGCGGTAGTGGCGCCACGCTCGATGGCCGCCTTGAGCAGCATGACCGCGTCCCAGGCGTGGCCACCGAAGTGGTCACCTTCCTGTTTGTAGTGATTCTGGTAGTCCTTGACAAAGGCCAGCAACGAGGCCTTTTGCGGATCTTTCTTGGACAGCGCGTCGGCCACGATCACCTTGCCGGAAGGCAACCTGACCCCTTCGGCCGCATCACCAGCCAAGGCGATGAATTTCTTGGAAGAGACGCCGTGACTCATGTAAAGCGGCAGCTTCAGGCCCAGCTGCCGGGCGTTTTTAGCAATCACCGCCGGACCGGGGTTGGTGCCCCAGACGATCAGCACCTGGGCCTGGGAGGCCCGGATCTTGGTCAGCTGGGACGTCATGTCGGTGTCCTTGGGGCCGTAGGTGTCGTCCACCACAATCTGCATGCCGAATCGCGGGGCCAGCGCCTTCAACTGCTCACGGCCCGATGCGCCAAAACCGTCAGATACAGTCAGCAGGGCCACCCGATTCTGCCTCTGCCGCTTGAGGTAGTCATAGATCCGCTCCACGGCCAGTGCGTCGTTCTGGGCGGTCTTGAAGACATAGCGCTTGACCGGGTCGGTGATCTTGCTGCCGGCCGCACAGGAGATCAACGGGATGCGGGCCTTCTCCACCACCGGAATCACCGCCATGGTCTCACCGGTGGTGCTGGGTCCGATAATCGCCACCACCTTGTCATCCCGGATTAGTTTGGTGGCCATCTGCACCGCCTTGGTGGCGTCGCCGGCGGTATCGTACACAATCAGTTCCAGCTTCTGGCCCTTGATGCCGCCGGACTTGTTGATCCCATCCACCACCATCTTGGCGGTGTTGCGTTCCGGNNAAAACAGGCCGCCGATCTTGATGGTATCAGCTGCCAGGGCAAACGAAGCAGACAACAGCAATGTCGCCGACAGCATCAGAACAGTCATGATTCGTGTAAGCATCGTCATCCCCCTATTTCAGGATTGCCCAGTCACCTTTGGTGACCTTCACCATCTCAAAGGCCGACAGATCAAGGCCATTGTGGTCATTGGCCGACATGGTAAAGATACCGGAGACGCTGACCAGCTTCCTGGTCTGCTCCAGCCCATCGCGGATCTGGGCCGGTGTAGCGCCCTTGGTCCTGATGGCGTTGGTCACCAGCAGGAAGGCGTCATAGGCGTAGCCGCCAAAGGTCGAGGCCTCCATACCGTAAGCCTTGCGATAGGCCGCATCGTACTCACGCAGCAGCTTCTGCTGGGGGTCGTTCTTGGGCAACATCTCATAAATAGCCAGCTTGCCGGCCGGCAGCATCACCCCTTCGGCCGCAGCCGGGGTGGCCAGTTCAATATACTTCTTGGATGCCACGCCGTGGCTCATGTAGATCGGAATCTTGATCCCCAACTGCTTGATGTTTTTGGTAATAATGGCCGGGCCGGGGTTGGTGCCCCAGCAGATGACGGCGTCGGCCTTGCTAGCGCGAATCTTGGTCAACTGCGGCGTCATGTCGGTATCTTTAGGGCCGTAGGTCTCGTCAGTCACAATGCTGAAGCCCTTCTTAGCTGCCAGTTCCTTCAGCTGCTCGCGGCCCGAGGCGCCAAACCCGTCGGTCACCGTCAGCAGGGCGATGTTCTTCTGCTTCTGTTTGGCCATGTAGTTGAGGATCTTCTCAGCGGCGACATGATCATTGGCCGGGGTCTTGAAGGTCCAGGTACGCTCCTTGACCGGCTCGGTAATCTTGATACCGGCGGCACAGGAGATCAGCGGAATCTTCATTTTTTCTGTCAGGGCCAGCACCGCCATCGACTCGCCGGTGGTGCTGGGGCCGATGATGGCCACCACCTTGTCGTTCCTGATCAGCTTGGTGGCCAGTTGCACCGCCTTGGTGGCATCGCCGGCAGTATCGTAGATCACTGCCTCCAGCTTCTGTCCGTTGATGCCTCCCTTGGCATTCAGGTCGGCCACCAGCATCTCCAGGGTCTTCTTCTCAGGTTCCCCCAGAAACGATGCCGGGCCGGTTACACTGAACAGGCCACCGATCTTGATGGTTCCGGCCGCCATGGCCGCCGTAGCCAAACAGACCATCAGTAGTGCCATACTGCCGACCATCACCAGCTTCTTCATGGTCCCCCCCTTTACACAGGTGCTTACATCGAATAGAGTCGTTCACCCGCAAGAATGTTGAAGTTAGTGCCCGACAGCGCCGCAATCGCCTTATCGGTCTCATCAAAACGGAAGATGATCACCGCATTGCCGCCGCAGCGTTCAACAAAGGCGTACATGTATTCCACATTGATCTGTTCGCGGTCCAGGGCCTGCAGAATCGTGGACAGGCCACCAGGCTGATCCGGCACCTCCACCGCAACCACCTCGGTCTTGTTGACAGTGAAACCCTTATCCTTCAATACCGTCTTGGCCTGTTCGACGTCATTGACGATCAGGCGCAGGATGCCGAAATCGGAGGTATCGGCCAGGGACAAGGCCCGGATGTTAATCCCGGCCTCGCCCAGGATACGGGTAATCTCGGCCAGGCGGCCGGACTTGTTTTCAATGAAGATGGAGAGCTGTTCGACTTTCATACGCGTGACTCCTTGCCATGAAACGAGGATTTTTTTGTTATGGTGCTGACTCCCGAGAAATGACGCGGAGGCGTACCTGTTCAGTACGCCGCACAAGGCATTTCGCTGGGAGGCTGTGCCAGAGCGAAAAAAGACCGTTTCTACAGCTTTCTGTTGTCCTGCACCCGTTTAGCCTTGCCTTCACTGCGCTGAATGGTCTTAGGCTCCACCAGTTTGACGGTGGAGGTGACCCCCAGCATATCCTTGATCTCCTTCTCGATCCGGCGGGCCAGCGACTGCAGCACCTTGATCTCGTCGGAAAACATCTGTTCGTTGACCTCCACCTGCACCTCCAGGGTGTCCAGGTTGTCCTTGCGGTCCACAATCAACAGATAATGCGGCTCAACCCCTTCCACCCGCACCAGGATCGATTCAATCTGGGACGGGAAGACATTGACGCCGCGGATGATCAGCATGTCGTCCGAGCGGCCGCTGAGGCGGGCAATGCGGCCATGGGTGCGGCCGCAGATGCAGGGGCTACGATCGATGCTGGTGATGTCACGGGTACGGTAGCGGATCAGCGGGATCCCCTGCTTGGTGATGGTGGTGATCACCAGCTCACCCTTTTCACCGTCGGCCACCGGTTGGCCGGTTTCAGGATTGATGATCTCCGGGATGAAGTGATCCTCCCAGATATGCAGCCCCTGCTTGGCCTCGATGCACTCGATGGCCACGCCGGGCCCCATGATCTCGGACAGGCCGTAGATGTCGATGGCGTCCAGCCCCAGATTGGCCTCAATCTCGGCCCGCATCGCTTCTGACCAGGGTTCGGCACCGAAGATGCCGACCCGCAGCTTGGACGACCTGATATCCACACCTTCCGCAGCTGCCTCCTCGGCCAGATAGAGTGAATAGGAGGGGGTACAGGTCAGTACGGTGGAGCCAAAGTCCTGCATGATCATGATCTGACGCTTGGTATTGCCGCCGGAGATCGGGATCACCGAGGCGCCGATCTTCTCCGCCCCGTAATGGAGGCCGAAGGCACCGGTGAAGAGCCCGTAGCCGAAGGCGATGTGGACGATGTCGTCAGCCGTGACCCCGGCGGCGGTCATGAAGCGTGCCACCAGTTCCGACCAGATGTTGAGATCGTTGCGCGAGTAGCCGACCACGGTCGGCTTGCCGGTGGTGCCTGACGAGACATGATACCGGACAAGCTCCTCCTGCGATGCCGTAAAGATCCGGTCCGGGTAGTTGTCCCGCAGGTCCCGCTTGAACATGAACGGCAGTTTCCTGACATCGGCCAGTTCCCGGATATCGTCCGGGTGGACCTTCTGCTCTTTCATCCGGTCATGGTAAAACGGTGAAAAACTGTACAGCCTGTAAACAAGGCTCTTGAGGAGCTTGTACTGCATCCTCCGGAGCTCTTCTTTCGGCATCTCCTCGATGCGTGGATCCCAGCAAACCATTATTCTTTTTCCCTCCGGTCAATGACGCGTTTGGCTTTTCCTTCAAACCGCGGGAGCGAACCCGGCTCGACAAGCCTGACGGTTGTCCTGAGTTCCAGGGCGTCCCGGAGCTCCTTGACCACCTTCTTCTGGAGTTTTGCCAGATCGGCCAGTTCCCCGCTGAAATACTCCCGGTTAATCTCCACTTCAACAGTCATCTCGTCCAGATGATTAATTTTGTCGATATAGACCATAAACTGGTTGCCCACTTCCGCAATCTTCAGGAGGACGTGCTCGATCTGCGAGGGGAAGACATTGATCCCGCGGATCACCAGCATATCGTCGCTCCTCCCGGTGATGCGCGCGATCTTTTGACCGCGCCGGCAGAGGCAGCCGTCTTCCATCAGCATGGTCACGTCCCCGGTCCGGTAGCGGAGCAGGGGCATGGCTTCCTTGACCAGCGGGGTGACCACGAGCTCGCCGCGTTCGCCGTCCGCGAGCTGCTCGCCTGTTTCCGGGTCGATGATCTCCACGAGGTAACTGTCGTGCCAGATATGGAGACCGTCCCGTTCGGGGCACTCGAAGGCAACACCCGGGCCGAAGAGCTCGGAGAGGCCGTAGGAATCATATGCGGTGACGCCGAGCCGTTTCTCAAGGGCCGTTCGCGTGCTCTCCGACCAGGCTTCCGCACCGAATATGCCGGTCTTCAGGCTGTCGAGGGAGACACCATGCTCCTCCGCCACTTCCGAGAGGTGCATGGCATAACTGGGCGTGCAGTGGATGGTGGTGACGCCAAAATCCTGGATCATCTCGATCTGGCGCTTCGTGTTGCCGGTTGCACTGGGAATCACGGTCATGCCGATCTTTTCCGCCCCGTAGTGGAACCCGAGGCCGCCGGTGAACATGCCGTAGTTCACCATGTTCTGGAACACATCGTCAGCAGTGATCCCGATCATCGTCATGTTCCGTGCGATCAGGTCAGACCAGGCATCGAGATCCCTGCGGGTGTATGCGACGACGGTCGGCTTGCCGGTCGTGCCCGAGGTGGTGTGGATGCGGACCACCTTCTTTAACGGCACGGCAAGGAAACCGAACGGGTACCCGTCCCGGAGGTCCTGTTTTTTTGTGAACGGGATCTTCCGGATATCGTCGAGCGTTTTTATTGATGAAATCTTTACCCCGGCTTCAGCGAGCCGTTTTTTGTAAAACCCGACGTTCTGAACCTGTTTCAGGGTCTTTTTCAGGCGTTGAAACTGGAGTGCCTGCAGGTCAGCCGGTTTCAGGGTCTCGATCTTCTTGTCCCAATACATCTGTTACCCCTGTTATGCTATTGCATGACAACTGTATATATGGCGTTTGATTCTGTTTATACCCGCCGGAAAATGCGAGGGAGCGGCCTTAAAAACGATGAATTAATCAGGCGGGGTGTGGTAGTAGTTAGATCAGGATGGAAATTTTTTGGTGTTGGTGGTGACAGAGTACCCGTGGATATCGGTCAGCGGCTATGGAGCCCATATAAAATCAACCCAGAAAACCCTGATCATCCAGAAAAAAAATACAATCGAGGAATACCCGATAACTGAGGTGAAAAACCTGCTGATCGTCGGCGGTCATACCATCCATTCCTCTGCCGTCCTGCACCTTATCCGGCACGGTGCCTGCATATCCTTTTTCGAAGCGGACGGCTCCCCGGCCGGCACCATCCGCCCGCCCGGTGACCGGAGCCTGATCGAATCCTATGAACGCCAGAAGACGATCCCCCGCCAGCGCTTTGCGACTGCGCTCGCACAGACTGCGGTCCAGGCCCGGCTCTTCACTATCGGGAAGGAGGAAGAGCGCAGTAATACCCGTCTCCTCTACGAGGGAGAACTGGACCTTCTCAGCAAGTCCCGTCAGGAACTTTCCTTTCTCATCAAGCTTGACGAGATCCGGCGGCTGCACCGGCTGATGTCGGATATGTATTACGAGATCATGTCCCGCAGCCTGCCTCCGGACCTGGGATTCCGGCGGCGGGGTATGCGGCCCCACGCGGACCCGGTCAATGCCATGCTCTCGTTCGGGTACGCCATGCTGTTCGGGAACTGCACCGTGGCGGTTACCGGTGCCCGGCTCGATCCGGACAGCGGGTTCCTCCATGACGGCAGGGACAGCCTTGTCCACGACCTCATCGATCCCCTGAAACCCGGCATGGTCGATACCGTTGTTTTTCAGATTGCCCGCGAAACCCTGCGGGAAGAGGATTTCGAGCTGACGCCGGGGCGGTGTATGCTCTCCGATGACCTGATCCAGGCGATCACCAGGCGGCTCCATGGGTCGATCAGCATGGATATCATCAACCGGCAGGTAACCGGACTGGCAGAATCGATCCGGACCGGCAGCGAGTTCACAGCCCTGTACTGAACCGCCCGTCACTTTTTAAAACGGAAAATCCCTCAAACACCCGGGGCGGCAGTTCAGCTACCTTCAGGTCGCGGATCACCGCCCGCGGACAGCCGTAGAGTGTTGAGATGAACTTTTCCAGCACCATCGGTTCTGCGGTGGCATAGACCTGGACGCGGCCGTCCGGGAGATTGAAGACCGTCCCGCTGATACTGAGATCGGTGGCGATCTTCCGGACGCACGCCCTGAACCCGACTCTCTGGACCCGCCCGGTAATGAAGATCTCAACGGTCTTCACCGCTCCATCTCCTGCATGATACGGATCGCAAGGCCAAGCTCGTCGAAAACCTCGTCGCGCAGCGATGACTGCCGGATGTTGGTGGCGGCATCGATGGCATTGTCGAGGATATCCTGCGCTGTCCGTTCGCAGCCCGCGGCATGCAGCCTGAGCGCTATATCGCACATGACAAAGGAGCGCCGCGAGAGCGGCCGGATGATCCGGGCTTCCCTGATGGCGTTCTGAAGCATCCGGGCCGCCACTTTCTCCTCCTTTGCCTTCCGGAAAAACACTGCCAGATCGCAGAAGAACAATGCCTCCCTCCCGCGGTCGGCAACGGTCAGGACAAGGTGTTCCAGCGCGGTGACCTGGTTCTGGTGAAAGCCTTCGGCAAGCATCTTCTCCGAGAGGGTTTTGATCCTGACGTACTGGGGGGGGATCTCGTAGGTTTCCGGGCAGTCGGCCTCAATGAGACGGTTCTCGCGGAGCTCATCAGCATCGATGGTCCTGATCACGGCGACTGCCGAAGCCAGGTACTTCCTGTCAGCAGTTTTTTCCGCGAGCATGAGGTAGATCTGGACGATATTGTCCCGCATCCTGTCGGCAATATACTGGATGTTGATCTTTTTTGTGAGCGCTTCTGCCTTTTTCAGCAGCTCCGCCGGCATGTCATCGTCAGCACTCTGGACCGCAAGGGGGATGATATCGAGCAGTGTTGCAGCCTTTTCATAGGACGAGGCGATCTTCTCGACCGCTTCTGTCATGTAGCCGAGGATCTCCCTCCCCCGTGTCCGGTCACCGCGGAGCATGCTGTAGAGCGCAATGAGCGAGTTGATGTACTCAACCGGCTCGGCAATCTTACGGACCACGGAAAGGGCGGTGTCAATCCACCGGCGCTCCGGCATGATGGCATTGAGCCGGACAATGGCCAGCACAATCTGTTGCCGGGCTACCCCCTCATGGTCAGGCTCCACCTGCTCAAGCCGCTTTATGCCGTCAAGAAGGCATGCAGCGGCTGCACCGGTATCGATCCGGCAATAGAGAATCGTAAGGTCGGAAAGGAGGAGAATCTTCTGGTATTCGGTCGGGAGGCCGACAAGTCCGGCGGCGATCTCTTCCAGCACCCCCCGGGCACGGGGAATGTCCCGCAGCGCTATCAGGGAATCCGCAAGGCCGGTTAATCCGGACAACCGGACGAACGGGTCGCCAATCATCCGTATGATGCGGGAGACCAGATCGATGACATCGGGATCATCCCGGGCAATATCGCTCCTCTGGAGAAGGAATGCCATGATCTCGTAGGGATCCGTGGAGCCCGGGTGGATCACTTCTGTCTGCAGGCTGGAGATGATACGGGACATCATTGCGTCCCGTTCAAAGGTATTGTTGATCTCGGCTGCATACAGTGCGAGGGGCAGGATGAAGTCCAGGCTGCTGCTTGCCTTGGAATACGAGAGGATGATATCGATAACCCCGGCAATCTTTAACGAGACCTGGGGGGATCTGATGTCCTGTTTGATGATCTCAAGACTGCGGGAAAACGATCGCTTGGCAGCGGTGAAGTCATCTCCTGCTGTCATCGCAGAGGGTTCATTCAGAAGAATGCACCCGATCCGGATGAAACATTCCGCGATCCGTTCAAACAGTTGTGCTTTCAGGGATGGATCATTGATATCCTGTGCGATAAGATAGGCTTTTTCGAGCGCATCGGAAGACCTCCGGTTGATCGCGTATTTTATCACGCCCTCGATGATGTTTGCCATCGCGTACACGGCAAGCTCGGGTTCCAGGAGCTCGCTGCTCCAGGCCCGCATGCGCATGAGGAGGTCNNAGGCCGACTGCACGCTGGAGGTAATCACGGTTTTTCGACTGTACCCCAATCTGTGCGATCCTGATGACAATGGAGGAGATCGCCCGCTCTTTTATCCCCTGGTCCGCGATGGAATCGGCAAGGCGGATGAGGATGCCGGGGTCGTGGATGCTGAGAAATCCCCGGTCAACGAGGATCGTGATACACTCGAAAAACAAATGGTCGTGACGCGGATGGAGCAGCACGAGATCGTTCATCGAGCGGATGTGCGTGATGATATCGTCAAACGGGGCTTCCCGGCTCAGTTCAATGGCAGCCCGGTACACGGCGGTCGTGACAATGGTTTCATTGATTTTTACGAGAAGGGTATCATGGACGCCCGGAAGGCAGTCATGCAGGAACCCCACTTTGAGCAGGTCGGTGAGGATGTCCAGGTACTGGGGAAGGTTCTCGGTTTCGTGGTTGATCTTCCCGAACAGCTCACGTGCGGATCCGAAATCCCCGCCATCGAGCATGATCTGGGTAAACTGGAGGTAGGTACGCGAGCTCGCACTGGTGCTGCTGTTCTTTTCAATAACCGGAACCAGGTCATTGAGAACCTGCATGGTGCCTGTTGCGGAGGCAACGGCGATGGCTGCATGGATCATCTCCCTGAGCGGGTAACTGCCGGTATCGCTGATATGCTGCTGCAGTTCCAGTGCCGATGAGAGGTACCAGTATTCCCCGGATCGCTCGGCCTTCCTGAGGAGATCGATGATGATGGTGCCGGTGGCAGAAGGCATCGTCGTGCAGATCA
>DFYU01000118.1 GCA_002383415.1 Geobacter sp. UBA4074
CCATACTGATGCCTGACGAGGAGTTTCGACTGCTCCGTGATCTGGTGTATGCCCACAGCGGCCTGTATTTTGGGGATGATGCCAAATACCTGCTGGAAAAACGGTTAGGGCGCCGCTTGGCCACTCACCAGCTCAAGTCGTATCGTGAGTATTACCAATTTCTGAAGTTCAATCGCAAACGAGAGCAGGAGCTGGAGGAGATCATGGATCTCCTTACCACTAACGAGACCTATTTCTTTCGTGAAGCATATCAGCTGAGTGCCTTTTCTGATGAGATCCTGCCGGAACTTTGCAAGCGCAAGCAGGCAGCCGGCGAGCCACGCAGGATCAGGATATGGAGTGCCGGCTGTTCCAGTGGCGAAGAACCCTATACCATCGCCATGCTGCTGCTGGAACAGCAGTGCCTGCAGGGCTGGCAACTGGAGATTGTCGGCACTGATATCAGCCAACGGGTGCTGCACCAGGCGCGGCGCGGTATCTATGGACGCTCAGCCTTTCGTATGACCGACGACTACTATCTGTTGAAGTACTTTGAACCGCAGGACGGCTCCTTTCGGATTGCCGACCGGGTAAGGCAGCTGGTGTCGATCAGCCATCTTAATCTGTTGGACAACACTCGGATGGCGATGCTGGGCAGTTTTGACCTGATCTTTTGTCGCAACGTGATCATCTATTTCGATCTGGCAGTAAAAAAACAGGTGGTGGCGTCGTTTCACGGCGCCTTGCAGGATGGTGGCTTTTTGCTCTTGGGCCATTCGGAGTCGTTGATGAACATCAGCACCCTGTTCACCCTGCGTCACTACAAGAATGATATGGTGTACCAGAAGCCGTTGCTGAGCGCGGCAGGGGGCGTGCCATGAAACCGGTGCGGGTACTGGTGGTGGACGACTCGGCCTACAGCCGTCGCAGTATCACCCGGATGCTGGAAGGGGTGCCGGGCATCGAGGTGGTGGGGTACGCCATTGATGGTGAAGAGGGAATCCGTCAGGTGATCAGTCTCAAGCCGGACCTGGTAACCCTGGATCTGGAAATGCCGCGCATGGATGGGTTTACCTTGCTGCGGATCCTGACCGGTCGTTTTAACCTACCGGTGATCGTGGTCAGCGCCCTTTCCGATGCAGAGAAGGTCTTTCGGGCGCTGGAGCTGGGGGCGGTGGATTTTGTGGCCAAACCGTCCAGTGATGCCAGCACCGATCTGTTGACCATCACCGAGGATCTACAGTACAAGGTTCGTCAGGCGGTGACGGCCCGCATCAAGGAGTATCATCGCCTGAGCGATCATGCCGTTTGTGGATCGACGCAGCGAAAAAATGGTCGTAAAGGGCGCTTGGAGCCGCTCGAACTGGTGGCCATCGCTGCCTCTACCGGTGGTCCACCGGCATTACAGGGCATCTTGAGCGCCTTTGAGCGGCCTTATCCCTTTGGTGTGGTGGTGGCTCAGCATATGCCGCCCGGTTTTACCAAGGCCTTTGCCGAGCGGCTGAATCGCAGCTCGGTGTTTGAGGTACGCGAGGCCCAGGACGGCGATCCCGTTGTGGCCGGTCAGGCGCTGGTGGCACCCGGCGGCAGCCACGTGATACTGGAGCAGGATACTGCCATTATTCGTGCCCGGGTCTTGCCCCCTGACCCGAACTACCGTTACAATCCGTCGGCCGACGCCCTGTTCAGCTCCTGTGCGCCGTTGTATGGCGGTCGGATGCTGGCAGTGGTGTTGACCGGCATGGGCAATGACGGCAGTCAGGGCGTGCGGCAGGTAAAACAGCATGGCGGCCAGGTGCTGGCCGAGTCGGAGGAAAGTTCGGTGGTGTATGGCATGCCCCGCGAGGCAGCCGCCACCGGTTGTGTTGACCGGATTGCCGCCTTGGACGACATACCCAGTGCAATCCTGGATTGCGGTCATTTTGAGCATTAAAGAAGCTAGGAACGTATATAACCAGAAGGAGTAGCTGATGTCTGCTGAGCTGAAGTACACCCCCAACGAGATCGAAGCCAAATGGCAGCAGTTCTGGGCCGATAAGAAGACCTTTAAGGTCACCGAAGATCCGGCCAAGCCGAAGTATTACCTGCTGGAGATGTTTCCCTACCCTTCCGGCCGGATTCATATGGGCCATGTGCGTAACTACTCGATCGGTGATGTGGTAGGGCGCTTCAAGCGGATGCGTGGCTTCAACGTGCTGCACCCGATGGGCTGGGACGCCTTCGGCATGCCGGCAGAGAACGCCGCCATCAAGAACAACAGCCATCCGGCTGCCTGGACCTACGAGAATATGGCCTACATGCGTGACCAGTTGAAGCAGATGGGCCTGTCCTACGATTGGGACCGGGAGCTGGCCACCTGTGATGTATCCTACTATCGTTGGGAGCAGAAGCTGTTCCTGGAGATGTATCAGAAAGGGTTGGCTTACAAGAAACAGTCCTTTGTCAACTGGTGCCCCTCCTGCGAGACCGTGCTGGCCAACGAGCAGGTGGAGGACGGCGCCTGCTGGCGGTGCGACAACGAGGTGCAGCAGAAGGAACTGGAACAGTGGTTCTTCCGGATCACCGACTACGCCCAGGAACTGCTGGATTTTACCCACAAGATGCCCGGCTGGCCGGAGCGGGTGCTGGTGATGCAGCGCAACTGGATCGGCCGCAGCACCGGTTGTGAGATCGACTTCCCGCTGGAGGGCCGCGAAGGAAATATCCGGGTCTTTACCACCCGTCAGGACACCCTGTTCGGTGCCACCTTCATGTCGCTGGCGCCGGAGCATCCACTGGCGTTGGAACTGACCACGCCGGAACGGCGGGCCGAAGTGGAGGCCTTCATCGACAAGGTCAAAAAGACCGACCGGATCAAGCGCACCGCCGATGACTTTGAGAAAGAGGGGGTCTTCACCGGCAGCTACTGCGTCAACCCGGCCACCGGCTGCAGGATGCCGGTCTTTCTGGCCAACTTCGTGCTGGTGGAGTATGGCACCGGTGCGGTAATGGCGGTGCCGACCCACGACCAGCGCGATTTCGAGTTTGCTAAAAAGTACGAGCTGCCGCTGGTGGTGGTGATCCAGCCCCAGGGTGAGACCCTTGATCCGTCCGCCATGGCGGCTGCCTACACCGAGCCAGGCGTGATGATCAATTCCGGTCGTTTCGACGGCAAGCCGAGTGATAGTGCCAAGGAGGAGATCGCCGACTGGCTGGAGCAGGAGGGTAAGGGCAAGAAGACGGTCAACTTTCGCTTGAGGGATTGGGGGGTATCTCGCCAGAGATATTGGGGTAACCCGATTCCAATCATCTATTGCGACTGCTGCGGCGCTGTGCCGGTGCCGGACAAGGACCTGCCGGTGGTGCTGCCTCACGACGTTGCCTTCACCGGTGAAGGGGGTAGCCCGTTGGCCAGGCTGGAGAGCTTTATCAAGGTAGACTGTCCGCAGTGCGGTAAGCCGGCCCGCCGCGAAACCGATACCATGGACACCTTTG
>DFYU01000015.1 GCA_002383415.1 Geobacter sp. UBA4074
TATGCCACCAACGACCAGCGCCTGACGTTTTTCAAGACCTTCCAGCCGGAACAGTTGCAGCTTGAAAAGCCGCTTATGGTGCTTGCGGCGCGCCGACTGGATGCCGTTACGGCCGATTGGCGCACCCATACCCGTTACCAGACAGCCACCTTTCTGATCATCGCCCTGCTCGCCGTTCTGGCGCTGCTGTTCTACCAGCGGCGACAACGCCAGCAGCTGCAAGAGGCTGAAGCGGTCAACGACCATCTGCGCAAACTGCAACTGGGGGTCGAAAACAGCGCCAGCGGTGTTCTGATCACCGATGTCAACGGCACGATTGAGTACGTCAACCGCAAGTTTACCCAGGTGACCGGCTACAGTCCCGAGGAGGCGGTCGGCCATAATCCGCGCATCCTCAAGTCAGAATCGACACCGCGGGAGGTGTTTCAGGAACTGTGGAGTACCATCCTGCGGGGTGAGGAATGGCACGGTGAACTGCTCAATCGCCGCAAGAGTGGCGAGGTCTACTGGTCAGTGGCCTCGATCAGTCCCCTGCGCAACGAAATAGGGCAGATCACCCATTTCATTGCCAACGTCGAGGATATCAACGAGCGCAAAAATGCCGAGGCCACCATCGAGCGTCTGGCCTACTTTGATCCACTGACTGACCTGCCCAACCGGCGTATGTTGCAGGACCGGCTGGAGCAGGGGCTCAAACGGAGCCGTCGCCAGGAAAACGGCATGGCGTTGCTGTATATCGACCTGGACCGTTTCAAGCATGTCAACGACAGTCTGGGGCATCCGGCTGGGGATCGTCTGCTGAAAGAGTTGTCCCTCAGGTTGCTGGCCGCCCTGCGGGACGATGACGTGGTTTGCCGGCTGGGTGGCGACGAGTTCGCCGTTATCTTGCACGACATTCATCACGAAGAGGATGTGGTGCCGGTGGTCAACAAATTGCTGCGTACCATAGAACAACCGGTGGTGCTGGAGGAGGGAGAGCTGTTCGTCAGCGCCAGCATCGGGGTGTCGCTCTATCCCAAGGATGGCGAGGACGCCAAAACTCTTGAGAAACATGCCGACATGGCCCTGTATCACGCCAAGGAAGAGGGCAAAAATACCTTCCGCTTTTTCCGCGAAGAGCTCAACAGTGGCGTGCAGGAGCGGATCGCCTTTGATCAGGGTTTGCGACACGCCTTGTCGCGACAGGAGTTGCGACTCCACTATCAGCCGAAGCTTTCATTGGCTACAGGTCGGGTGGTGGGGGTCGAAGCGCTGTTGCGTTGGGAGAGCAAGGAGTTTGGGCTGGTTTCTCCGCTGAGCTTCATTCCGCTGGCAGAAGAGAACCGCTTGATTGTCCCGATCGGTGAGTGGGTGTTGCGCACCGCCTGTCAGCAGCAGGTGGCCTGGCAGCAGCAGGGGCTTGATCTGAATGTGGCCGTCAACCTCTCAGCAGTGCAGTTTAAGTCGCCGGACCTGATCGATCGGATAGCCGCTGTGATGGCCGAGACCGGCATCAGGCCCGACCAGCTTGAGCTGGAACTTACCGAGAGCGCCCTGGTTGAACAGCCGGATGAGGTGGTGCGGGTGTTGGAACGCTTGCGGGGGCTGGGTTGCGGGATTTCTATCGATGACTTCGGCACCGGCTACTCCTCGCTCAGCTACCTGAAGGCGTTCCCGGTGTCGGTGTTGAAGATCGACCGTTCCTTTGTGCAGGACCTGGCCGACGATAGCGGCGATCGGGCCATCGCCCAATCGGTGGTCAATATGGCCGACAACCTCGGTATGCAGACCGTGGCCGAAGGTGTTGAAACTCCTGAGCAGCAAGAGATTTTGAAGCAGATCGGTTGCACCTTTGTGCAGGGGTTCATGTACGCCAGGCCGCTGCCGGCGGAGCAACTACCTGATGCTGTTGCCGCTATCGAGGCCTCAACAACAGGTGTGGCGGGACATCACTGCAGCTGATGATCTGACAACCGTACAAACCGGAACCCCTTTTTTTTGAGCAGCGGTAGAGCGGTCATGATGCCGGCGCCGGTGCCCGCCTCGGGGTGGTTCATGTGGGCGATGATGATATCGCCCGGCCGTGCAGCAAGCAGCATTGCCGTCACCTTTGCGGCCGGCAGGGTGGCACCGGCGTCGCCCAGCACAGAAAACCCGATCACCTCATGCCCCAACCGATTGGCCACCTGCACCGCCAGTTCGTCATAGTAGGCGGTGCCCGACCGGTAATAGCGCGGTCGAGTACCGCTCATCTCCTCAATCTTGCGGGCGTTCAGCTCGATCTCCTGTACCAGCTCCTGCATATCCCGCGTGCCGTCGATGCCATAGGCTGACCGTCCGTTGATCGAGGCAGGTTTGTGCCACATGCCGTGGTTGCCGATCTCGAACAGCGGGTTGGCAGCCAGTTGCCTGAACAGCTCAGGGTTGGCGTCAATCCAGCGGGCATTGACAAACAGGGTGGCAGGGATCTGTTCCCGTGTCAGGAAGTCCAGCAAGTGGCGGTCAACGCCTTTTCCCCGTGGCGACCCGCATGCGTCCAGGGTCAGCGCCAGCACCCGTTCGTCAGTAGCCAGTCGGCTGCGAACGCCGGTCACGTTCTCGCCCCACTCCTGTGGTGTTCTGCCGTCATACTCCTGTCGGATGGCCGTTATCAAGGTAGTTATGTCTTGCGCCGGCGCTGCACTCAGCAGGGTGGTGACGATCAAGAGCAGCATGATGGCAAGCAGGGCGATTCTGGTCATTATGGTTCCTTAGGGGATACGGTACAGCGATTGATAGACGCTGATATGGGCAACGATCTTCTTCACGTAGTCACGGGTCTCGCGGTAGGGGATGTTTTCGATGAATTCGTCCCGCTCCAGGCTCCCGAAATTTTTGCGCCAGCGGTTGACCGCTCCGGCACCGGCGTTGTAGGACGCCAGGGTAAAGATCGTGTCCTGATGAAACTGGTCGAGCAGCTCGCGCAGGTGTTTGGTGCCCAGGCGGATGTTGTACTCAGGGTCCACCAGCCAGAGCGGGTTGTAGGGCTTGCTTCCCTTGTAACCGGCGGTCATACGGGCGGTGGCAGGCATCAGCTGCATCAGGCCGATGGCGCCGACAGGGGATTTGACCGCAGGTCTGAAGCTGCTCTCGGCCTTGG
>DFYU01000110.1 GCA_002383415.1 Geobacter sp. UBA4074
CGAAACGGATCGGCGTGTTGATGGGCGGCCTGTCGGCCGAGCGGGAGGTGTCGCTCAAGAGCGGCATGGCCGTGCACCAGGCACTGCTCAAGCTGGGCTACGACAGCGTTGCCATCGACGTGGGGCGTGATCTGGCCGAGACACTGCGCAAGGAGCGTATCGAGCTGGCCTTCATCGCCCTGCATGGTCGCTACGGCGAAGATGGCTGTGTGCAGGGTTTGCTGGAGCTGATGCAGATTCCGTACACCGGGTCGGGTGTCCTGGCCAGTGCCCTGGCAATGCACAAGCTGTATAGCAAACAGGTCTTTGCTGCGGCTGGCCTGACGATTACACCCTATGTCGCAGTGCGGCGGGGCGGGACCGTGACGGTTGAACAGCTGCCCTTCGGGCTGCCGGTGGTGGTCAAGCCGGTGCAGGAGGGCTCGTCAGTAGGGGTGGCCATCGTCAAGCAGCCGGCCGATCTGCAGGCTGCTTTGGATGGTGCATTCCGCTACGACGACCAGGTGCTGGTGGAGGGCTATGTCAAGGGCCAGGAGGTGCAGGTCGGCATCCTGAACGACCAGCCGATCGGCGCCATCGAGATCATCCCCAAGCGCGAATTCTACGACTATGAGGCCAAGTACACCGATGGTCTGGCCGAGCATGTCTTTCCGGCCCGCCTGAGCCCCGCAATGTATGAGCTGGTGCAGCAGCTGGGCTTGAAGGCCCATCAGGCACTAGGCTGCTCCGGCTATAGCCGGGTGGACTTCCTGGTGACCGAGGACGGCGACTGTTATCTGTTGGAAGTCAATACCCTGCCGGGCATGACCGCCCTGTCGCTCTTGCCGGAGATCGCCCAGAAGGGTGCCGGGCTTGATTTTGAGACCCTGGTGGAACAGATCGTGACAACGGCTGCTTTAAAGGTGGGACAGGCTGCAGCATGATGACCGACCTGCGGCATATCGGCTCCAAGCCGAACCGCAAGGTGGCGCCTAATCGGACCAAGGTCCGCAAGGAGCCGATCGACCTGCGCAAGTACCTGTTGCCGGCCATCCGGTATGGCAGCAGCGCAGGCCTGATCATCCTGGTGGGTGGGTTGCTGGCAGCAGCCGTCAGGGGGTTGCTGCAGGCGACACCCTTCCCGGTGCAGAAGGTTGAAGTCCGTGGTGCGCAACGCTTGAACCGCGAGGAGATTGTGGCACTGACCGGCGTGGTGCCGGGACAGAACCTGCTGAAGCTGCGGCTTAAGACCGTCGGACAGCAGGTGGGGCGCAACCCGTGGGTGGCCACGGTACGCGTGCAGCGTTTCTTCCCCGGTACGGTGGCTGTCAGCATCACCGAGCGCAAGCCGGTGGCGGTGGTCAATCTGGGGTTGCTCTACTACCTGGACACGACGGGTGAGCCGTTCAAGCCGCTCAGTTTTGGTGATGCCCTTGATCTGCCAGTGGTGACCGGGCTCAGCGAAGAGGGTTTGGCGGCCGATCCGGCCGGCACTCGCGGGGCCCTCAAGTCGGCCTGCGAACTGCTGGCAGCCCTGCAGCAGCAGGGATCATTTATCCTTGCGGATGTGTCGGAGATTCATTACGATAGGGCCCACGGATTCACCCTGTTTACTACCTCCGGCGCAGTACCGATCAGAATCGGCACTGACGACTTCCCCGGCAAGCTGGCCCGTTTCGCCCGGATTTATCAGACCCTGATGACGCAACAGCCTGGGCTGCACTACATCGATCTGGATTATAGCGACCGGATCGTGGTCAAGAAGAGCTGACGGGCAACCGTCCGCAAACTCCCAAGGGAGGACTGCAATGTCCGCAAAGAGAGACAACCTGATCGTCGGCCTCGACATCGGCACGACCAAGATCTGTGCCATTGTCGGCAATGTGACCGAGGACGGCATCGAGATCGTCGGTATCGGTTCCAGCCCTTCCACAGGCCTGCGCAAGGGTGTGGTGATCAATATCGAGAGTACGGTGGCCTCCATCAAGAAGTCGATCGAAGAGGCGGAACTGATGGCCGGCTGCGAGATCAAGTCGGTCTACGCCGGCATCGCCGGCGGTCACATCAAGGGGATCAATTCCGACGGGGTGATCGCCATCAAGAACCGTGAGGTCAACCAGGACGACGTGCGGCGAGTGATCGACGCCGCCAAGGCGATCAATATCCCGATGGATCGCGAGGTGATCCATATCTTGCCCCAGGAGTTCATCATTGACGAGCAGGATGGCATCCGTGAGCCGCTGGGGATGAGCGGGGTGCGTCTGGAGGCCAAGGTGCATATCGTCACCGGTGCGGTCACCAGCGCCCAGAACATCGTCAAGTCCTGCAACCGGGCCGGACTTGATGTGGCCGACATCGTGCTGGAGCAACTGGCCTCTGCCGAGGCCGTGCTGTCGCCGGACGAGAAGGAACTGGGGGTCTGCCTGGTGGATATTGGCGGCGGCACCACCGACATCGCGCTCTTCGTTGATGGGGCCATCAAGTACACCTCGGTGATCTCACTGGGGGGCAACCATCTGACCAATGACATCGCCGTGGGACTGCGTACCCCGATGGCCGAGGCGGAGAAGATCAAGCGCAACCACGGCTGCTGTCTGGCGGCCCTGGTGGGCAAAGATGAGAAGATTGAGGTGCCCAGTGTGGGGGGACGCAAGCCCCGCGAGCTTTCACGCAGTGTGCTGTGCGAAATTCTGGGGCCACGGGTGGAGGAATTGTTCACTCTCGTCAACCGCGAAATCGTCAAGTCGGGACTTGAAGATGCCATAGCTTCTGGGGTTGTAATTACCGGCGGATCCAGTATACTGGAGGGCATGCCGGAGCTGGCAGAACAGATCTTCAATCTGCCGGTGCGGCGTGGCTTCCCCCAGAAGATCGGGGGCTTGATCGATGTGGTCAACTCACCAGCCTACTCCACGGGGGTCGGTTTGATCATCTACGGCAGTCGCAACATCGGACCACGTGAGTTTCCCGCCACCAAATCGGAAGACAGCATCTTCAGCACCACCACACGGCGCATGAAGAACTGGTTCCGGGAGTTCTTCTAGAATTCTCCGGCGGTTGGCTTGCGTGTAGGCAATCTGTGCATGTAATGACATTCAAATACAGCAAAGGGGGAGCGGATGTTCGAATTTGACGAAACCATCGAGCAAAGCGCAGTCATCAAAGTAGTTGGCGTGGGCGGCGGCGGTGGTAATGCCGTCAACACCATGGTGGCCAGCGGCATCAACAAGGTGGATTTCATTGTTGCCAATACCGATGCCCAGGCCCTGCGCTCTTCCCTGGCGCCGGTCAAGGTGCAACTGGGTGGCCAGCTGACCAAAGGACTGGGAGCAGGCGCCAATCCCAACGTGGGGCGCGATGCGGCCCTGGAAGATCGTGAAAAGCTGGCTGAGCTGCTCAAGGGCGCTGATATGATCTTCATCGCCGCCGGCATGGGTGGCGGCACCGGCACCGGCGCTGCGCCGGTCATCGCCGAGGTGGCCCGTGAAGTGGGCGCGCTGACGGTGGGCATCGTCACCAAGCCGTTTTCCCGTGAAGGCAAGCTGCGCCAGCACAAGGCCGACGAAGGCGTACGGGCACTGAAGGAGCATGTCGATTCGCTGATCATAATCCCCAATGATCGGTTGATCAGCATTGCTCCCCGTTCGCTGGGTATCCTGGACGCCTTCAAGCCTTCCGACGATGTGCTGCGTCAGGCGGTGCAGGGCATCTCCGATCTGATCACCACCTCCGGCTTCATCAACGTCGACTTTGCCGATGTCAAATCAATCATGAGCGAGCGCGGTATGGCCATGATGGGTATCGGCATCTCCAATGGCGAGAACCGTGCCGTCGATGCAGCCACCAAGGCGATCTCCTCGCCGCTGCTGGAAGATATCGATGTCTCCGGCGCCCGTGGCGTACTGGTCAACATCACCGGCTCTTCAAGCATGACCATGGACGACTTTGACGCCGTCAACAAGACCATCCACGAGAAGGTCCACGAGGATGCCAATATCATCGTCGGTGTGGTGATTGACGAGTCACTGGGGGATACGATCAAGGTGACCGCCATTGTGACCGGCTTCGGTGACCGCTTTGAAATGGCCGAGCGCAACCGTGGTTTTGCGCCGCTCGGCGTGGCTGTGGCCAAGCAGCCCAACGTGATCAATATCGAGACCCCGACCTTTATCCGTGATCGCCAGAAGCCGGACAGCCCACGCCCGACACGGCACGTCGGATCGGTCTCCTTTGACGACGAGGACCAGTACGACATCCCCACCTTCCTGCGTAAGTCGGTGGACTAACCTCTATAACGCTTAAGGAGCGGTGTCTGACGATGCCGCTCCTTCCTGCCCGGCTTCCTCCCCCCCTCCTTGGATGCCGGGCCTTTTTTTATTCCGTTCTCCACTTCCAGATCACGGCGCTAGCTGCATTGGCTTTGTCAACGTTCCGCGGGTCAGGTGTTACAGTCGTGGGCGTACATCATCGCCAATCGTGCACGATTTTCCAGACACTGTGGGCAGATCTCGCCGCTATCCTTCCATATCTCTTCCGCCAGCCAGGCCCCGGCCTCAAGAAAGACCGAATCGGCCGGCTGCGTCTCGTCAAACTCCTTGCCGCAGATCGTGCAGTGCTTCACGGCTCCACTCCAATCACCCGCATAGCGGCCCGGTATTCATCTGCCAGTCTGGTGCGGTCCGTTGCCTGAAGCACCTCCCAGGGAAGTGTTGCCTCTAGTGACAGTGTGTCAGTTACCGTCTGTTCAGGATCGATGCGGCATGCCTTGGCCGCCTTCCGGAGGTTCTGGCCGGCTGCCATCTGCAGGATCAGCGGCATCAGTTCTCGACCGCCACGGGACAGCAGTGCCTGCAGCACACAGCCCTGCAACTCCTCCACCTTCAGGCGCACATTGGGGATCGGTCGCAGACCCTTTTCCAGCAGGGCCACCTTGCGTTTCAATTCGGCCAGTGGACACATGCCGGCCCACTGCAGTGGGGTAGACGGCTTGGGGATGAACGGATTGACCGACAGCGTGATTTCGCCCAGCCGTTTGTGGGCCCGGGCCTGTTCAACGACGGTCCGTTGGATCGCGGTGGTCAGATCGATCAGCTCCTGCAGGTCCTGGTCAGTTTCGCCAGGTAGGCCGATAATGAAGTAGAGCTTCAGGTTGAGGATGCCGGCCTGGGCCACCTGATCGGCGGCAGCTAAGATCTGCTCGGCGGTCAGGTTCTTGCGGATCATGTCCCGCATCCGTTGTGAACCGCCCTCCGGGGCCATGCTGATGGTCCTGTGGCCGCTCTTGACCAGCAGATCCAGCAGGCCGGGGGTCAGCCGGTCGAGGCGTAACGACGAGAGCGAGGGGGAGCCGCCTTGCTCGACGATGAAACGGCACAGCTCTTCGATCTGGCGATGGTCTGAGACGGCTGCACCTACCAGGCCGATGGTTGAGCGGTGCTTGAGGCCTTCACGGCAGGCAACCTTGAGCGCATCCAGGGGTTGTTGGCGAAACGGCTGCCAGACGAAGCCTGCGGCGCAGAAGCGGCAGCCTCGCGGGCAGCCACGACTCACCTCAATCAGGTACATGTTTCCAAACTCGGTTTCCTCGGTCAGGATCACCGACTGCGAAGGTGGTGAATCGTCAGGAGCACAGATCCGTTCGACCGGTTGCGGTAGCGTTAATGCCGGCACATAAATCCCCGGCAGGGTTGCTGCGTGCCGCAGTAACTCCGCCCGTGGCATCGCCGTGTGATCAAGCAGGAAGGCGGACAGATCGGGGATCAAGGTCTCACCCTCGCCGACAGCGATCAGGTCGAACAGCTCGGCTGCCGGTTCGGGGTTCATGAAGCAGGCCGCGCCGCCGGCAATGACCAGGGGGTGACGGGCGTCCCGCTCTGCAGCCAGCGCCGGTATGCGGCCCAACTCGAGGATGCGGGGAATGTTGATGAAGTCAGGCTCAAAGGAGATTGAAAAGGCGATCACGTCAAAGTCGGACAGGGGGCGTTCGCCTTCCAGCGAGACCAGGGTGTCACCA
>DFYU01000114.1 GCA_002383415.1 Geobacter sp. UBA4074
GCGCCGATCTCGTCTTCCATCTGGATGAACTTGCCGCCCACTTTAGGCAGCTCAACGGACATTACCTCGGCCACTTCGGTCGAGGGGGTAATCGGGTAACCGGCGAAGAACTTGCAACCAGCGTACAGCGCGCCGTGTGCAGCTGCCTCGTTACCTTGCAGAAAAGCAACTTTCTTGGACACAGTCAATTCCTCCCGTCTTGTTATTCAGCGTGGACTTTAATGGCAAAGTCGGGGCAACGCAGTTCGCACTGCATACACTTGATACAGGCATCCAGGTCCTTGACGGACACGACGAAGCCCTTCATCTCGAGTACCTTCTTGGGGCAGAATTCCACACAGATATGGCACCCCTTGCAGTACTTCTCGATAATTTCAATTCTCGGCAACTTTTTTTCTTCTGACATCGGGATCTGCTCCTTTTATCCGTATTCTGAAGCGTAAAATAGTGGGCCCTTTATGTGGCAAAAGAAGGGCGGATAAATCCGCCCTTCTTTTGCGGCATTGCCAGACCCGTTAAACGGGCTATTAGCCCTTCAGGATGCTGTCCAGGCTGTCAACCAGACCTTTAACGGCGGCAACAGACTTGTCCATCATGGCTTGCTCAGTGGCGTCCAGCTTGAACTGGAGAACCTTCTCTACACCCTTCTCACCCAGCACGGCAGGAACGCCAACATAGTAGCCGTTGACGCCGAACTCGCCGTTCAGCAGGCAGCAGGTAGGCAGGACGCGCTTCTGGTCTTTCAGTACCGACTCAGCCATAGCAATGGCGGAGGAAGCCGGCGAGTAGAAGGCTGAACCGGTCTTCAGCAGGGCAACCACTTCGCCGCCGGCCAGACGGGTGCGGTTTACCATGGCTTCCATCACTTCCTTGGCCTTCTCAGCGCCGTACTTCTGCTCCAGCAGTTCCATAACGGGAATGCCGTTGACAGCAGCGTAACGTACCAGCGGCACCATGTCGTCGCCGTGGCCACCCAGGGTCATGGCGGAGACGTCCTTCACGGACACGCCCAGTTCCCAGGCAATGAAGGCCTTGAAACGAGCCGAATCCAGTACGCCGGCCTGACCAACCACGCGGTTGGCGGGCATACCGGTCACCTTCTGGCAGAGGGTAACCATGGCGTCCAGCGGGTTGGAAATAACGATCACGAAAGCGTTGGAGGCGTACTGCTTGATGCCTTCGGCAACGGAGGTCATGATCTTGGAGTTGGTAGCGATCAGGTCGTCACGGCTCATGCCCGGCTTACGGGGCAGACCGGCGGTTACGATGACCACGTCGGCGCCAGCGATGTCCTTGTAGTCCTGGGTACCCTTCAGGTTGACGTCGAAGCCGTCCACCGGGGAAGCCTCGGCGATGTCCAGCATCTTGCCCTGGGGCATACCTTCCACGATGTCGAACATCACGACGTCGCCCAGTTCACGCAGAGCGCAGAGTTGAGCCAGCACGCCACCGATCTGTCCGCCACCAATCAATGCAATCTTCTTACGTCCCATTGGTTCTTCCTCCTCGTTGATAGATGTTTAATGCAACCTACGACTTACCTGCACAATGATTACACGGGGAGCCGTCGCATAGCGAGGCTCCCCGAGATGACACGTGGACTAGATGGCGTCGATAATAGCGTTCAGGGTAGCGCTGGGGCGCATTGCCTTTTCAGTCTTGACCGGATCGGGGTTAAAGTAGCCACCAATATCCTGAGGCTTGCCCTGGGCGCCAATCAACTCTGCATTGATCTTCTCTTCGTTCTCCTGCAGCGCTTTGGCCACTTTGGCAAAACGGGCGGCAAGCTCAGCATCCTTGGTCTGTGCAGCCAGGGCCTCTGCCCAGTACATGGCCAGGTAGAAGTGGCTGCCACGGTTATCGATCTGACCAACCTTGCGGGCCGGGTTCTTGTTATTATCCAGGAACTTGGTGTTGGCCTGATCCAAGGTATCGGCCAGCAGTTGTGCCTTCTCGTTCTTGAAGGTAGCTGCCAGGTGTTCCAGGGAGACGGCCAGGGCCAAGAACTCGCCCAGTGAATCCCAACGCAAGTAACCTTCCTGTACGAACTGCTGCACGTGCTTGGGAGCCGAGCCGCCGGCACCGGTCTCGAACAGGCCACCACCGGCCAGCAGCGGCACGATGGAGAGCATCTTGGCGCTGGTGCCAAGCTCAAGGATCGGGAACAGGTCGGTCAGGTAATCCCGCAGGGCATTACCGGTCACGGTGATGGTATCTTTGCCCTCTTTTGCGCGCTGGCAGGCGAACAGCATCGCGTCAACCGGGGCCATGATATGAATCTCAAGACCGTTGGTGTCGTGATCCTTGAGGTACTTGTTGACCTTTTCGATCATCTGGGCGTCATGGGCGCGGTTCTTGTCCAGCCAGAACACGGCCGGTGCACCAGTGGCCCGGGCGCGACGGACTGCCAACTTAACCCAGTCCTGAATCGGCAGATCTTTTGCTTGGCAACCACGCCAGATATCGCCTGCCTCAACCTCGTGTTGCATCAGCACGTTGCCAGCCTCGTCAACCACACGCACCGTACCGTCAGCAGCGATCTTAAAGGTCTTGTCGTGGGAGCCGTACTCTTCTGCCTTCTGAGCCATCAGGCCGACGTTGGAGACCGAACCCATGGTGGTGGGATCAAACTGACCGTTCTGCTTGCAGAAATCAACGCAGACCTGATACCAGCGGGAATAGCTGCGGTCGGGAATCACGCACTTGACGTCGTGCAGCTTGCCGTCGGGACCCCACATTCCGCCGGAATCACGGATAACCACCGGCATGGAGGCGTCGATAATGATATCGTTGCTGGCGTGCAGGTTGGTGATGCCTTTGTCGGAGTCGACCATCGCCAGCGGCGGTTGCTTCTTGTAGACTTCCTGAATGTCGGCCTCAATCTCGGCCTTCTTGGCTTCCGGCAGCTTGGCGATCTTCAGATACAGGTCGCCCATGCCCAGATCGGGGTTAACGCCCAGCTCCTTGAAGGTGGCGGCATGCTTCTCAAAGACATCCTTATAGTATACGGACACAAAGTGACCGAACATGATCGGGTCGGAGATCTTCATCATGGTGGCCTTGAGGTGAACCGAGAACAGCACCCCTTTGGCCTTGGCATCGTCAATCTGCTCCTGGATGAACTTCCGCAGGGCCTTGGCGCTCAAGAAGGTGCCGTCAAACACCTCGCCAGCCTGCAGGGCCAGCTTCTCCTTCAGCACGGTGACCTTACCGGACTTGTCAACAAACTCAATCTTGACATTGCCGGCCTTCTCCATGGTGAGCGACTTTTCATTTGCGTAAAAGTCGGAGGACTCCATCCAGGACACGTGGGTCTTGGAATCTGCAGACCAGGCACCCATCTTGTGGGGATGTTTCTTGGCGTACTCTTTCACCGCACGGGCCGAGCGACGGTCGGAGTTGCCTTCACGCAGCACCGGGTTCACAGCGGAACCGAGGCACTTGGCGTAGCGAGCATGCAGTTCTTTTTCCGCATCGGTCTTGGGCTCTTCCGGGTAATCCGGCAGCTTGTAGCCCTGCTCCTGCAACTCCTTGATAGCAGCCTTCAGCTGGGGGATCGAGGCACTGACGTTGGGCAGCTTGATAATGTTGGCCTCAGGCTTCTGGGTCAGTTCACCCAGCTCAGCCAGGTAATCCGGCATCCGCTGCTCAGGGGTCAGATACTCGGGAAAGTTGGCAATGATTCGACCGGCAACAGAGATGTCGCGGGTTTCAACCACCACGCCAGCAGCCTTGGTAAAGGCATTAACGATCGGCAGCAGCGAGTAGGTTGCCAGTGCGGGAGCTTCATCAATCTTAGACCAGATAATCTTTGATTCAGTTGCCATGTTATCTCCTTATGGTTTTGTTCCCTTACGGTCGGATGGAAATGCTAAACCGTTTTCGGATATATGGAAAAATATATAAATTGCAAGATGTTACAATTACAGCAAGTTATATCGTCTACAAAATCCTGTATACAGTATGCAAAAGGGTATGGGCTGTCAAGGAAAAATCGTTATATTTTTCACAGGAAAGGCGAGCAAAACCTGCCGGCAATCACCCGCTTCGAACTATCGGCGACCTGCCTGGCGGCGAGCATCTACAGCCTCCTCACGAGTATAGGAACGGGGAATCTTGAGCACCTGTCCCGGCCAGAGCTGGTAGGGGTCACGGACTTGATCACGGTTGGCACGGTAGATCAGTGGCCAGAGCCCGGCTTCGTTATAGATCTCAGGACGGGCCGCAATCTGGGGCAAGGTTTCCCCCCGCCGGACCGAGTATCTTACGGGAAGCTCACGAAGAGCAACGGCGTTTTGTTCCGCCTGTGCGGCCTTGGCTGCCGCAAGTTCCCGGGCGGCCTGCTCCTTCCGCTTTCTTTCCTGGGCCTCCTCCTCAATACGCTTACGCTCTTCAGCCTGCCGCTGCCGCTCGATTTCTGCCTTCCGCTGTGCCTCTGCAAGCTGGTGCGCACGGAACTCGTCCAGCTCCATCTTCAGCAGTTGCCCTTTCTGAAAGGCTAAACGATACAGCTGATCGGCCTGTTCAGCGTCTCTCTGCTTCAGGTAGACCGCCTCACCCTGCTCAAAGGCTTCCAACATGCTGCGATAGGCTTCAGGACGCAGCTCGTGTGCTGTTTCATAGGCGAGCTGCTCCAGAGACCACTGTGCCCGTTCGCGCCAGACCGGCTCAGTGCTGGCGCAACCGGCCAGCAACAGTACTGCCGCCAGCAGTATGCCGCGTGTCAGCAATGGCACCCTAGCTGGCACCACCCGCAACGCTGGCAGCCAACCGGACGCCCAGCTCGCGCAACTGCTTGCTGTCCACGGTTGACGGCGCCTCCGACATCAGGCAGGTGCCCCTCTGGGTTTTGGGGAAGGCGATCACGTCACGGATCGATTCGGAACCGGTCAGCAGCATGATCAGACGGTCCAGACCAAAGGCGATACCACCGTGGGGCGGCGTGCCGTACTCCAGGGCATCCAGCAGGAAGCCGAACTTGGCCCGNNTCGGAATGACCCAGCATCTTGAACATCAGCGACTGAACCTGCTCCTGATGGATACGGATCGAACCGCCGCCGATCTCGTTGCCGTTCAACACCAGGTCATAGGCCTTGGCCCGGCAGCGGCCAGGATCAGATTCAACATAATCCACGTCCTCATCCATCGGCGCAGTGAAGGGATGGTGCACGGCGCACCAGCGCTTATCATCTTCGTCCCACTCGAACAACGGGAAGTCGGTGATCCAGACAAAACGGAACTCATCGGGATTGGTCAGCTTAAGGATCGATGCCAGCTGATTGCGCAGCTTGCCCAGCGAGTCGTTAACTACCTTCGGCTTGTCGGCCACGAACAGCAGCAGGTCACCCTCTTCGGCGCCGAAGGCCTGATTCATGGCGGCTATCTCGGTCTCGTTGAAGAACTTGGTGATCGGCGACTGCCAGCCATCAGGGGTCATCTTGACATAGGCCAAGCCCTTGGCGCCATAAATGGCCACAAAGTTGGTCAGATCGTCGATCTCCTTGCGGGAAAAGCTGGCACAGCCCTTGGCGTTAATCCCCTTGATGATGCCGCCACCTGCGGCCACCTCGGCAAACACCTTGAAGCCAGAGCCCTTGACGATATCGGTCAGGTCCACCAGTTCCAGGCCGAAACGCAGGTCAGGGTTATCCACTCCGAAGCGGCGGATCGCCTCCTGGTAGGTCATACGCTGCACCGGCAGCTGAACGTCAACGCCTTTGGCCTCCTTGAAGACGCGCGCCATCAAGCCTTCCATCACGGTGATGATATCCTCACGGTCGATGAAGGACATCTCGCAATCGATCTGGGTAAACTCAGGCTGGCGGTCGGCCCGCAGGTCCTCGTCACGGAAGCAGCGCACGATCTGGAAATAACGGTCAAAGCCAGAGATCATCAGGATCTGCTTGAATATCTGCGGCGACTGCGGCAGGGCGTAGAACTGGCCCTGATTGATGCGCGACGGCACCAGAAAGTCACGGGCCCCTTCCGGGGTTGACTTGGTCAGAAAGGGGGTTTCCAGCTCCAAAAAGCCGTTTTCTGTCAGATACTGGCGGGTCACCTGGGCCACCTGATGACGCAGGATCAGGTTCTGCTGCAGTTGCGGACGGCGCATATCCAGATAGCGGTACTTAAGGCGGATATTTTCGTTGACCTCACTGTGCTCGTCCAGCATGAACGGCAGCGGCTTGGAGCGGTTGAGCAGCTTGCACTCAGCCACCTGAATCTCAACCTCGCCGGTCTTCATGTTGGGGTTGACGGTGCCTTCCGGACGGGGGATGACCGTGCCCTTGACTGCCAGCACAAACTCACTGCGCACCCCTTCGGCCACCTGATGGGCTGCCGCGTTCACCTCCGGGTCGAAAACAACCTGCGCAATCCCCTCCCGGTCCCGCAGGTCGATAAAGATCAGGCCGCCGTGGTCACGACGGCGTAGGGCCCAGCCCATCAATACCACCTCACGCCCAATATCCTTGGCGGTCAGCTGGCCACAATAATCAGAACGCTTCCAGTTGCCCAACGTATCCATAAAAACCCTCCGGTTCGTAGTAAATAAAGTATTACTTGATCAGCCGACCGATGTTGCGCCAACGGATGTTAAACTTGTACCAGGGTCCGTCAATGGACCAGTATTTGATGAATGCCAACCCTTTAATCTGATCGCGGGTCACGAACTTCCAGAACCGGCTGTCGTAGGAACGGTCCCGGTTATCGCCCATCACAAAATAGGAATCAGCCGGCACCA
Source organism: Geobacter sp. UBA4074 (assembly GCA_002383415.1). Lineage (GTDB taxonomy): Bacteria > Desulfobacterota > Desulfuromonadia > Geobacterales > Pseudopelobacteraceae > Trichlorobacter. The sequence goes on from DFYU01000114.1 coordinate 6,743, forward strand.
CAACCGGGCCGAAGGTATCCCGCGGGTTCTGCTCCTTGGGAATGATCTCCGTCTCTTTATGTACCGCCTGGGGTGTGACGTACAGCTGGCCATTAACATAGACCTGCTTGTCCTTGCCCTCCACCACATCGCCCGGCAGACCGATCACCCGTTTGATGAAATCCTTGCGGGGGTCTTCCGGATAGACAAATACGATCACATCACCACGCTTGGGATCACGAATCTTGAATAGCCGCTTGTCTGTGAAAGGCAGGTCAGTTCCATAGATAAACTTGCTGACCAGCAGATGATCACCGATCAGCAGGGTATCCTCCATGGAACCGGAGGGTATTTTAAAGGCTTGCACAATAAAGGCCCGGATGATCAACGCCAGGATAACGGCAATAATGATCGACTCGGCGTACTCGCGCACCACGCTCTTTTTTGCGGGTCCCTGCCCCGCCGTTGAGGACGGTGCCTGTATCTGCTGTTCGGTCTGTTCAGCCATGGGTTCCTTCCTATTTGTCATCCACCTTCAGGATCGCCAGGAACGCCTCCTGCGGCAGCTCCACGTTCCCGACGTTTTTCATCCGCTTCTTGCCTTCCTTCTGCTTCTCCAACAGCTTGCGCTTACGGGTGATGTCACCGCCGTAACACTTAGCCAACACGTCCTTGCGTAGCGCCTTGACGGTCTCGCGGGCGATCACCTTGTTACCGATGGCGGCCTGAATCGCCACCTCAAACATCTGGCGCGGGATCAGCTCCTTCATCTTGGAAACCAGGTCGCGGCCACGGAAGTAGGACTTGTCACGGTGCACGATCAAAGACAGGGCATCAACCACATCACCGTTGATCATGATATTCATCCGCACCAGATCACTCTGACGGAAATCAAGGTGTTCGTAATCCAGCGAGGCATAGCCCTTGGTGATCGACTTCAGTCGGTCGTAAAAATCCAGCACGATCTCGTTTAGCGGCAGTTCATAGATGATCATCACCCGGGTCGGGGTCAGGTACTTGATCTCCCGCTGCACACCGCGCTTCTCCTCGCACAGTGCCAGTACCCCACCCACAAAATCGTTGGGCACATGGATATGAGCCAGGATGAACGGCTCCTCCATGTAGTCAATATACTGCGGCTCCGGCATGCGGGCCGCCGATTCGATCTCGATCAGGTCACCGTCAGTCTTGTGCACCTTGTAGACAACCGTCGGTGCGGTGGTGATCAGGTCCAGACTGAATTCCCGTTCCAGTCGTTCCTGTATGATCTCCATGTGCAGCAGCCCCAGGAAACCGCAACGGAAACCAAAGCCCAGCGCCACCGAGGTCTCCGGCTCGAAGGAGAACGAGGAGTCATTCAACTTCAGCTTGGCCAAGGCGTCACGCAGCTGCTCGTACTGAGAGGTGTCGATCGGGTAGAGGCCGGAAAAGACCATCGGCTTGACCTCTTTAAAGCCGGCCAACATCTCGGTGCACTGACGGTGCAACAGGGTCACCGTATCGCCCACCTTGGCGTCGGCCACATCCTTGATGCCAGCAATGATAAAACCGACCTCGCCGGCTGCCAGTTGCGGCACCTCAACCATCGCGGGCGCAAACACACCAACTTTAAGCGCCTCATAGCTGCGGCCGGTGGACATCAGCTGAATCTTGTCTCCCTTCTTGAGGGTACCGTCAAAGATTCTCACCAGGATGATCACCCCCTGGTACTGGTCGTACCAGGAATCGAACAGCAGTGCCTTGAGTGGCGCGGCTGGATCACCCGTGGGAGCTGGAATCTTCTTGACGATCTCTTCCAGTATCTCGCGGGTGCCGATCCCCTCCTTGGCCGAGGCCAGCACCGCATCCTGGGCCGAGATACCGATGATCTCCTCAATCTCCTGCTTGACCCGCTCCGGCTCGGCAGCCGGCAGGTCTATCTTGTTCAGGACCGGAAAGACCTCCAGATCATTGTCCAGCGCCAGATAGACGTTGGCCAGTGTCTGAGCCTCGACTCCCTGGGAGGCGTCAACCACCAGCAGACCGCCCTCGCAGGCAGCAAGCGAACGGGAGACCTCATAGGCAAAATCTACGTGGCCGGGGGTATCGATCAGATTGAGAATATACTCCTGTCCATCGTCGGCGGTATAGCCAAGCCGTACGGTCTGCGCCTTAATGGTGATACCCCGCTCGCGCTCCAGGTCCATCTTGTCCAGAAACTGGTTCTGCATCTCACGGGCAGTCAGGGCGCCGGTGTATTCCAGCAACCGGTCCGCCAGCGTGGACTTGCCATGGTCGATGTGGGCAATGATTGAAAAATTACGAATCCTGCTGATATTCATGCACTCTCGCCCGTCTTAGAAGATACGAATGGAATTTGGAAGGATAATGGACAACCCGAGGAATGTAAAGTTGAAACAGGGGCGAACACTACAAAAAAACATCTAAAACAGCAGCAATCAGCCGACTTCATCAGCTGGACCTGATTGCGTTTAAGACCCTAAAATCCAAACGTCAACTGATCAACACGCAATTCAGCCTGAGACTCCTTCTTTACCAGCAGCTTGCTCGTCTCCAGGGCACGCTGCTGCACCTTGCGGAGCTGCTGTCGTATCGCTCGCACACGCCGATATTCCGGTGATGCCTGTTTCGCTGCAGCCTTACTCCAAGAAAAATCAGGCCAGGTCTGCTTTGCCTCTTCGCTCAGCAGCACAAGCGCCCTTGCAGCATCACCTCCAGCCAACCCCAGCAGCCTCGCCACCTCACCCTCAACAGCATCGAGCATAACTTCCGGCGCGTTACGCAGTAGCGAGCCATATTCAAGAATAACCCGCTCCAGCATCACCTGCTTATGTACGCCGTACTGCTGGGCGAGCTCATCAAGCCTGGCAACAACCGATGCGGACACCACCAGATTAATGCGCCGCTTGCCTGCGTTACGGCCGTTACGTTCACGATAGCGCTTCTGTCTTTCTGCTGCAGTCATGGCCATAACAATACCTCCTCAACACCACAAATACCAAACCAAGTACCGTTACACCGTAACGACACTTGACACTAAAAAAGGCCGCATTTTTTTGCGGCCTGTTCAGTGCACGACTTCAGGATTTAGTTTGGTGCCGAAGACGAGACTCGAACTCGTACAGGCTGTCGCCCGCCACCCCCTCAAGATGGTGTGTCTACCAATTCCACCACTTCGGCACAGGGTTTGATGCAGTACAGACGCAAAGGTCTGCGATCAAGCAGAGCTTGTATTTACTTCACCGGCGCAGGCTGTTGAGGTGCAGCAGGCACTGCCGGTACAGCCTTTTGCACAGCCTTGTTGGACATAATGGTTGAACCGGGGGCATGGCCTGAAATGTACGCCAAGGTCAGCGAGGTAAGCATGAAGATTACCGCTGCCGCCGTAGTGATTCTGGTCATGAAATTTCCGCCGCCACTGGCGCCGAATACGGATTGGCTACCACCGGTACCGAAAGAGGCACCCATCTCGGCCCCTTTACCAGACTGCAGGAGCACCACGCCAATAATGAACAGGCTGGTAAAAATATGCACTACTGCTATCAGGGTAGTCATCACGTTCCTCTCTCAACGCTAAAAAGGAAGACTATATAGCACGCTCTGTCCTTGCTTGTAAAGCACCAAGTTAAGAATTAAAACGGACTATCGCTGCAAAGGAATCTGCCTTTAAGCTGGCACCCCCCACCAGGGCACCGTCTATATCAGGCTGCGCCATCAGACCTTTGACGTTTTCAGGCTTAACGCTGCCGCCGTACAGAATCCGAATCTGGTCAGCATCGCCCTGACAGTACAGCTTCACAATCAACTGTCGGATGAAGGCGTGTACCTCCTGTGCCTGTTCGTCGCTGGCGGTCTTGCCGGTGCCAATTGCCCAGACCGGCTCATAGGCAATGACCACCTGCTTGAGTTCCTCAGCCGACAAACCCTGTAACCCACCTCTGACTTGCGACTCTATCACTGAAAACGTGTCGCCAGCCTCACGCTCGGACAGGGTCTCACCGACACACACTAGAACAGTCAAACCTGCGGCCAAGGCTGCCCTGGTTTTGCGATTGACGGTTTCGTCGGTCTCACCGAAATACTGGCGACGCTCGGAATGTCCAATTATCACATGACTGCAACCAGCATCTTTCAACAGCTTGGGAGCAACCTCACCGGTGAAGGCCCCCTCTTCTTCCCAGTAGCAATCTTGAGCAGCCAGCCTGATCTTACTGCCCGCTGCAGCCGTTGCTGCATGGCTCAACGCAGTAAACACCGGGGCAACAACCACTTCTACCCCCTGTACCTCTGCGACAAGCGGCTTGAGGGCCGTTACAAAGGCAGTGGCCTCGGCGATTGTCTTAAAAAGCTTCCAGTTGCCGGCTATCAGTGGTGTCCGCACATAGGCCTCCTATTTTTTGACGTCCAACGCTTTTACGCCAGGCAATATCTTGCCTTCCAACAGCTCAAGGAATGCACCGCCGCCAGTAGAAATGTAACTGACCTGGCTGGCCACGCCTGCCTTGTTGACGGCTGCGTCAGTGTCGCCGCCGCCAATCACGGTGGTGGCATAACAGTTGGCCACCGCCTCAGCCACGGCATAGGTGCCACGCGAGAACGCGTCCATCTCAAAGACCCCCATCGGTCCGTTCCAAATCACGGTTTTGGCGTCACGCAGCGTCTCGGCAAACAACGTGGCCGAGGCCGGACCAATATCCAGCGCCATCCAGCCTTCAGGGATCTCCTGCACGGTTGTCACGAAGTTGGTGGCGTTAGCCTCAAAGGCGTTAGCCACAACGCAATCCACGGGCAGATAGAAGGTGACCCCCTTCTTCCTGGCCTTGTCCATGATCTTCTTGGCAGTGGCGATCAACTCGTCCTCCACCAGCGATTTGCCGACACTGTAGCCCATAGCCTTGAGGAAGGTAAAGGCCATGCCGCCGCCAATCACGATCTTATCGACCTTATTGACCAACGTCTCCAGAACCTCAAGCTTACCGGACACCTTGGCGCCTCCCAGGATTGCCACCAGTGGTCGCACCGGGTTGCTCATCGCCTTGTCAAAGAACGTCATCTCGTTCTTCATCAGAAAACCGGCGGCAATGGTGGGGACGATCTTGGTGATCGCCTCCACCGAGGCGTGGGCGCGGTGCGAGACGGCAAAGGCGTCGTTAACGTAAATTTCACAGCCGTTCACCAGTTGCTTGGCAAAAGCTGGATCGTTTTTTTCTTCACCGGCATAGAAGCGCACGTTTTCGAGCATGACCACATCACCGGGCTTCATCGCATCAATCAGTTTGTCCACCTCAGGGCCAAAACAATCCGGGGCCTGGACAACCTTTTTACCGAGCAGTTGTGAAAGACGCTTGGCAGCCGGGGCCATGGTGTATTTCGGTTTTTTCTCCCCCTTCGGCCGCCCCAGATGTGACGCTAGCACCACTTTTGCCCCTTGCTCAACGGCATATTTGATGGTGGGCACTGCACCAGCAATCCGGGTATCCTCAGTGATATTCCCCTTTTCATCCTGCGGTACGTTAAAGTCAACGCGGATAAAAACCTTCTTGCCCTTGATGTCCTTGAGTTGGTCAATATATCGAATTGGCATTGCGTATTCTCCCCAATCGCACGTGTCTGTAATAAAAAAAGAGGGGGATGACAGATCCCCCTCGGCTTACTTAATGCACCTAGTTACTTCTTGCTGGCAACCAGTCTCATCAGGTCAACCACCCGGTTCGAAAAACCACACTCATTGTCATACCAGGAGAGTACCTTGACCATGTTGCCATCCAGTACCTTGGTGCAAGACGCATCGACAATTGATGAATTGGGATTGCCGTTAAAATCGATCGAGACCAGCGGCGCCTCCTCAAAGCCCAGCACCCCCTTCAAGGCTCCTTTAGCAGCCTTTTTGAGGGCCGCATTGACCTTGTCGACATCGGCCTTTTTCTTGAGTGTTGCCACCAGATCCACCACCGAGACGTTGGGGGTAGGCACACGAATGGCCATGCCGTCCAGCTTGCCCTTCAGTTCGGGCAACACCAGGGCCACTGCCTTGGCAGCACCGGTGGTGGTGGGAATCATGGACAATGCGCCTGCACGGGCGCGACGCAGATCCTTGTGGGGCAGATCAAGAATGCGCTGGTCGTTGGTGTAGGAGTGTACGGTTGTGATCAAACCCTTCTCAATCCCAAAAGTTTCATGCAGCACCTTGGCCACTGGTGCCAAACAGTTAGTGGTGCAGGAGGCATTGGAAATGATATGGTGCTTCTTGGGATCATACAGCTGGTGGTTGACCCCCATAACAATCGTGATGTCCTCGTTAGTGGCAGGGGCAGAGATAATGACCTTCTTGGCCCCAGCCTTCAGATGCAGTTCCGCCTTGGCCCGGTCGGTAAACAGACCGGTCGATTCAAGGACCAGATCGACCTTTTCCTTTTTCCAAGGCAACTCCTCAGGATTTTTTATAGCCAGTATCTGAATTGCCTTGCCGTTGATGATCAGCTTTGAATCGGCAGCCTCTACCTTTCCAGGAAAAATACCATGCACTGAGTCGTATTTGAACAGATGGGCCAAGGTCTTTGCATCAGTCAGATCGTTGATGGCAACGCACTCGATCTCCTTGTCCTTGCAAATGGACCGCAGCACCATTCTGCCGATACGTCCGAAACCGTTAATAGCAATACGCAATGCCATACCCTATCCTCCTGGAAATAAAGTAGTAGAACCCAGCATAGGCCACTAATGGCCTGTTCGTAAGGTGAAAATATAATAAAGCATAATCATGAATCGTCAACCGTAAAGTATCCATAAAAGCCGTATTCACGGGGTCGACATCGGTTTTCACCGTTTCAAATACTATGAATACATGGTATTAGTGGACGCATTCTGATGATGGCGGGATTCGTGCGCAATTCACTTGAACACAGGATTATACTTTTTGCCTTCATTATTCTCTCGCTGACCACCCTGGCCACGGCAGGGGTTAATATTGCCGGCTTCCGTCAAGACTACATTCAAGCCCAGATTCTCCGTTCGCAGAGCATCGGGCTAGCCATGAAGTCAGCTGTTGAAAAAGTGCTCAGCCTGGGGCTGCGCTTGCACGACATCCCTGGACTGGACGAGAAATGCCGCGATGTTGTCGTATCTAACCCTGATATTACCTATGCCGTGGTCACCTCACAAGAAGGCCATGTGCTGCACAGCAGTGACCCTATCTTTAAAAACGTTCATATCGGCACTAATCCCCACGGACACGGCAACCGTACGACGCTACTGACACTCGGCCCACGGACGTTTTACAACACAGCTATCGCCCTGCACTCGTACGACGGCTCGGTCACTGGCTATATCCACATCGGACTCCCTTCATCGAGCGTCAGCAGCAAGGTTTACAGCATGGCGCTCAAATCAGGGGCGGTATTCGTCGTTTTTTTCCTGATCTCGTTTGCCTGTGTCGTCATCTTTGTCAAACGCTACATAAGTGGCCCGATCGGAACGCTGCTAGCCGGGGTCAAAACCGTAGCCGAAGGTGACTTCAAACTTTCTCTGCCCGAAATGACAACCCGCGAATTCAAGGAACTAGCCGAAAAGATTGAGACCATGGCTGCATCGCTCGCCAGTCGTGACGCTGCGCTCCATAACAACTACGAAGAACTGGCAACAACCCACAACCAACTCAGGGACTCATTCCAAAAACTTGAACAACTCAGTTCGCAGCTTGAAAAATCAGAAGAACTCTACAAGACGCTGTTGGAAGATGCTGGCGACGCAATCATCGTTCTCGACCAAAATGAGACTGTCGCACTAGCCAACAAAAAGGCTGAAGAACTTTTAGGTTACAGCGCCAACGAGCTGATAGACAAACATATCTCGTCACTACTATTGTCGCTGCAGGTCGAAAACATCCCTCACATCCTGCAGACCGTCAATACCGCCAAGACCGGCTCCCCGATTGTTGAAGAGTTGACCATGCATACCAAACAACAGGTCAAGGTAATTGGTCAGATGCAGATCGGCTGCATCAGGGCTGGAGGACAGACACTGCTGCAGGTAATCATCCGCGATGTGACCCGTGAACGCCAGCTGCTCAACAACCTTGAGACCAGTGCGGCAGAACTGACCCGACTCAACAAGATGAAAGACTCCTTTTTGGGGATGGCATCACATGAACTCAAGACACCGCTGACGGTCATCATGGGCTACACGGAACTATTGCTTCAAGACATGCACCACGACCTGACCCCTACCGTCTACGAGATGACCCAGCACATATCCACCGCAGCCTTACGTCTGAACAGCATTATCAGGGATATGGTCGATGTCTCGATGATCGACCGTAAAAAGATCGCTCTCAAGCTGGAGCCGGTCAATATTAACGAATTGATCGAGCAGGCAACCCAGGAGCAACGCCTCTTTTTTACGATGCGCAAACAGGTGCTCAGTCTGCACCTTGACCCTGAACTACCGGCCATAAGCGGTGACAAAAGCCGATTGATACAACTACTGGCCAATCTGATCAACAACGCGATAAAATTCACTCCAGATGGCGGTGAGATCAGGATACAAAGCAGCACCCGTGAGATTTTGCACAGCAAGCAACCACCCGGACAGGATCAGTCGCCCTCACTGTTGCACATCGGCCGCGAGCCGCACCGCTATGTTGAAATCAGTATTGCCGATACCGGCATCGGCATTGCCAAGGAAGAACAACTGCACATTTTTGACAAGTTTTACGAGTCAGGCAATATCGAGGAACACAGCTCCGGCAAGGTTGCTTTCAAGTCACGTGGAGCCGGACTTGGCCTCTCTATCGCCAGAGGGATGGTGGAGATGCACGGCGGGGAAATATGGGTTGAATCCAGCGGATACGATCCGGAACAATGCCCTGGAGCAACGTTTTTTATCCTGCTGCCCCTTGACCAGTCGAAAGGTAATGGTACGATTGGGTATCAGCAAGACTAAACACCACCAGTTCGCAGCATGTACCGAAAGGAGGCTCGTTTCCCATGGCACTCAAGAAGTCAGTGAAAAAGTCTACTACCAAGGCTGTAGCAAAGAGCAAACCAGCTCAAAAACCAGTGGCAGCAAAGGCTGCAGCAAAAACTAAGACAATTGCTGCCAAACCTGCTGCAGGTGCGGCCACAAAGAAAACTCCCAAAGCAGCGAAGGTTGCCCAACTTTCAGGCGAAGAGCTCATGGTTGAAAACCTTTCAACCCTTTCGTCTCTCGTACGAACCATCAGCGAAACCCTTGATGTTCTGGTGCAAAAGGTAGAGAACATGGCCTACCACCTGATCGCTACCGAGGAAACGCTGGCTGAAGTGGTAGCCACCACCGGCGTCGACTTGGCGCAGGTAAACAAACGGATCCGGACCAAAATCGCGAAAGGCACTGATCGGGCAGGCGATCCCAGCCGCGCCATTGATGTAGCTGCCACCATTGCTTCGCCTTTGCCACGTTCACAAAAATAACAGAACTAAATCTTAAGCGCGACGAGGGGGCATATCCCGTACAGAGGTATGCCCCCTCGTCTACAAAGGAAACCATTCATCCATGTATCCAGCAGCTGTGATTTTTGACTTTGACGGTGTTATCGTTGATACAGAGCCCCTCCACTACCAGGCCTTTCAGAAGATACTGACCGCCCGGAGCCTCGGCTACAGCTGGGAAGACTACCTCGCTGTGTATATGGGCTTCGATGACCGGGATGCCTTTCGAGAAGCATTTGCGCAGAGAGGCGTCGCACTTTCAGAGGGAGAACTTGAACAACTAATCGCACACAAGGCGGTCATCTTCCAGGAAGTCATAGCCAGCGGTGTAGCCCCGTACCCCGGCGTCACAGCACTCATCCATAAACTGCACGAACAGGGAACGCCACTTGCAATCTGTAGCGGGGCGCTACGGAGTGATATTCTGCCGATCATAGATCAGCTCGGCGTCGCCAGCTGCTTCTCGCTGATCATTACCGCTGATGATGTTCCGCACAGCAAACCTGATCCCACCTGCTATCGCATAGCAGCACAGCAACTGATTGCTGCCTATTCCGATCAACTCAGCCCAGACGCGCACAACATTATCGCCATTGAAGATACACCGGCTGGTATCAGCTCGGCAAAAGGCGCCGGGCTCATGGTTGTTGCCGTAAGCAACAGCTATCCCGCTGATCGTCTCCAGCAAGCTGATAGAATTGTAGCTTCGCTTGAAGAGCTACAAACCGGTCACTGGATCTGAATAACCACGTAAAGCATGGCAGCTAGGGACGCACACACGCATCCTGTTCACGATCGAACAGTTGTCCTGCTGGACAACTTTGTACCGGACGACACTGGTTCATACGCTCGTTCCAGTAGCACCGGGCCACACAGTTGTCATGTTGCCGGTCAAACATCTGACCAGGCGGACAGGTCCGCACCGGCCTACAGATATTCTGACTCTCATTCCAATAAAAGTTAGGACGGCACTCACAACTGCTGCCATTCCAGATCTGCCCTCCGGTGCAACGTGCGACACAGGTATCCTGCTCACGATCAAACTCCTGACCAGGTGGACACGTACGTACAGGACGACACTGCTGCTTGCGTTCATTCCAATAGTAGTTGGGGCGGCACTCACAACTGTGACCATTCCAGACCTGTCCACCGGTACAAGCTTGGCCAACACAGGTATCCTGTTCTCGATTGAACTGCTGACCTGGCGGGCACGTGCGTACAGGTCGACACTGCTGTTTATGATCATTCCAGTAGAAGTTAGGGCGGCACTCACAACTGACACCATTCCACACCTGACCACCACGACATTGGGGTGCAGTTGTTGGCATTTTTTCAGACGGCCTGGCCAACGGCTTGCGAGGTTGAAGACCCTGCGCAGACGGCTGTTGCACAGTGATGGGTAGCTCGCGCTGGGTTTCAATACTGAAGGCTAATCCAGGCAGACTCACAACAAACAAGAAAACAGATGCGAGCACCGATCTCATATCCCACCTCCTGACAACCCTCAAACTGTAACTGATACATTGTTTATAGCACCAGTTATCGTTACGTCAACAACCGCAGGTTATGGAACAAAACGCAAACGCCCCGCTTCTCGAA
>DFYU01000135.1 GCA_002383415.1 Geobacter sp. UBA4074
TGGTGCTGCTGGACGCCTTTGGCGGCGGCTTCACTTATGGTTCGGCCCTGATCCGCTGGTAGTTTACATTCCATAGCAAGGACAGACACCATGAGTAAAACCGCCTTTTTGTTTCCGGGCCAGGGCTCCCAGTATGCCGGCATGGGCAAGGATCTGGCTGAACATTTTCCGGTTGCCCGGCAGGCCTTTGAAGAGGCCGATGACGCTCTGGGGTTCAAGCTGTCGGCACTCTGTTTCAATGGACCCGACGATGATCTCAAACTGACCTTCAATACCCAGCCAGCCATTCTGACCACCAGCATTGCAGCATTGCGGGTGGTGCAGCAGGAAACCGGCCTCAAGGCCGACTTCTTGGCCGGTCATTCGCTGGGTGAATACTCGGCCCTGGTCTGTGGTGGGGCTCTCTCGCTGGCCGATGCAGCCCGCACGGTGCGCGCTCGCGGCACCTTCATGCAGGAAGCGGTGCCGGTGGGGGTAGGGGCCATGGCGGCCATGCTGTCCATCGAGGCCGATGAGCTGACTGCCATCTGCGCCGAGGCTGCCCAGGGTGAGGTGGTGGCGCCGGCCAACTTCAATTCGCCGGGCCAGATCGTGATTGCCGGTCATGCAACGGCGGTCAATCGTGCCATCGAGCTTGCCAAGGCCAAGGGCTATCGCAAGGCGATGCTGCTGCCGGTCAGCGCACCGTTCCATTGTGCCCTGATGCAGCCGGCTGCCGACCGCCTGAAAACGGTGCTTGATGCGGTGCAGGTCAATGCCCTGACGCTGCCGGTGATCACTAACGTGGAAGCGGCCGCCAATCAGGATAGCGGCCGGGTGCGTGAGCTGCTGGTGCAGCAGGTCTGTGCGCCGGTGCGTTGGGAACAATCGGTCCAGACCATGATCGGACTGGGTGCCACCACGTTTGTTGAAATCGGCCCCGGCAAGGTGCTGACCGGCCTGGTCAAGCGGATCAACAAAGAGATGACGCTGGTCAATATCGAAGACACTGCCGGAGTTAAGGCGGCCGCCTAATCAGCGGCAAAAGGAGCTGGACCATGCTTGACATCAATCAGATCATGAAGATATTACCCCATCGCCACCCGTTTCTGCTGGTGGACCGTGTGCTGGAACTGGAGGTGGGCAAGCATATCGTGGCGATCAAAAATGTCACTATCAACGAACCGTTCTTTCCTGGGCACTTTCCAGGTCATCCGGTTATGCCGGGGGTCCTGATTGTCGAGGCCATGGCCCAGGTAGCCGGTATCCTGGCCTACCAATCCGACGAGAGCGTGCGCGACAAGGTGACCTATTTTGTGGGCATCGACAACGCCAAGTTCCGCCGTCCGGTCATGCCGGGGGACCAGCTCAAGATTGAGATCGAGGTCAGCGGCTGTAAACGTGGCATCTGGGTCTTCAGCGCCAAGGCCACCGTGGACGATAAGGTGGTGACCGAAGCGGAACTGAAGGCGACCTTTGCAGACAGACAGGCGTAAGACGCTTTTATAGAAAGGAACTGTAACCATGCCAAAAGGAAAAGTAGCCGTTATTACGGGAGCTTCGCGGGGGATCGGCAAGAGCATCGCCCTGGCGCTGGCTGCCCAGGGAGCCACCATCGTGGCCATGGATATGGATCAGGCAGCCACCGATGCGGTGGTGGCCGAACTGCAGGCCGCCGGTACCAAGGCCCTGGCCGTGGTGGGCAACGTGACCGTCGCCGCCGATGTTGAGCGGATGATCGATGCTGCGGTGGAGGCGTTCGGGCGGGTGGATATCCTGGTCAATAACGCCGGTATCACCCGTGACGGCCTGATCATGCGGATGAAGGACGAGGAATGGGATGCCGTGCTGAACGTCAACCTGAAAGGGGCCTTTGTCTGCACCCGGGCCGCCTTCAAGGTGATGAGCAAGCAACGCTACGGTCGGATCATTAACATCGCCTCGGTAGTGGGGCAGATGGGTAACGCCGGTCAGGCCAACTACTGCGCCAGCAAGGCCGGTCTGATCGGCCTGACCAAGTCTAACGCCCGCGAGATGGCCAAGCGCAATGTGACCGTCAACGCCGTGGCCCCCGGCTTTATCGCCACCGCCATGACCGATGCCTTGCCGGAAAAGGTGCGTGAAGAACTGGCTGCCCAGATTCCGCTGGAGCGTCTCGGCTCGGCCGACGACATCGCCAACGCCGTGACCTTCCTTGCTTCTGAGGCATCAGCCTACATCACCGGCCACGTGCTGTCGGTAAACGGCGGTATGTACATGTAGCCGATGGGGTTTTCAGCCGTTCAATTGTGCGGTTAATCCCAGCCTGACAGATCTGAAATTTTGCTTTGACTTTTGCCGTTGCTTCTTGCTAAGAAGCAGGTGCGTTCTGAGAACACAAAACCCGCAACGGTTTTTATCACACGGAGGTGAAAGATGTCTGATGTCGCAAAAAGAGTAAAAGAGATTATTGCTGAGCAGCTTGGTGTGGACGAGGCTCAGGTGGTTTCCGAGGCTTCCTTCATGGACGACCTGGGTGCCGACTCGCTGGACACCGTTGAGCTGGTGATGGCTCTGGAAGAAGAGTTCGATATCGAGATTCCTGATGAGGACGCCGAGAAGATCCAGAGCGTGCAGGATGCCGTTGATTACATCACCGAGCACACCTAGGACCTGGTGACGTATAGAGTATCTGAAGGAGGGGAACTGTTCCCCTCTTTCACTTTATTGTGACCATCAGATTCAGGAGCAAGCCATGAGAAGAGTTGTCATCACCGGAGTCGGCGCGGTTTCGCCGCTGGGAACCGGCAACCAGAAAAACTGGGACGCACTCATTAACGGTCGGTCTGGCACCGGACTGATCACCCGTTTCGATACCAGCGC
>DFYU01000091.1 GCA_002383415.1 Geobacter sp. UBA4074
TCAAGCAGGTCGCCCTGCAGCAATTCCAGCGGCAGCCCCTCCAGATTACGGATGTCCGAACCGGGGCGCACCAGGGCGCGCACCTCCAGACCATCCTTCAGTAACTCGCGGACGATACTGGCGCCGATAAATCCGGTGGCTCCGGTAACAAAGGCTTTCATGGGTGTTTTCCGTCTCTCCCGTGGTGTCTGAACGAAAAGCCCCGGCAGGTGGCAACGGGGCTTTTCCGGTCATGCCAGGTGGTTGCGCCCATTGTTGTAAAGGGCGCCTGAGCGGCTACAACGCCCTCGTGCCGCTCAGACGGCGGAAACGCCCCAGGGCGGTCAAAGGGAAGCAGTTGCGGTAGACATGGTATTTGATCATGAAAAATTTGGGGAAGCCGGTGCCGGTGAAGGCATCTTCATCCCAGGTGCCGTCGGGGTTCTGGTTGTTCAGCAGATACTGGATGCCGTGCTCTACCGCCTTAGAATGCACTTCGCCGGCTGCCATCAGGGCCAGTATCGCCCAGGCGGTCTGCGAAGCGGTGCTGGGGCCGCAGCCCATCAGGGTGCGGTCGTAGTACGATTCACAGGTTTCACCCCAGCCGCCGTCCATGTTCTGTTTTGATTTAAGCCAGTTGACCGCTTTTTTGATGTAGGGCTGCGACATGTCCTCGCCGATGGCCTCCAGGCCGATCAGCACATACCAGGTGCCGTATATGTAGTTGACCCCCCAGCGGCCGAACCAGGGGCCTTCCGGCTCCTGTTCCTGCTTGAGAAAGGCGAGGGCGCTCTGCGCCTGGGGGTGCTCCGTTGAACAACCGAAATTGCCCATCAGCTCCAGCATCCGGCCGGTCAGGTCGGCGGTGGGCGGGTCGATCAGCGCCTCCAGGTCGGCAAAGGGGATCTTGTTCAGCAGGTGCTTGGTATTATCCTTGTCAAAGGCACCCCAGCCGCCATTTGCGCTCTGCATCCCCAGGCACCAATCAATACCGCGGCGGATAGCGTCCTGCTTTGCCTTGTTGTTGGAAACCTGCATCTCTTTGATGGCGATCATCACCGCTGCCGAGTCATCAACATCGGGGTACCAGTCGTTCTGGAACTCGAAGGCCCAGCCGCCCGGCTCCAGGTCGGGGGATTTGATCTTCCAGTCGCCACGGATGCGCACTTCTCGATCAAGCAGCCACTGGGCAGCCTTGATCAGATCCGGATGATTCTGGGGGATGCCTGCTTCCTGCATGGACTGCAGCACCAGCGCGGTGTCCCAGACTGGCGAGATGCAGGACTGCAGGGTGAGGGTGTCGTCATCCTCGATGCAAAAATGTGCCAAAGCTTCAAGCCCTTTGGCCATTATCGGATGGTTGCTGGCATAACCGAGGCAGTGCAGGGCCAGCACCGAGTTGAGCATGGCCGGCTGGATGCCGCCCCAGTCGCCGGTCGGTTCCTGGTGATCGATAATCCACTGTTCGGCAATCTCGGTGGCCCGCTTCTTGAACGGTCGGATCGGGCTGGATTCATAGACCTTCAACAGGTGATCAACGCCGATGAAGAAGTTTTTCCAGGTGATGATGCCGTCTTCCTTCGTGAAGGTGTAGTCGGTGGGGCGGGGAGGCCGGACGTACAGTTCCTGGACCCTTGACTGGGGCGGCAGCTTGCAGACCGGACGGGTGGACATCACCACCGATAGCGGGATGATGGTGGCCCGTGACCAGCTGGACAGCTCGTACAGGTTGAAGTAGGCCCAGTTGGGCAAAAGCATCAGCTCGATCGGCATGGATGGTACGCCCAGCCAGGAAAATTCGCCGAACAGCGCCAGGAATATCTTGGTGAAGACCCGCGCCTTGAGGATGCCGCCCTTGGCCAGCACGAAATCCCGTGCCTTGCGCATGGCGATGTGGTCGGCCGGATAGCCGGCCAGTTTCAGGGCAAAGTAGGCCTCGATGGTGGTGGAGAGGTCGCCGGGGCCGCCGTACCAGATTGCCCAGGCACCTTCCTTGGTCTGCTGACGCAAGAGGTAGTTGGCCATCTTGCGTTCCTTTTCCTTGTCGACCATACCCAGGAAATGGAACAGCATCACGTATTCGGCGGTAATGGTGCAGTTGGACTCCAGTTCGGCCCACCAGTAACCGTCGGGCAACTGCTCACGAAAAAAGAAGTCCCGTGTCCGTTCAATCGCCTTGTCCAACGGATTTTGGGCAACGCCTTCCATCTTTTTCCAGATAGAGGTGGGCAGTCGATGCACCTTGGCTGTCGTGGGTCTGGTTGCGTCAGGGGCCTGGGGTGCCTGCCCGTGCTGTCCGGAATGGTAAAACGACGTCAGGGCGTGGGAGATAGGGTGTTTATTCGATTTCATGAGGTTGTACACACTCCTGGATTGCTGTGGGGCGGTTGGTCTGGTAGTGCATGGATTGTTGTGTCAACCGTCTTTGGAAGGTCATTTTTGTACCATAACCCGGCTAAAATGTACACCTTCTTGTCTTCAGTGCTGCTACGGCCTGCCGGCCATCGCTTTGCGGTGTTCAGTCGTGCCCGGTGTGTGGTATAGAAATCAGTGGACTGAAGCAGACGAGAGGAGAAGCTGTATGCTGACAGGAAAACAGAAACGATTTTTGCGTGCTTTGGGACATAACCTCAAGCCGGTGATACAGATCGGGAAAAAAGAGCTGGATGAAGGGTTGCTGGCCGAGACCGAGGCTGCCTTGGCACACCATGAGCTGATCAAGGTCAAGCTTTTGGAAAGCTGCCTGCTGGATCGCCGTGAAGCCTCGGATGAACTGGCTGCCGCCTGTGGCGCCGAGGTGGCGCAACTGCTCGGACGTACCTTTCTGCTGTACCGCCGGGCCGAGCAGCCCAAATTGGCGCTGCCTTTATCACAGGAAGCATAGCGGATGAGCTGCGGGTGGGCCGGCCGGATCGGCCGGGTTGACCTTGCCAGCGGTCGCTGCTGGACAGAACCGTTGCCGGATGAGCTCCAAAGTAGCTGGCTTGGCGGCCGGGGTTTGGGAGTGGCCCTGCTCAAAGAGTATGCCGGTCTCGATCCGTTCGCCGATCAACTGCCGCTGGTTATGGCCGGCGGACCGTTGTGCGGCAGTGATACGCCGATGTCCAGCCGTTGCGTACTGACCGGCCGTTCACCATTGACCGGCACCATCTTCAGTTGCTCCAGCGGCGGACCGTTTGCCTGGCAACTGCGGCAGGCAGGTCTGGATGCCTTGGTCATTACCGGCTCCAGTGCAACACCGGTCCAGCTGCGGGTGATGCCTGACCGGATTGATCTGCTTGCTGCCGACGACTTATGGGGTCTGCCCACTGATACGGTCTTTGCGCGTTTGACAGATGCCGGTGCTGTGGCTGCCATCGGTCCGGCCGGCGAAAACGAGGTACTGTATGCCTCGCTGGAAACCGCAGCCGGCGAACCGTTTGGCCGTGGTGGCCTGGGCGCCGTGGTGGGTCAGCGGCGGCTGAAGGCGATCACGATTCAGGGTGACGAGGGCAAGGTGACGATTGCCGACCAGACGGCCTTTGCAGCGGCCCGCCAGGATATGCAGCGGCTGTTGCTGGCCTCTCCCTTTATCTATGGACCGTTTGGTATTCATCAGTACGGCACCGTGGCCCTGGTTGACCCGCTGGCCCAGCGCGGCATGCTGCCTGCCAGAAATTTTACCGCGGTGCTGCCTGCCGCCGGCTTGAATGCCGCTGCGTTGCAGCACGCGTACCATCCCAGCGGTTACGGCTGTTACGACTGCTCAGTTGCCTGTAAGCGCTTGACGGAAGATGGCCAGCCTCTGCCGGATCACGACGACTTGCTGGCCCTGGCCGGTTGCTGTCAGCAGCCGCAACTTGATGCACTGGTGGCTGCCGGCCGCTGTTGCGCCCAGCTGGGTCTGGATCCCGTTTCTGCTGCCGGCAGTCTGGCTGCCTGGTCAGAGCTGACCGCTTCGCCCATCGTGTGCGGGCAGATGCCTGCTTTGTTGAGCAGGATCGCCCGCCGTGAGGCGGAGGGTGAACTGTTGGCTCTGGGGGCAGAGCGTCTGGCCTGCGCCCTGGGGCAGCCAGAGGCAGCCATGACCGTTAAGGGCCTGGAGCTGCCGCCCTATGATCCGCGAGCCGCAACCGGCCTGGCGCTGGCCTATGCTGTTGCGCCCCACGGCGGCACCCATCTGGATGCCTGGTCGTTATCCTCGGAGGTGCTGCGTAAACCGGTGCCGACCGATCCGGCCTGCTTTGACGGCAAGGCCCGTGTCATCGCCCTGGCCGAAGCGGCCAACGCCGCCATGGATAGTCTGGTGCTGTGCCGTTTTGCGGCCTGCGCTGTGGAGCTGGAGGAGGCTGCCGCCCTGCTGACGGCGGTCAGCGGTGAGAGGCACACTGCCGGTGACCTGTTGACGATCGGAGAGCGGATCATTGCTGCCGAACGGTCCTTTAACCAGGCCAATGGTTTTTCTGTAGCCGACGACCGGCTGCCGGAACGGTTCTTCAGCCACGCGACCGGAATGACGAAGCCGCTTGATCGCGAACATTTTGCCGAGGAGCTGCAACGTTACCAGCGTATCCGTTCTGGAGTTCAGGCCTGATGCAGGGCCACGCCAATCAGGCCCTGGGCGCCCGAGGCGAAGAGCTGGCGAGCGGACATCTGCAGAGGGCCGGTTACCGGATCCTGGAGCGTAATTTCCGCAGCCGGGGCGGTGAGGTGGACATCGTGGCCCGGGATCGGGACGGCACCATTGTGTTTGTGGAAGTGAAGGCCCGTAGCAATCTGGCCTTTGGCCTGCCACAGCTGGCGGTGACCAGCCGCAAGCAGCGTCAGATCGCCAAGGGCGCCCTTTCCTGGCTCTCACGGCATCGTTGCCATGATCAGGCGGCCCGGTTTGACGTGGTTGCCGTTTTGCTGCATGATGACGGCCGAGCTGAGCTTGAGCACATTGTCAATGCCTTTGAGTTGTCCTACTGATCTGGAGGAAGCGTCCATGCGTGATCTGAACGCAGCCCTTGTACAACTGAAACCAAAACTGGGCCGGGTGGCTGATAACCTGGACCTGATCAGGGAGCAGGTGGAGCGGGCCATCGAGCAACAGGCCGATCTGGCGGTATTGCCGGAACTGGCCCTGACCGGCTATTTTTTGAAGGACCTGGTGCCGGAGGTGGCCCTGTCCCTGGACAGCCCCGAGCTGACAACGCTGCGTGAACTATCACGCCGGATCAGCATTGCGGTCGGTTTTGTTGAGGTGACAACGGACTTTCAGTTCTATAACAGCGCCGCCTGGTTCGAGGCGGGTGAACTGCGGCATCTGCACCGCAAGGTCTATCTGCCCACCTACGGCCTGTTTGACGAACAGCGTTATCTGGGCCGGGGTGACCGGTTCCGTGCCTTTGACACCTGCTTTGGCCGGGTAGGGCTCTTAGTCTGCGAGGATATGTGGCACCTTTCGGCCCCCTACCTGCTGGCCATGGACGGCGCCACCACCCTGGTCTGTCTCTCCAGCAGCCCAGGACGCGGTGTGGAACAGGGGCAACTCGGTACCGCAGCGGCCTGGCGTAACCTGACCACCGCTACCGCCCGCTTTCTGACCTGCCGGGTGCTGTACGTCAACCGGGTCGGCTATGAGGACGGCGTCGGTTTCTGGGGTGGCTCCCATGCCGTGGCTCCTTCGGGTGAAATCGTCGTCAGCGCCCCGGAATTCGATGCGTCAATGACCCTGGCGCGGCTTAACGCGGCTGATCTGCGTAGAGAGCGGATCGCCTCGCCGCTGGTGCGGGATGAAAGCCTGTGCGTCACCCAACTGGAACTGGAACGGATTCATCGTGAAAGGAGCCGCTGATGTCGCTGCTGACGATTAACGCACCGCTGGCGCGTCGGATACTAGTGGGCTTCCTGCAGGATGAGATCTGGAAGGTGGGGGCCAAAAAGGCGATTCTGGGGCTATCCGGCGGTATTGATTCGGCCCTGGTTTGCCATCTGGCTGCCGAGGCGCTGGGGCCAGAAAACGTGTACGCCATCTGCATGCCCTACAAGAGCAGCAACCCCGAGAGCGAGGCCCACGCCCGGCTGGTGGCCGAGGCCAGCGGCGTACACTATAACGTCATCGAGATTACGCCGATGGTGGATGCCTATTTTGAGGGTTTTCCCGATGCTGACCCGATGCGGCGGGGCAACAAGATGGCCCGGGAGCGGATGACGATCCTGTTCGATCACTCGGCCCTGCAGGGCGCCCTGGTGCTGGGCACCAGCAACAAGACCGAACTGCTGCTGGGCTACGGCACCCTGTACGGCGATATGGCCAGCGCCCTGAATCCGATCGGCGACCTGTACAAGACCCAGGTCTGGCAGCTTTCCGAAGAGGTGGGGGTGGCTCGGCCGGTGATCGATAAGCAGCCATCCGCCGACCTGTGGGCCGGCCAGACCGATGAACAGGAGCTGGGTTTCAGCTACCGTGAGGTGGATCAGCTGCTCTACCGGATGGTGGACCAGCGGGCGACGGCCGAAGAACTGCAGCAGGCCGGCTTCAGCACCGACTTCATCAGCACGGTCTACGGCAAGGTGCAGAACTCCCATTTCAAGCGTCGGCTGCCGGTGATCGCCAAGCTGTCCAACCGGACCATTGACCGTGACTTCAGATATGCGCGGGATTGGGGTAAATAGAAGGCTGTGCGAGCAGTAGTCGTTGCTGCTGTACCTATTTTTAGAATACAGGAATCTTGATGAAATCTATCGTTGCCATTGTAGGCCGCCCTAATGTGGGCAAATCAACCCTCTTCAACCGGATTGTCGGTGAGCGTCGCGCCATTGTGGACGATATGCCCGGTGTGACCCGCGACCGGAACTATGCGGTGGTTGATCGTTATGACAAGCCGTTCATCCTGGTGGACACCGGTGGTTTCGAGCCGGTGACCGAGGACCGGATGTTGCAGCAGATGCGGGAGCAGTCGCTGTTGGCCATGGAAGAGGCCGATGTGATCCTGTTCCTGATGGATGCCAAGCAGGGCCTGACGCCGGCCGACAACGAGGTGGCCGCCATGTTGCGTCGGGTGGACAAGCCGGTGCTGTACGTGGTCAACAAGGTGGATGGCGAGAAGATCGAGAACGAGGCTGCCGAGTTTTACGCCCTGGGGATCGAGGGGATGCACACCATCTCGGCTGCCCACAACCGCGGCGTGCGCGACCTGCTGGATGAAGTTCAGTCCCTGCTGCCGGATGCCGGCGCGGACGGTGAGGATCAGGTCACCTCCATCGCGGTGGTGGGGCGCCCCAATGTGGGCAAGTCATCATTGGTTAACCGTCTGCTGGGGTTCGAGCGGGTTGTGGCCAACCCGACCCCCGGCACCACCCGTGATTCGGTGGATACCTACTTTACCTGCAACAAACAGCGCTACTGCCTGATCGATACCGCCGGCATCCGGCGCAAGGGCAAGACCAGCCAGAAGCTGGAAAAATACAGTGTGGTTGATGCCTTGCGCAGTATTGAACGGGCCGATGTGGCCCTGATTGTGCTGAACGCGGAAGAGGGGATCACCGAGCAGGATAAGCATATCGCCGGTTACGTCTATGAGGCGGGCCGGGCCTGCATCTTTGTGGTCAACAAATGGGATACCCTGGAAAAGGACAACAAGACGGTCGGCAAGTTCGTGGAGCAGATCAATTACGAGTTCAAGTTTCTGGCCTTTGCGCCGATCGTGTTTGTCTCCGCCATGAGCGGGCAGCGTATTCACAAGGTGATGGAAGAGGTGGCTGTGGTTGCAGAGCAGTATTCACGGAGGGTTACAACAGCAGAGCTAAACCGGTGCTTTAAGGAGGCGGTGGAGGCTCACCATGCACCGCTGCATCAGGGCAGGCGGGTCAAGTTTTATTTTGCCACTCAGGTGGGGGTCAAGCCGCCCACCTTTGCCATCTTCACCAATCAGCCTGAAGGGATCGGCACCCCTTATGAGCGCTACCTGGGGAACCGCTTCCGGGATGCGTTCGGTTTTCAGGGCACCCCGTTCAGGTTGCTGTTCCGCGGCCGTGAGCGGACCGCCCGCAAGGAGCGATAGCGCTTTACTTGCGGTGGAGTCATGGTTTATGATTCACCCTCTTTTGCTGTTGAAACTAGCTGTCGGGAGAAGGCTGGCTCATGGGCAGTAGCCTGAGTGGAAAACTTGAAGAGCTGGGACTGGACGACATCCTGCAGATCATTACGGTCAGCCGCAGGACCGGCATCCTGACCCTGAAGAGCCGCGGGCGCGAGGCGGTGCTGCAGCTGCGTGACGGCCTGGTGGTGCGGGCAACCTCCACCGGTTTCCAGCAGAGTCTGGGCGAAATGCTGGTGCGCAAAGGGGTTGTTGACGCCAACCTGGTACGGGATGTCCTGGCCCTGCAGCAATACGAAGGTTTTCGGGAACGGATCGGTTCCATTCTGCACCATCGCTATCAGGTTGATCTGCAGGTGATTGAACAGACCGTGCGGGAGCAGATGTCAAACGTGTTGTTGACTCTGTTTGCCTGGCATGAGGGTAGCTACGATTTTGAGCCCTGCGAGGAGATTGAGACCGTTGATGCCGCCTACCTGGACCCGTTGCAGCTGATGCTGGAACAAGGCGGTTCGGTTGAGCAGCTTTCGGCCCAGGGAGAGCGGCTGCAACACGAATTCAGCGCTGCAGAAACAGTTCAGGAACCGCCCGCTGCAGCGGCTGCTGCCGCTGGTGGTGACGATACACGCTGTGCACTGGTGGTGGTGGACGATGACAGCGCCACTGCCCAGGCCATTGCCGGACAATTCCCGGCTGAACTGCTGGAGGTGTTTCCCTTCACCAGCAGCGAGCAGGCCCTGGTTACCATCGACACGTTGTGCCGGAGCGGTCGCCGGCCGATGGTGCTGATCGACCTGATCATGCCCAAAATGGATGGCTCCGGTGTGTTGGGCGGCCTTGAAATCCTGAAGCTGCTGCGCCAGAACTTCCAGGATCTGGTCGTGATCCTGATGACCGATTTCTCCCATGCTGAGGCTGAAGCCGAGGCGGCCGAACTGGGCAGTGTCTGTCTGCTGAAGCCCCGCCGCGGTAATGTGGAATCGGAAGCGTTTACCGTTTTCATGTCCCAACTCCGCGGGGAACTGCAGAAATGCCGGGAGGCAGCTGCAGCCCGATCAGAAAGGTAGTAGTGTGCGTCCTGCCACGATCCTCATTGTCGACGATTCAGCTGCCATGCGTTCGCTGCTCGTGGCCACCATAGAAACCCTGGGTCCCGTCAAGACCGTGCAGGCCGCCAGCGGTTTTGAGGCGCTGCGAATCCTGCCCCGCGAACAGGTCGACCTGGTGCTGACCGACATCAATATGCCGGATATCAATGGCCTGGAGTTGTTGAGCTATATCCGCACCAATCCCATGTATCAGAACCTGCCGGTGATCATCATCTCAACCGAGGGCAGCCGCAAGGATATCGATCGCGGTCTTTCGCTGGGGGCCAACGAGTATCTGGTTAAACCGTTTATTCCCGCCAAACTGCTGGAGCTTGTACAAAGGTTGCTATGAGTGTCGTCCAGCCGCCAATCACCGATGCAGCACGGGATTTTCTGGCAGAAGCCGAAGAGATCCTTGAGGAATTAGGGGCTCAGTTGGCTGATCTGGCCGACATGGCTGAATCCGGCAGCTGGGACCCTGATCTGCTGAACGCCATTTTTCGCGGTGCCCATTCCCTGAAGGGGGTGGCCGGCATGTTCGGCTTTACGGCCGTGGCCGAGGTTGCCCACAACACGGAAAACCTGCTGGATTGGCTGCGGATGGGCAAGGTGAGTCTTAGTCCGACGGTGGTTGACCTGCTGTTCCGTTCTGCCAGGCTGCTGACCGTACTACTGCGGGCCACCAGTGACGGCACCCTTGACCAGCATCAGGATGAGATAGACGCGCACGCCGCAGCCATCACGGCCAGCCTATCACCGGGTTCCGCTCCCACTGCCAGCTCACTGGAACAGCTGGGCCTGCCGGCCGCCATCACCGGTTCCCTTACCGAGTACGAAGAACACCGGTTGCGTGAGAACCTGGCGCAGGGGCGCTGCCTGTTCGTGCTGCACACATCCTTTGACTTGGGCAGTTTCGACTTGGAGTTGGGCAGCCTGACCGATCTGCTGAAAAAATATGGCGAAGTGGTCAGCACCCTGCCCAGTATCGGCGAAAATAATCAGACCAACATAGATTTCGATCTGTTGCTGGGTACCCAACACAGCGAGCAGGAGCTGCGGCAATTGCTGGAAGGGCGCGTGGTCTCGCTCACCGGTTATGGGGCGCCAGCTGAGTTTAGTGCCCCTGTTGCAGCACCTGTCACCCAAGCCGGGGTTGCCATGCCGGTGACTGACGCAGTTGTCGCTGTTGACGAACAGCCCGGCAGTGTCGGGGCGCCTGCGGCATCGACGCCAGTTGACGAGAACGCAACCGCCAAGAGCATGAGCCGCACCGTGCGGGTCGATATCGGCAAGCTGGACTCGCTGATGAATATCGTTGGTGAACTGGTGCTGGCCCAGTCCTCGATTACGGCCATTGCCAACCGGATGAGGGCGGAAGGGTTCTCCCGTATGGCGGTCGATCTGGGAAAGGCCGCCAAAGGGCTTGAACGGCGGCTGGCCGATCTGCAGAGCGGGGTGATGGATATCCGCATGATCCCGGTGGGTCAGCTCTACGACAAGATGTCCCGTATCGTTCGTAGCATCACCCGCGAGCAGGGCAAAAAGGTCGACCTGAAGCTGTACGGCGCCGATACCGAGCTGGATAAGCTGATTGTCGAGGATATCGCCGATCCGTTGATGCATATCATCCGCAATGCCATTGATCATGGCATAGAATCACCTGAACAGCGCCGCGCTCAGGGTAAGGAGGAACGCGGCACGGTGCGGCTTTCCTCCTACCAGAAGGGCAACCATGTTGTGATCGAGGTGGAGGACGATGGCGGCGGCATCGATATTGAAAAGATCAAGCAGAAGGCCCTGGCCAAGGGACTGGTGCATGATGTCAGCAGCTTGAGTGACCGGGAGGCGCTGGAACTGATCTTTCTGCCCGGCTTTTCAACCGCCGATCAGATCACCGATGTCTCCGGTCGCGGCGTCGGCATGGACGTGGTCCGCAACAACATCGCCGCGGTCTCGGGCATGGTGGATATCGAAACCAGCCTGGGCAAAGGGTCCCGTTTCACCATTGTGCTGCCGATCACCCTGGCGATCATCAAGGCGCTGATTATCACCTGCGCCGGCCGGACCTACGCGCTGCCGATCACCTCGGTGGTGGAATCGCTGCTGCTGGTGCCGGAAGAGATCAGGACCGTGGAGAACAAGGAGGTGATCACGCTGCGCGAGACCACCTTGCCGCTTTTGCGGCTTGATCGTTTTCTGGCGGTGAATCGTATCGATACACCGATCGAACAGTACGTGGTGGTGGTCGGTGCGGCGGAAAAACGACTGGGCTTGGTGGTGGATGATCTGCTGGGGCAGCAGGATATCGTCATCAAGCCGTTGGGTGAGGTGTTCCGTTCCATTCGCGGCATCTCCGGCGCAGCTGATCTGGGCGATCAGCGTACCATTTTGGTGCTTGATGCAGGCGGCATCATCACCGAGATGGTTCGTTCAGGGGGCTAGGCGTGTACAAGACCTACTTTGGTCTGCGGGAAAAGCCGTTCGGCAAGACCCCCGATCCCCGTTTTCTGTTCCTGTCGCGGGGGCACGAGGAGGCCTTGGCCCGCCTGGAGTATGCTGTTGAGGAGCGGGAGATCGCCCTGTTGACCGGTGATGTCGGCTGTGGCAAGACCACCCTGTCGCGGGCCCTGATGGACCGTTGTGGGACAGCCTGTCGTTTTGTGCTGATCTTTAACCCTCGCATGGGGGCGTTGGAGTTTCTGCGCACCGTGGCCCACGGACTGGAGATCGAGCAACCGGCTCGCACCAAGGACGATCTGCTGCGGCAGATCACCGGCGTACTCTATGATTTCTACCGGGCTGGTGTCTGTCCGGTGCTGGTGATTGACGAGGCACAGACCATCAATGACCTTGAGGTGTTCGACGAGATCAGGCTGCTGACCAACTATCAGCTGGATCATCATAACCTGCTGGCCGTGCTGATCATGGGACAGCCGGAACTGCGTGAACTGCTGCGTCATCAGTCGCTGGAGCCGTTGCGTCAACGGATTGCGCTGCAGTATCATCTGCAGCCGCTCTCCCTTGAAGAGACCATGGAATATCTGGATTATCGGATCATGGCTGCCGGCGGCAGTGACGGGCTGTTTACACCCGATGCACTGCAGGCGATCCATGAGCTGTCGGGCGGGGTGCCACGGCGGATTAACGCCATAGCCACCAACGCCCTGCTGGTGGCTTACGGTGCCGACGCAGCCATGGTTGATGCTGCAATCGTCAACGAAGTCAGGGATGAAGTAATTCTGTAAAGCGGGTAGCCTAAGCTATGGATTTGGCCAAAATACGTACAAAGGCACGGCAGGAGGGGGCGGCTCAGGCGCCAGACGAGCAGCTCGAACAGCAGCCGTCACCGCAGGAAACGGTTGTGCCGCCGGCGCTGGCCGTGCCTGATGACTCGCCGGAATCGGCCGGCAGTGAACTGGTCATCCCGGGCCCTGCGCCGATCCGTAGTATCGCCTCGCCGGTTCGTTTCGATCCCTTGGCCGTGATCCTTGCCGGACGGCAGGCCGATCAGGTGCTGGCGGATGTTGAGCCGCAACCGCAGAGTCAGGCACAGGCGGTGGCCAGCGAGGATGTCTACCAGGAGTTTCTCTGTTTTCTGCTGGGTGATGAGGAGTATGGCGTCAACATCATGGAGATCAAGGAGCTGATCAAACCCCGTGAACTGACGGAAGTGCCCCGTGCGCCCCACTTTGTGGATGGCATCATCTCGCTGCGCGGGGTGATCGTGCCGGTGATCGATCTGCGCAAGCGTCTCGGACTTCATTCGCAGCGGCCCACTGCACAGCAGCGGATTGTGATCGTGCGTCAACGTGCTGGTTTAAGTGGTTTGCGGGTGGATAGCGTGACCGGCGTGGTCCGTATTGCCGACCATCGCCGCGAAGCAGCGCCGGCAGCTCTGGAGGGGATTGACCGGGAGTTTGTGGCCGGTATCGGTCGTGCCGACAACCGGATGGTAATCCTGCTTGATATTCAAAACGTGGCTGACCTGGAGCTTGCCGCCCATGGGAACTGAGATGGATGAGGCCACCGTACAGGAGCTGCAGTTGGCCAGTTTTCGGCTGGGTGACAACCACTTTGCCGTTGATATCATGCGGATCAGGGAGATCATGTTGCCGCAGCCGCTGGCCGGTATGCCCCGTCCCTCACAGGTGCTGGAGGGGATGATCAACCTGCGGGGCACGGTGATTCCGGTGGTGAATCTGCGTTCTCGCTTCGGGATGGAACCCCGCTTTGGCGGCGCAGGCAAGCTGATGATCATCTCGGTTGCCGGCCGACTGGTGGCCTTGGTAGTAGATGACGTGGAGGAAGTTATCTCCGTGCCGGTGCATGCCATTGTCCCGCCGCCTGAGCTTGTGGAAGGGGTCGGGGGTGAGTATCTGGTCGGGGTCTGTCTGGTTAACGCGCTCTTGTACCTGATTCTTGATATTGATACGCTTTTTACCCCGGCTGAACGGCGGGAGTTGGGGCGTGTTGCCGGAGATCTGCACCATGGTCATGACTGAGCGACCGACTGCGCTTGCCATTGAAGACGAGGAGGTTCGCCGTCGCACCGTGCAGGAGCAATTGGGGGTGCCGCTAGAGCGCTGTCGTGAGCTGTTGCGGGCTGCACTGGGCGATGAGAGCTGGCGGGTGCGTAAAGAGGCGGTGGAGGTGCTGGTTGCGGCTCGTCCCGGACGGGAAGAGATCGACGGATTGATCGAGCTGCTACGGCATGAGGATAACGCCGGTCTGCGTAATGCAACCTCGGAGCTGCTGGTCAGGCTGGGTAAACGCGCCGTGCCGGCCCTGCTCGATCATCTTCAGGATAGCGACCAGGACCTGCGCAAGCTGGTGGTTGATACGCTGGCTGCCATCGGTGAACGGAGCGCCGTGCCGGCCTTGCTGACAACCCTTGCTGACCCTGATGTCAATGTTGCCGCAGCGGCAGCCGAGGCATTGGGCGCCATCGGTGACCGATCGGCGGTGCCGGCCCTGCTACAGGCATTGGACCGCCAGCAGCACGATTTTTTCCGTTTTAATGCCTTGTCAGCCCTAGGCCGCATTGCTGTGCCAGGGCCACTGCCGCCGGTGGTGGCTTGTCTGGCCCGTCAGGATATGTTGCGTCTGGCAGCCTATGAGTGTCTGGGCAAGATCGGTGCTGATACTGCAGCGGCCGATCTGTTGCTGGAAGGTTTGCAAAGCCAGTTGCCCAGTCTGCGGTCAGTGGCAATACGTTCGCTGGCCACAGTGCTGCATAACCTGGAACCGCTGTTTCGGCAGTCGGTGATTGACCACCTCAGGGCGCTTTTTGATCAGGGATTGCTGGAGGCCTTGACCCAGGCTGCTGTCAGCGGTACCGCAGAGGTGGCGGAAGCGGTGGTGGAGCTGTTGGAGGTGCTGGCAGACCCGCGTAGCCTGCCCTTGTTGCTGCAGGCCATGGGCAATGAATGTCTGACTTCGCGTGCCATGGACGCCCTGCAGTCCATCGGCACAGTCGCCATTGCGCCATCAGTTGCCCGTTATGCCTTGGCCGATGAGACGGAGCGGGCTGCCATCTGCACCCTGCTGGGCCGTCTGGGGCGCTTACAAGCGGATGTTGAGCAGACCATCAGCCAGGGGTTGTCCGATGATGCCGCTCTGGTGCGCCGCGCAGCAGCCGTTGCAGCCGGTAGATTGCCCAGCGCAGCGTTACTGTCGGCCGTGACTGGCCTGCTCGATGATGAGGATTCGTCCGTGCGCGACGCGGCGCTGCAGACCTTGCGCACCCGTGGCGGCTCCCACAGTGGGCTGGTGCGTGAGATAGCCGGTCAGATGATCAGTTCTGAGCTGCCTGAGCAGCGGCGGGCGGCAGCCCTGTTGTGCGCCGCCAGTGGTGATTGCGAACAGTTGGCCCTGCTGATCAAGGACGAACATGCAGCGGTTCGGGAGTCAGCTGTTCGTGCCGTTGGCCGGCTGGCTCTGGCCGCGTCCTGTCCCAACCTGGTGATGGCGCTGGTTGATGAGGCTGAAGAGGTGCGCATTGCCGCGGCCGAGTCGCTGAGCGGTTGTTGTGGCAAGCACGAGAGCATTGCGCCCTTACGGCTGGCATTGCAGGATCCATCGTCCTGGGTACAGGCCGCTGCGCTGCGCAGCCTGGTGGAGCTGTGCGGCAATGAGGCGCTGTCGGACGCCCTTGCTCTGTGGCAGCGGGGGGATGAGGTGGCACAACTGGCCTGTCTGGAGGCCTTTGACCTGCTTGCCGCGCCGGAGGGCTTTGCCCTGATTTCACAGGCCCTTGGTCAGCGTGATGGCGAGGTGCTGAAAGGGGTTATCGAGGTGCTGGCCCGGCACAAGCCGGATCTGCTGCTGCCCTGGCTCCATCACATCCTCAGCCACAGCGATTGGGATGTGCGGATGAGTGCGGTGCGGGCCTGTGCCAGTCTGCCGCCACCAGAGCGGCACGACCTGTTGCGTATGGCCCTTGATCGTGAGGATCATGATCTGGTCAGGCAGGCATTGCGGCAACTGCTGGACGGTCACTGACCATGCTGGTCGCAGAGCAGGCCATACTGATGCCTGACGAGGAGTTTCGACTGCTCCGTGATCTGGTGTATGCCCACAGCGGCCTGTATTTTGGGGATGATGCCAAATACCTGCTGGAAAAACGGTTAGGGCGCCGCTTGGCCACTCACCAGCTCAAGTCGTATCGTGAGTATTACCAATTTCTGAAGTTCAATCGCAAACGAGAGCAGGAGCTGGAGGAGATCATGGATCTCCTTACCACTAACGAGACCTATTTCTTTCGTGAAGCATATCAGCTGAGTGCCTTTTCTGATGAGATCCTGCCGGAACTTTGCAAGCGCAAGCAGGCAGCCGGCGAGCCACGCAGGATCAGGATATGGAGTGCCGGCTGTTCCAGTGGCGAAGAACCCTATACCATCGCCATGCTGCTGCTGGAACAGCAGTGCCTGCAGGGCTGGCAACTGGAGATTGTCGGCACTGATATCAGCCAACGGGTGCTGCACCAGGCGCGGCGCGGTATCTATGGACGCTCAGCCTTTCGTATGACCGACGACTACTATCTGTTGAAGTACTTTGAACCGCAGGACGGCTCCTTTCGGATTGCCGACCGGGTAAGGCAGCTGGTGTCGATCAGCCATCTTAATCTGTTGGACAACACTCGGATGGCGATGCTGGGCAGTTTTGACCTGAT